>NZ_JAZDUE010000001.1:0-520261 GCF_036350515.1 Gordonia prachuapensis | reverse complement strand
ACGCACTCATCACCGCGATGAAGGACCTGCCCGCGCACCTACGCGGGTCGCTCACCTGGGACCAGGGCGCCGAACTGGCCCGACACAAGCAGATCGCGGTCGCGACCGACATGCAGGTGTACTTCTGCGATCCGGCCAGTCCCTGGCAGCGCGGCAGCAACGAGAACACCAACGGGCTGCTCCGCCAATACTTCCCCAAGGGCACCGACCTAAGCGTCTACGGTCCGGCTGATCTCGAGCACGTCGCGCAGGAGCTCAACGGCCGCCCACGCAAAACGCTCGGCTGGGATACCCCAGCCGAGCGTCTGCGTGATCTAATCACCACCCAGTAGAACAGGCAGTGTTGCGTCGACCCCTTGAAACCGCCGCGGTTCGCCCGGGGGTGTCGTCGTTCTCGGCGCCAGGCAGCGTCGGTCGCCCGTGGATCGCGGCGAAGTCACATCTCGGACTCACAACTTGCACGTTGGCGACCGCTCATGCTCTCTTTTAACTTGAGCAACATCTGTCACAGAAGTAACACCCCACAGAAGCAACACCACAGAAGCAACACCACCGGCGTGTCGGTGGTGCCGGTCGTCGAATGGAGAAAAAGGATCATGCTGGGCATCGCGCGGGCACATCGTCCCCGTCGCTCATACGGTCTCCGGGCCGGTACCGCGGCTGTCGTCGTAGCCGCGGCCACCGGGTTGTGTGCCCCACCTGCCGTCGGAACCGCGACGGCTGCACCGGTCGTGGAGCCGAACACGCTGACGCTGCCGGCCATTCCGTTCGACAGTGAGCTCGCGGCCGCGGTGCGACTGCTCAAGGACGCCGGCGTCGACCGGATGGCACTCGATGCGGCCACGGCGATCATGACCAGCGTGGGCCAGCTCTCGACCGAACAACTCGTCGCGGAGGAGGGCTCGGCGCCCGTGGCGGAAACAGATCCGCTGGCCTTGCTGCGGACTCTCGGCATCCAGCCGCTCACTCCCGCGATCTCACCGTTCTGCACCGAGCCGACTGCCGACAATCCGCTCGGACTGGTGACCGCTGGCGCGGGCGCGGTTGCCGGCCCGTGGCCGTTGGCGTCCGAGCCGCTCGCCCCGCTGCAGGAACTGCTCGGCATCGAGGTACCGAAGCTCAATCTCGTCGACGAGGGCGAGACCGCGTACGCCTTCGTGCCGGCCGCGACCGGTGAGGTCACCGACGGTGAGATGCAGGTGGCATGGTTCAACGTCGCCACGCTGCAGGGCGGATTCGCCGACCTCGAACCGATCAGCGACGCACCGATGCTTCGAATGATGCCCGTGCTCTCGGGAGTACGCCTGGCACCGGTGCAGACCGGCGACGGCACCATCCTGTCGGCGGTGTACGGCACGGCGCGCAATGACGGCCGCATGTGCTACTTCTTGCCCGCGGTGGGCATGGTCGAGTCCTGACGAGCCTCCTGACGAAGAGAACAGCAGATGTCCAGCCACCAATCGCGCCGCGTGCCGGCACGCCGGCTCGCACTCCGAGCCGCGGTGCCCGCGGCCGCAGCCGTACTGCTGATGACCGGCACGGCGACCACCGTCGCGACTGCCGCACCCGTCGCTCCCGGCTCCACCCCCGCCGCAGGCCCGGCAGGTTCGGTCTTTGCCAACCGTGCGCTGCCACAGAACCGCTTGACCTCGAAAGCCGGCTCCGGCGCAGCATTCACCTACTGGAGCACCGGCACCGATCGCGAGCCTCGCCTGTCCACCGCGGCGGTTCAGGTTCCGTCGGGACAGGCCCCCACGAGCGGCTGGCCGATCCTGGTCTGGGCGCATGGGAGCCGGGGCATCGCGGACCGATGTGCGCCGTCCACGCAACCGACGAAGGGCGATCGCGACGAGATCACCCGGTGGCTCGACCGCGGCTACGCCGTGGTCACGCCGGACTATGCGGGCTTGGGCACGCAGGGTACGCCGGAGTATTTCGACACCGACACGACGACGCGGAACATCGTCGATGCGGTACGCGCCAGCCGTGACGTCGCCGAGAATCTCGGTCGCCGGTGGGTCGTGGTCGGTGAGGGCCAGGGGGCCACGGCGGCAATCGAACTGGCCCGCACCGGCACCCGGGTGCAGGGACCGAAGCTCGACTACCGCGGGTCCGCGGTCTCGTCGATCCCGGTCGAGTTCGACACACTGATCGGTGGCCTCGGACCCGACACCGGCGCGATGCCCGACGGCGTCGAGTCGGACGTGATGTTCACTCTCAGCGCGATTCGCAACGCCCGCACGACGGTGGACCTCGACCCGTTCCTGACCGATGCGGGCATCAAGTGGCTCGAGCGCGCCACCCAGGTGTGCGCCGACGACCTGACCCGCGAGTTCGGTGGGTCGACCCTCGGATCGCTTTTCCGCCAGCCCCTGTCGGGCAACGGCCAGCTCCTCGACGTCGTCTCCCGTACCCACACGATTCCCATAAAGGGGTTCACCCGACCGGTGATGATGACCCAGAGCCTGTTCGACCAGAACGTCGTCGTCCCATTGTCGCTGCGGTACCTCAACGACGCCCAGAACGCCGACCGCCAGGTCACCGCACGTACGTACCTCGCGATCAACCAGCAGCAGTCGGAGGCACTGTCCGACAACGACATGCGCTGGTTCGTCTCCCGCCTGGCGGGCCGGTGACCAAGCGGACTCCCGTGCTCGACTCGTGGGTACGACATGCCACCGGCCCGGTGTCCTATGCGGCATCGGCCGCGCTGGCGACGGTCGCGGGAGCGGCACATCGGCGTCGCCTGGCCGCGATCACCAAACCACTCCCCCTCGCCCTGTTGGGAGTTCGTACCGCACTCGGCGCCCGCAGGAGGTCGGTCGCCGACAATGCGCTCCTGGCGGGCGCGGTGGCGTTCTCGATCGCCGGCGATCGCGCGATGCTGCTCGAGGAGTTCGCCGAGGAGCCGGCGGAATCCGATCGCCACCTGCGGGTCGGGGCCTCGTTCTTCGCGGGCGCCCAGCTGTGCCTGACCGGCGCGATGCTCCGGCGCGGTGCACGGCCGTCAGTCGCCGGAATGCTGGCGCGGACAGCCGTTCTCGCGGAATCAGCGACCGTGCTGGCGGCACACCGTCCGCGCCTGCTGCCCGTCCTCGGCGGCTACGGCAACACGCTGGCGTTGATGTCGGCGACGGCCGGTGGCATCGACCGGCCCCAACCGCAGATGCGTGCCGGGGGTCTGTTCTTCCTGACGTCCGATCTGGCCATCATCAACCGTCGACACCTCGTCCGGGACCGCCGCCTGGCCGTCGCGGGTGAGGCGTGGGTACTGGCAAGCTATTTCGCTGCGCAGTGGTTGCTCGTCACCGGGCTCGCCGACGACTGAGACAATCTGGATTCGGGGACGACTGTCGGATCACCGCTCGCCCTTCGCCGATCGCATCGCCTCGAGCCGGCTCAGGCGGGAGTCGGCGGCGGCATCCATCTCCTCGAGTTCCATACCCTTGGTCTCTTCGACCTTGGATCGCACGAAGAAGAACGACGCGGCCGCGCAGATCGCGAAGAACCCATAGACCCATCCGAGGCCGAGGGTCTCACTCGCCTCCGGGAACAGCATCGAGATCGTGAAGTTGGCCAGCCAGTTCGCGGCGGTGCACACGCCCAGCGCGACACCGCGAATCCGGTTGGGGAACATCTCACCCAGCATCACCCACATGACCGGGCCCCAGGTGGCGGCGAAGAAGATCACGAAGAGGTTGGCGCCCACGAGGGCGATCGGACCCCAGGGGTCGGGCAGCGCCAGACAATCGGCAGTGGTGTTGCCGGGCGTGCATTGCACGTCGCCGACCATCCCGGATTGCAGATAGGCCGACTGCGTGAACGCGACACACGCCATCACCAGACCGACGAACATCCCGATCGAACCACTCAGCAAGAGTTTGCGGCGCCCTATCCGATCGACGAAAAGGATTGCCACGAACGTCATCCCGACGTTGATCGCCGCAGTGATGACCGATGTCGCGAACGCCTGATCGGTGCTGAACCCGACCGACTGCCACAGCGTGGTCGAGTAGTAGAAGATGGCGTTGATGCCGACGAATTGCTGGAAGATGGCGAGCCAGATACCCACCCACACAAGGGGATGCAAACCGAACGACGGCCCCCTGATGTCCTTCAGTGAGGTGCGCGCCTCGCGCTTGACCGTGATCCGGATCTCCTTGACCCGGTCGAGCGGATTCGGTTCGCCCGTGACGTCCTGCAGGATGCGTGCCGCCTCTTCGTCCCGGTTGCGTCCGACCAGATAGCGCGGTGACTCCGGGATCAGCAGCGCCAGGATGCCGTACACGGCGGCAGGTACCACGCCCACCAGGAACATCCACCGCCACGCCTCCAGGCCCCACCACAGGTCGTTCTCCGGTCCCCCGGCGGCATCCTGTAGCAGTGTGTCCGACAGGAGCGCGGAGAAGATGCCCATCGTGATGGCCAACTGCTGCAGCGAACCCAGTGCACCTCGATACCGGGCGGGCGCGATCTCGGCGATGTAGGCCGGGGCGATCACCGATGCGATTCCGATACCGATGCCGCCCAGCACCCGCCACAGCAGGAGATCGGGCACCGTCTGGGTGTACGCGGTGCCGATCGAGTTGATGATGAACAGCGCCGAACCGAGCAGCATCACACGTTTGCGACCCCACACGTCGGCCAGTCGTCCGGCGAACCAGGCACCGAGAGCGCACCCGAGGAGGGCGATCGCGACAGCGAACCCGGTCATCAGCTCGTGCAGTTCGAAAGTGTCCTCGATGGATTCGACCGCGCCGTTGACGACGGAACTGTCGAAACCGAAGAGGAACCCGCCGACCGCGGCGGCCACGGTGACACCGATGACCTTCGCTGTGTGTTGCTCGGCTGCCTCGGGATTGTGCGACTGCGCCATCTGCCGTGTCCTCACCGTCGTGTTCCGCCGTACCGCTGGGGCGTATGTTGCGCCACGCTACTAGCCGTTGCTCGTCGCTCCGGGTATTCCCGTGCTTTCGATATCGAAACGACAGCGTTCGGGTGTGCGGCCCCGCTCGGGTGTCGGTCGGTCAGGCGGTCGCCCGGCCCCCGCACGACGATGTCCGGGCGTTGACCATCGGGACGAACGCCATCACCCCGATCTTCTGATGGACCGTGAAGGCCACCGGCCCCGGCCCCGGGTGGAGGTCCGCCTGCCAGGTCACGGTCCGCGCCCGGGTGGGCACGTTCACCGTTCCGGTCCGACCGGTGGCCAGATTGCGCCAGTTCACGCGGGTCTCGATGGTGTAGTCGAGAATTCCCGGTTGCGCGCGGTTCGAGGCGATCAAGGAGATCGCGGGGCCCGGAAGGCCGTCGGCCGGGAAGGGGATCTGGTTGAACACGTCGACCCAGATCGGGATCCGCGGGCCCGGCAGCGGGTTGGCACTGTCGCACCGCAGGGTTTTCACGAGGTTGGGTTCGGTGTACTCCGGAATCGCCGACGTCCCGCCTGCGCCGGCGGTCAGGCCGCCGGCGACCACCGCCACGGCGGCGACGACAGCACCACCGAGTCGTGTCGCACGGCCCCTGCGTCCACTGCCCCTGCGTCCACTGCCCCGTCGCTCGATCCCCATGGGCCCTGAGTCTAGGGGTCACTACTATGAGCCCATGGCGAATCTGCAGATTGCCCAGGACCCGGCCGCCGATGCCCTGTTGTCCAGCGACGCCTTCGCATTGCTGACGGGGATGTTGCTTGACCAGCAGTTCCCGATGGAGCGTGCCTTCGCCGGTCCGGCCAAGATCCGCGATCGATTCGGGACCATGGACCCCGAGGCCATCGCAGACGCCGATCCGGAGGCGTTTGCCGACCTGTGCGCGACGCCACCGGCGATCCACCGCTACGGGCGGTCGATGGCCGGACGGGTGCAGACCCTGGCGCGGGTCGTCGTCGACCAGTACGGCGGTGACACCGAGCGGATCTGGACCGAGGCGGCCTCGGGTGCCGACCTGTTCGACCGGATCCGGGCACTGCCGGGTTTCGGTGACCAGAAGGCGAAGATCTTCACCGCACTCCTCGCCAAGCAGCTCGGCGTCAAGCCGTCCGGGTGGACCAAGGTTGTGGGCGACTACGGCAAGGCCGGATTCCGCTCGGTCGCCGACGTGACGGACCCGGTATCCCTGCAGAAGGTCCGGGATTTCAAGAAGGCGGCCAAGGCCGCAGCCAAGAAGAGCTGAGCATCGCGTTCGCGCGAGATGCGAGCAGGGGCTCCCGCCAGATCCTGCCATCACCTAATGTCATGGTCATGGATGAGACCACCGATGGTTCCCGCAGCGTCGTCGAGTTGCCGTTTCGGCTCGGCTTCGCCGTCACCGGGGTCGTCCTCACCGCCGCCGAGTCGGCGGTGTCCATCGCCCGGCTCACCGCCAACAGCGTCCAGCACGAGGTCAATTCCGCGTTGGGGCTGTCAGGCGACGAACTCGGGAACGCCCGCACCCCCATCGCCCTACTGAACCAACTCGCCGAACTACTCGGCCCGGATCGTCCGTTCGGCCGGATTCTCGCCGCCGGCGGTCCGCTGGAGCGACTGTTGAACCCGGATGGGGTGATCGACCGCCTGACCGCACCGGACGGCATGCTCGAGAAGCTGACGGCGAAAGGCGGCCTCCTCGACCAGATGACCGAGGAGGGTGGGATCCTGGTGCGGCTCACCGCGAAAGACGGCCCGTTGGACCGACTGACTCGTCCCGGTGGGGTGGTCGACCAGTTCACCGAGAACGAAGGCATCCTCGAACGGCTGACGTCGCAGGGCGGGATCGTCGACAAGCTGACCGCACCCGACGGCGTGATGGAGAAGGTGACCGCCGACGGCGGGGTTCTCGACCGGATGGCCGCTGATGGAGGTCTCCTCGACCAACTCGTCGGCGCGGACGGCGCAGTCGAACGCGCGATCGCGCCGGGCGGACCGTTGGACCGGATCACCGAACTCACCGAGGTGATCGGGCAGCTGGCGCCGAATCTGCTCGCGATGCAGGACACCGTTCACGAACTGTCGGAAACGGTGGAACTCCTCAACCAGACGGTCGCGCCGTTGGGCGGACTCGCCGACCGGTTGCCCAAGCGACTGACCCGCGGATCTCGCGGTGGCTCGTCGAATCCGTCGATCACCGACGGGTCCGAACGCAACGGCTACTCTCGCGGCGACGAATCCGAGTCCTGATCGATCGCGCGGACGGCATCGATCCCCTCGTCGAGGTATCCGAGGTAGGTGTCGACATCCGGCAGAATGCGCGGGCTCGTGGTGAACGAGATGGCCACGGTGTCGCCGATCCCGTGGACGCCGTGAGTGAGACCCTGTGCGGGCGACAGGGCCGGGAACCCGCTCGTGAACAGAACTCGGCCGCCACCGAGGCGAAGGTCGGCAGCCCCGCGGTACACCGACGACACCACCGTCACGCCCGTGACCCGATCGGGGTGAGCGGTGATGTCGAATTGCCGTGTACCCCAGTGGGTCAGGATCGCCGGGACGGCGTCGTCGGCCCGTCGTTGCGCCGTTCGCGCGGGTTCGTCGTCGAGGTCACGGGCAGAAGCAATCTCGTCCGCGATGGCCGCGGATCGTTGTGCCAGATCGTCGACCTCGAGGTGGAGATCGATCCCGGCATTGCGAAAATTGTTGCGAGAGCTCGACTGATTGCTGCGCCCGATGGTCAGTTCGGCGCCGGCGGACGCGCCACGGAGGTCGAGGTACCGCTCGAGGGCGACCGAAATCGCGGTCAACGCGCCGACTGTCACGGTCGGGCTCGATGAGAAGGTGTCGCGATCGACGACGAGAACCCGCAGGGACCGGTCGGGTCCCGGCGGATTGTTCAGCACGGTCGTCGGGTAGCCGGGCGCTCGCGTCGGCGGCCGATCACGGACCGTACGATATGCGCGCGCCCCCAGCCAGAGCATCCGCCCGACTCGAATCGGAAGGGTCACACAGCCGATCACGGCGGCACCCGCGGCGACGACGGAGGACGGGAGCCGCGAGGTCATGGGCGACCGACAGTCTGGCGGAGGCTCCTGCGGGTCGAACAATTGCCGTGCGATCTCCGAGCTGCGGCGGCCGTCTCCCAGTGCGTGGCAGACCTGTAGCACCGCGACGATGCCCCGGCCACGCGGAGAATCGGGTACGGGCCCGAACAGGTGGATACGCCAAGCATGTCGGGCCGGTTGCAGTTGATCGGCCATCACCATACCGAGCTTCACCAGGCATTCCGGCCAGGACAGCATGCCGCGGTGAACGACGACCTGCTCGTCGTCGACGGAATCCTCGACCCATATGGGGCGGTCGAGGGAGCCGGGGATGTCCAGGACCCGAATGTTCAGGTCCGGGATCGTCGCCGCGCGTCGGCGGAGTCCGTCAGCGAGGTCCCCGAGCGGAACATCCTGGTACTCAAAGGCATACAGCAGGAACTGGTCGCTGGGTATCACCTTCGACATCCAGTACGTCCGCGCGTCGGCGGGCGCCATGCGCTCCATGGTCGAACGGTAGCGCATCGCGCACGGCACCGTGACCGACGGATCTGTGCGTTCACGCCCGAGGGCGCCGACTCCGGTGCAGCATGGGCCAAGGGCCACCACCGGGAAGAGGAGTTGGCAATGTCGGAACGATTCGCCAGGAGACTGCTCATCGAGGCCGTCGAGGGATGCGGGATCAGGCATTGGGCGCGGATCGACGCCTGGGACGGCGTGGGGTGTGCACGTATCACCGACCTCGGTGGCGAGACATTCGAGCTGAACGTGGAGAACCTGTCGTCCGCACTCGTCGTTCACCTCGACGACAACACGCCCCGGTACCCACTGGATGTCGACAGTTATCTCGCCGACGAGATCGTCCAGACCATGCTGTTCGGTGTCGTCATCTACCGCAGCGAGATCAGGCGGCGACCGGCGCTGCAGTCGTGACCGGCCGGCGACCTCGCCCCTGATGGGGCCAATGTGATTTCTGTTCACTGCAGTCCACCACGGTCTACCGCTGTTCACTGAAGGTGCTGGATGTGTTTGCACCACTTCACAATTCACCTTGATTCGAACATATGTTCGTGTACTCTGGAGGCATGAGAACTTCGGGGGATCTCACCACCATCAGCGATCTATTACGCGACCTATGTGTTGATGACCTTTCGGGTCATGACGCGTTCGAGGCGATGCAGGGCGTCCTCACGATGCGCAATCTCATCGACCATCACGCCGCACGCCTCGCCGGCATGCTGGAACGGCTCGGCGTGGCCAGAGACCACGGCCGCAGCACCCGCGAACTGCTCATCGTGATGGGCTTCGCACCATCGGTCGCCCAACGGCTCCTGCGTATCGCCGGATCGCTGGAGGCGTTACCGACCCTGGACGCCCACGCCACCGACGGCGCCATCTCCGCCGAACACGTCGACGCCATCGCCCGCGGAGTCAGCCACATCGCCAGCAGATCAACGGAACCGATCGACGACGCGCTGCGTCTAAACCACGTGACCGACCTTCTCGGACAGTACTTCTCCGGCGCCACCCCCGCCGACATCGACAAACGTGCCCGCACCCTGGGCAACCAACTCGCCGACGACACCGACGGCCTGCCCGCCGCCGAAGACCGCGAACTCAACGAACTCGCCACCCACATCGACGACGACGGCCGCCTGCACCTCACCGCCGACCTCGACGTCGAAGTCGGCGAAAAACTCACCGCCGCCCTCGAAGCACTCGGCAAGCCACGACCCGAACCCGACGGCCGCACCGACCTGCGCACCACCGCGCGACGCCACGCCGACGCCCTGGACACCCTGCTCGACATCGCCGCCCGCATCGACACCGCCGGCGCCATGTCCGCACCCAAAACCCAAGTCCTGCTCACCGTTCCCGCCGACACACCCGACCAGTCCAGCCTGGAGTTCATGGGATCGATCACCGACGCCACCCTGCGCCGCCTCTCGTGTGACAGCAGCATCACCACCATGATCGTCGACGGCGAACGCGTCCCCCTCGACATCGGCCGCGAACAGCGCCTGTTCCCCGCCCACCTGCGACGCGCCCTACACGTACGCGATCAGGGCTGCATCAAATGCGGCGCACCCGCCACCCGAGCCCACGCCCACCACATCATCCACTGGGCCGATGGCGGCGAAACTTCCTTGGACAACGGGTGTTTGCTGTGTCCGGCCTGCCACACCGACATCCACCACAACGGCTGGGACGTCATCATCGGCGCCGACCACCACCCCTGGCTCATCCCACCAGCCACCGTCGACCCGCAGCGCCGACCCTTGCCCGCCCACAACCGACGAACGTTGAACCTCGACAACCTGCCCGCCGCCGCCTGACCCTGCCCCAGCACTAGGCGCCCCACAGATCTCGATACGCCACCTCGCCCAGCGGCTCGGCGGCTACCCGATCAACAAGACCGCACCCGACCCGGTCGGGACCGCATCCGTACCTTGACAACTCCACAGAGTGAAACACCCACGCCACCAACCGGTGTCGCGCACCCGACGGCCACGGCCCGACCCTTCACCAGGTCGGCGCGGTGCGCGGTCCGCGACACCGCCGTCGGGGGGCCAACACGGTTCCGCGGCGTGACTCGCGAGCGGCCCCGTCAGTCGACCGTGGGACCGGCGTCTCGGACCTCGTCCACCCGGCGCATGGCGTCGCGAAGCTCGTCCAGCCACGAATCCGTGTGCTGACCAACGAGTTTCACACACCACGCCAATGCGTCGGACCGGCTCCGCGCTACACCCGCCGAGACCAGGGTGTCGAGTACCTGGCGCTGCGGTTGGCGGAGCCTCGTCATCACCGGCACCGCGAGATGCGTGAACAATTGAGAGGAGTCACCGCACCGCACACCCCACGCGACCTTTCGATCGAAGCGGTGTTCGGCTTCGCGGGCGATCTTGATCCGCTGATCCCGTGTCGATTCGCGGAACCGCGAGATGCGACCCGCCTCGGCCTGTCGGGTCGCCGTCGCATCGGCGTCTGCCTCGACGTCCGGCGGTGCGATCGTGCCGACGATGGTGATCTCCTCACGATCCACCCGGACCTCTGGCGCCTCCGTGAACAGGCCATCGGGAAGTCGTCCCGCGAGCCACCCGGTCACGCCTGCTTGCGTCTCGGACATCGTTCCTCCTACGTCCGGATGATTACTTGTAATCATAGTATTCCGGTAATAGTCGGCCGTCCAGCGTCGCGGCGCAGCAGGTTCCGGGGTCGCGCGGCGGAGCCATCACCTCAGGTGGATTAATGGAACCCATGTCGACATCTGTTCCCACCGAAGCCCTCGACCCGTCCACGCCCGTCATCGTGGGGGTCGGTCAAGCGTCGGAACGCCTGGGCGACTCCGGCTACCACGGACTGTGCGAGGCGGACCTGGCAGCTCGGGCCGTCGAATCGGCCATGGCCGACACCGGCGCACGCGTGCCGTCCATAGCCGCCGAGATCGACACCGTCGTCGGGGTTCGCACCTTCGAGGAATCGAGCCCGTTGTCATCGTCACCGCTGGGCCGCCCGGACAACATGCCACGCGCGGTGTCGAAGCGGATCGGCATGGATCCCCGCCGGGCCGTGCTGGGCGTGACGGGCGGTCAGAGTCCACAAAGCCTGGTGACCGAGTTCGCCGGCGAGATCGACGCCGGACGATGCTCGGCGGCAGTCGTGTTCGGCGCCGAGGTCATGTCGACCGTTCGGCATCTGGTGTCGACCGTCGCCGACGACGAACGACCCGACTTCACCGAAGAGGTCGGTGGCCAGCTCGAGGATCGTGGTTATGCGATCGCCGGGCTCACCTCCCACCAGGAGGCCAAGCACGGCTTTCTGTCGCCGTTGATGCAGTACGCGGTACTGGAGAATGCGCGTCGTCACCGGCTCGGCGAGTCCCGCGGGCGATACGCGCGCAGGATGGGTGAACTCTTTGCGCCGATGTCCCGCATCGCCGCGACGAATCCGCACTCCGCCGCACCGGTGGCGCGTAGTGCGGAGGAACTGGTGACCGTCGACGAGAGCAACCGGGTGGTCGCCGACCCGTACAGCCGATTGATCGTTGCCCGCGACCAGGTCAATCAGGCAGCGGCCGTTGTGATCATGTCGGTGGGGACGGCGCGCGACCTCGGGATCGATACGTCGCGGTGGGTATTCCTTCACGGCCATGCCGACACCCGGGAACGCACTCTCATGAAGCGCCCGGACCTGAGCACGGGACCGGCGGCTGCAGCCGCGGTGCGGCATGCCCTCGAGGTCGCCGAGGTCGACCTCGACGAGGTCGACCACCTGGACATCTACAGTTGCTTCCCGATCGCGGTGTCCAACGTGATCGACCCGCTCGCGCTCGGCGGGGACGACCGACGCGGTCTGACGCTGACCGGCGGCCTGCCGTTCTTCGGGGGGCCGGGCAACAACTACTCGATGCACGCGATCGCCGAGGCCGTCGACCGTTGCCGCAGCACACCGGACTCGTATGCCCTCGTCGTCGCCAACGGCGGTGTTCTCAGCAAGACCTCGGCCGGGGTGTACAGCACGCGGCCGACGCCATGGGTGACCGACGACTCGGCAGGAGTGCAAGAACTCCTCGATACCGTTCCGGCGGTACAGACACGCGACTACGCCGACGGCCCGGCGACGCTCGAGTCGTTCACCGTCATCCCGGGACGGGACGGGAAACGCACGGGCATCGTGATCGGCCGTCTCGGCGACGACGCGCGATTCATCGCGAACGTCCACGCCGACGACGACGCGATGTTCGACCTGCTCGCCGCAGATCACGCGATCGGCAGCAGGATCCATGTGCGGTCGTCGGCCCGCGGCAACCGGGTGTTCACCGACCGGGCAGCGATGCTGCGTCGCCATCCGCCGAGTTCGCCGTCGTTCCGGACGTCGTACGACCACGTCGAGATCCGTCGCGACGGTCACCTGCTGGAGGTGACGATCAATCGTCCCGCCGCCCGAAACGCCTTGCATCCCGCGGCCAACGCCGAGCTCGACGAGGTGTTCGACGCATACTTCGCCGACCCGGATCTCTGGGTGGCGATCCTGACCGGAGCCGGCGACGCCGCGTTCTCCGCGGGCAACGATCTGTCGCAGACCGCGGGTGCCGGACTGGAGGTACCGAAGAACGGATTCGCCGGTCTCACTTCTCGCCGACATCTACCGAAGCCGATCATCGCGGCCGTCAACGGCTACGCCCTCGGTGGTGGCTGCGAGATCGCGTTGGCGTGCCACATCATCGTCGCGGACGAGCGCGCCACGTTCGGCCTGCCCGAGGTCAAGGTCGGGCTCGCGGCGCTGGCGGGCGGACTCGTCCGTCTGCCGGCCGCGGTCGGCGGCGCCCTGGCGCGCGACATGATCCTCACCGGACGCCGCCTCGACGCCGCCGAAGCGCTCGCCGCCGGACTGATCAGCCGGATCGCTCCTGCGGGCGAAGTGATGAACCTGGCTCGCGACGTCGCCGCCGAAGTCCTCGCCGCATCGCCGACGTCTGTCCGGGAGTCACTGCGCGCCATGGAGACCGCAGGCGCCATCCCCGACGAGATCGACGCGATCGACTCGACCGCGAAAGTCATCGACAGCCTGCTGGTCAGCAAGGACACGATCGAGGGGATCACCGCCTTCGTGTCCAAACGTCCACCGCGTTGGACCGGCCGCTGACCGCCCGACCCGAAACGAACACGGCGACCCGAAACCACCGGGCGGAGGTTACGATTCGTCCCGACCATCGGCGCAGTCGGACGCCGCCACCCAGGACGACACGAGAGGCCCGGGAATGACGCTTGAGCAGGCAGGCACCGAAGAGCCGAAGGGATGGTCCATCCCCCGCGGCACGATCGTCTTGCTGTCGGTCACCGGTCTGATCGTCACGGTCGGCGGCATGAAGGCGGTTGCCGGCCTGGTGGGTCCCATCTTCCTGGCCCTCATGCTGACGGTGGCGGTCCAACCGATTCCGGCGTGGCTGCGCCGCAAAGGGCTACCGACCTGGTTGGCCTTCCTGGCGACGCTGCTCGCGGTGTACGGAATCCTGTTGGGCCTCTTCGGCTCTCTCGTCTTCTCGGTTGCCCGGCTGGCGACGATCCTGCCGGAGTACACCGACAAGTTCCAGGGCCTCATCGACGACTTCCAGCAGGTCCTGACCGACCACGGCATCAGCTCGGACAAAGTGCAGGAGATGATCTCCCACGTCGACCCCGGGAAGGCCCTGAGCTATGTGTCCGCAGTGCTCGAGAGCACGCTGTCCGTCGCCTCTGCACTGATCCTGGTCCTCACCCTGCTGCTCTTCATGGCGGCCGACGCCTTGTCGTTCGACAAGCGCATCGCAGCGGTGAGCGACATGCGCCCCGACATCGCCACAGCCTTCCGGAGTTTCGCCCAGGGCACTCGGAGCTACCTGTTGGTGTCGACGGTCTTCGGTCTCATCGTGGCCGTCTTCGACTCGGTGGCGCTGTGGATCATCGGTATCCCGCTGCCGATCCTCTGGGGCCTCCTCTCGTTCATCACCAACTACATCCCGAACGTCGGATTCGTCATCGGCCTCGTCCCGCCGGCACTCCTGGCGCTCCTCGACGGGGGCTGGGGCCAGATGCTGGTGGTCATCGCCGTGTACAGCGTGATCAACGTCGTGATCCAGTCGGTGATCCAACCCAAGTTCGTCGGCGACGCCGTCGGCTTGTCCACCACACTGACCTTCTTGTCATTGGTGTTCTGGGCATGGGTGATCGGACCATTGGGCGCCATCCTCGCCGTACCGCTGACCCTGATGTCGAAGGCGCTGCTCATCGACATCGACCCGTCGACGCGTTGGGCAGACATCCTGTTGTCGTCGTCTGCGCCCAGTGACGACAAACCCGGTGACGACAAACCGGCTGACGACAAACCCGGTGACGACAAACCGGCCGACAGAACCGCATCCTCGGGCGCCGAGTCTCCGCCGGGTAGCGGCACCGGCGACTCCGATTCGGGTGGCTCCCCCCAGCCCGCCTGAGTATTCACACGCATCCCTTCGGGGGCGGCCCCTGGGAACCTGATCGTCATGAGCGCATCCAACGAGATCCCCCAGGCCCCCACCACCGCCGCCTTCTTCCTGCAGGCCGCCATCGCCTTCGCCGTCAGCCTCGGTACGGCGGTCATCGGCATCCTCTATCTCCCCATCGACCCGTGGCAACGCGGATTCCTAGCCATCACGATGCTGTTCCTCACGTCGAGCACGTTCACGCTCGCCAAGGTCGTGCGCGACCGGCAGGAACAGACATCGGTGCGCGCACGCATCGACGGCGCCCGCATGGACAAGCTGATCGCCGAGCACGACCCGTTCAAGAACGTCGCCTGACCGTCGTAGCGTTGCCCCGCCCGACACCCCACCGCAGTCACCTTTCGAGCCCGGATCGCGTGGGACGAGCGCCCCTCATCCCGCGCAATCCGGGCTCCGACCTTTTCTGCGGCAGGCGCCCTCAAGTACATTCGGCGTGTCACATATATTTGATACGTCAGCTTGTGACACGCCCGTGAGCACGGCGTCAGCGAAGACAGGGGTGACAGCTCGAGATGGACATGACATGGTCGGATGCCGACAACGCCTTCCGCGACGAGGTTCGCGAATTCATGGAGGCCAACCTGACCCCTGACCTGCGTGCCGCCGGACGGTTGCGAACCAGCGTGTACGCCGATCACGAAGCCTCGATGAAGTGGCAGGCGATCCTCCACGAACGCGGTTGGGCCGCACCGGCGTGGCCGGTCGAGTACGGCGGCTGCGATTGGAGCCTCGGCCAGCACTACATCTTCAGCCGCGAATCGATCCTCGCGGGAGCTCCGGCGCTGTCGCCGATGGGCATCCGGATGGTGTCGCACGCGATCATGGCGTTCGGCACCCAGGAACAGAAGGATTTCTTCCTGCCCGGCATCCTCGACGGCAGCGTGTTCTTCTGCCAGGGCTACTCCGAACCGGAGGCCGGCTCGGATCTGGCGTCGCTCTCGATGGCCGCGGTCGACGACGGCGACGACTTCGTCGTCACCGGCAGCAAGATCTGGACGACCCATGCCGCCGAGGCCAACTGGATCTTCTGCCTGGTGCGCACCTCGCGTCAGGAGCGCAAGCAGCAGGGCATCACCTTCCTGCTGATCGACATGACCTCCCCCGGCATCGAGGTGCAGCCGCTCGTCATGGCGTCCGGCGAGCAGGTGCAGGCCCAGGTGTTCTTCGACGGCGTCCGGGTACCTAAGGCCAACGTCCTCGGCAAGGTGGACGAGGGCTGGACCGTGGCGAAGTACCTGCTGATATTCGAGCGCGGCGGCGGCGCTGCGGCGCCCGCCCTGCAGGTCATGACCGAGAACATCGCCGAGCGTGCCGGCGCGATGACGGGCCCGTCGGGGGTGCCGTTGATCGAGGAGCCGGCGTTCGCGGCCAAGCTCGCGGATGCACGGGTGCGCGCCAAGATCCTGGAAGTCCTCGAGTACCGCGCGCTCGCGGCGATGAGTTCCGGCGGCGACGCGGGTTCGCTGGCGTCCATGCTCAAGATCCTCGGCACCGAGCTCAGCCAGAAGATCACCGAGCTCGACCTGGAGGCCGCGGGTGTGCACGGCCGCGTGTACCAGCCGCACGCCGCTGCGCCCGGCGGACCGATCAATCGCTACGAACCCCCCGCCGACGGCTACGTCAGCGGCGAGGCCTGGCAAGCGGTCGCGCCACTGATGTACATGAACGATCGCGCCGGCTCGATCTACGCAGGCAGCAACGAGATCCAGCGCAACATCCTGGCCAAGGCCACCCTCGGACTCGGATAGGAACCCGACCTCATGGATTTCACTCTCACCCCCGAACAACAACTCCTGCGCGACGGCCTCAGCAAGTTCCTCGGCGCCCGCTACGACCTCGAGGCCAGCCGTGAGGCGGCCAAGGTCGGTGCCGGCTGGCAGCCCGAGATCTGGCGGTCGTTCGTCGACGAGCTCGGCGTCATCGGCGCATGTCTCCCCGAATCGGTCGGCGGGGACGACGGAGGCCCCGAAGAACTGATGGTCGTCACCGAGGCACTCGGGCATGCACTCGTCATCGAACCGTTCGTGGACACGGTCGTCCTGGGCGCGCGGCTGCTGGCGCGCACCGGAAGTCCCCGCGCGGCCGCCGTCGCCGAGAAGGTCGCCGCCGGCACCGCGCTCACCGCGCTCGCCGCGGTGGAGGACGGTTCGGGTGGCATGCTCAATCATGTCTCGACGCGGGCGGAGCGCTCCGGCGACTCGTGGGTCATCAACGGCGCGAAGGCCGTCGTCACCACCGCGCCACTGGCGGATCATCTGATCGTCAGTGCCCGTACGTCGGGCGACACCCGGGATCGCGACGGAGTGTCGCTGTTCCTCCTGGACCTCGGTGATGGCGCGCCCGAGGGCCTGACGATGCACGCCGTGCGCACGATCGACGATCGTCGGGCCGCCGACCTCACCTTCGCGGACGTCCGGGTCGACGCCGACGCGCTGATCGGGACCGAGGGCGAGGCACTGCCTCTCCTCGAACACGCGTGGGACGAGGCAACGGCCGCGGTGGTCTCCGAAGCGGTCGGCGCGATGCGCAAGGTCTTCGACGACACGGTCGAGTATGCCAAGCAGCGACAGCAGTTCGGCCAGTCGATCGGCAGTTTCCAGGCCCTGCAGCATCGCATGGTCGACATGTACATCGAGCTGGAACAGGCTGTCGCCGCACAGTATTACGCGATCCTGACGCTGAACGCGCAACCCGCCCAGCGGGCTGCGGCGGTGTCCGCGGCGAAGGCCACCGCCAGTCGCGCGGCCCGGTTCATCGGACAGAACGCCGTCCAGCTACACGGCGGGATGGGCATGACCGAGGAGTTGGCCATCGGCCACTACTTCCGTCGACTCACCGCAGTCGAGTACGAATTCGGTTCGGCGGACGCCCATCTGGCGCGATTCGCCACACTGACGAGCAGCTGATCGCCCAGTGGGCGTCAACGACCGATGTTGGCGCCCACCAAGGCGATGCACGCGCCCACCACCGGTTCCACGATGGTGTACAGCGACCGCTTCTGCTCCACCGCGGACGCCGCCAGTTCGCGTATGCCGCCCCAGATCATCACCGCGGTCTCGTGTGTCATCGGCGATATGCCCGACTCCCGCATGCGCGGCGTGTCGGTGAGTGGCACCAGCACGGCGATCAACGACTCCATCGCGTCCACCTGGATGCGTCGAGCCGACTCACCCAGCGCCGGTAGTTCGCGAATCCAGCTCCACGCGATCTCCGGGTTCTGCTCGGTGACCTCCACATAGGCCTCGACAGCCTGACGGATCTGCGCGGTCCATTCCGCATCAGGATCGACGTTCTCCGAGATCGCCGCGATCATCGCGTCGTTGGTGGTGCGAAGCAACTCGACGAAGCACGCCTGCTTGTCGTCGAACTCTTGATAGAACGACCGCCGCGAGGTCCGGGCGACCCGCACCACGTCGGCGACCGTGGTGTCCCGATATCCCCGCTCCATCACGCACGTGGCCATCGCCTCGAGCAGCCGCCCCCGCACCGGGGATCCGACGTCCGGGGAGACCGTGACGGTGTCGGGAACCATTCCCCTACGATACGACCCCCTTGCCACCAGCTGGAACGTTCGCGTACCGTTCGGTGGTACGCCGATGTACCAGCTCACCCGTGGAAGGGGGTGCGGGCGATGAGCACCGCACACACCACCGCACACGCCACTGAGGTCATGCCGATGCTGCCGCCGGGGCCACGGCTGCCGGCCGCCGTGCAAGGCCTGGGGTTCGCGCTCCGCCGGCGGCAGACCATTGCCACCCTCGCGCGCCGGCACGGACCGGTCTTCACGATCGCGATTCCACTGTTCGGCGATGTCGTGGTGATCGCCGATCCGACCTTGGCCCGGCAACTGTTCACCACGTCGACCGACCGGGTCGTCAACATCCGGCCCAATCTGGGCCGCGTCCTCGGATCGGGGTCCATCTTCTCGCTCGACGGTGGCGACCACCGCCGGCGACGTCGCCTGCTCACTCCCCCGTTGCACGGCAAGCGTATTCGACTCTATGAGGCTGTCGTGGCCGAGGAATTGGAGGCCGAGTCGCGAAGCTGGCCGATCGGCACTCCGTTCCCGACGCTCGAGCCGATGATGCGGGTGACGCTCAACGTCATCCTGCGCACCGTGTTCGGCGCGCAGGGCACCGAGCTGCGCACTCTCCGCGAGATCATCCCGCCGATGGTGGAGGTCGGCTCGCGGATGGCGACCATACCCGACATCCCGATCGCGTTGGGCCGCATCGACCCACGACGTCGGTTCGCGGCGCGGCGCGCGACCTATGACCGTCTCGTCCGATCACTGATCACCCAGGCCCGCAACGACTCCCGGCTCGACGAGCGCGACGACATCCTCGCGTTGATGGTGCAGAGCCGCTACGACGACGGTTCGGCGATGACCGATGCGGAGATCGCCGACGAACTGCTCACCCTCCTCGTCGCCGGTCACGAGACCACGGCCACCACCCTGGCCTGGGCGATCGAACGGCTGCAACGCCATCCGGCGATACTCGACGCTCTGGTCACCGAGGTCGATGCGGGCGGTGACGAATTGATGGCCGCCACGATCACCGAGATCCAACGCAGCCGCCCGGTGATCGACTTCGCCGGTCGACACGTCATCGACGACATGCTCGAGCTCGGGCCCTACCGGATTCCCAAGGGCTACAACATCATGGTCGCCATCTCGCTGCTCCATGACGACAGCCGCCACTTCCGCGATCCGGAGCGCTTCGACCCGAAGCGTTTCCTCGGGAGCACTCCCGGCCCGGCCTGGCTGCCGTTCGGCGGTGGTACCCGTCGGTGCATCGGGGCGGCTTTCGCGCAGATGGAGATGGACGTCGTGCTGCGAACTCTCTTGCGCGACTTCACCGTCGAGTCGACGACGAGACCCGGCGAGCGTTGGCATTCACGCGGCGTCGCCTACGCGCCGGGCGACGGCGGGCGGGTGACTCTCCACCGACGACACGACCACTGACCTGCGGGGTCGGTCGGCAGCAGGGTCGACAGGCAGCAAGGGTCGACAAGCAGGAAGGGTCGGTCAGGCAGCAAGGGCCGGTTAGTCCAGCAGATCTCGCAGCCGCTCGCCGTCGAGTCCCAGCATCGGCGCGACCCGTCGGATCGGGAACGACGAGACGAGCATCAGCATCGTGGGGTCGAGGTCCTCGACACCCATCGTCGTGGCCACCGCGGACCGCACCACGGGTCCGGCGGTGGGGTGCTCGAGCACCTCTCCCACGGTCGCCGACCGGCCCAGCCGCATCGCACGCCCATCACCCTCGACGTCGACGGCCGTACGCGCGCGGATGTCGCGGCTCGAAGCACCCACCTCGATCCGGTACCGTCCGGACTCGACCACCCAATCGTCGAGGTCCCGATCCCAGTAGGCGAGTTCGGACCTGGGAATCTCGAGGTCGAGCACAGTCGTACCGCCCGGTTCGAGGTCGGCCACGCCGATCGCCTTGAGTTCCCGAGGCGGGCGGGAGACTCTCGAGGAGTCGAGGCCCACATACACCTGGCCGACCGCGCGGCCGCCACGCCGACCCGTGTTGGTCACCCTCACAGCCACCCGCACTCCGTCGCGCGTCGCCGACACCTCCAGGTCGCCGAAATCGAAGGTGGTGTAGGACAGTCCGTGCCCGAACGGGTATCGCACGGGGATACGGCGGGCGTCGTACCAGCGGTATCCGACGAACACGCCTTCGCCGTAGCGGACGTGGAGCTGCTCTCCCGGGAAATCGAGGAAGGCCGGGCTGTCCTCGATGCGGTGCGGGATCGTCTCCGCCAGTCGACCGGACGGATCGACCAGCCCGTACAGGACGTCGGCGACCGCGCCGCCGCCGGCCTGGCCGAGCAGCCACGACTCCAACACCGCGGGCGCCTCGTCGATCTCGGTCAGATCTACCACTCCCCCGTTCGACACGACGGCCACGGTGCGTGGGTTGACGTCCAGGACCGCTCGCAGGAGCGCCAACTGGGGTTCCGGCAAGGCCCAGCCCGAACGGTCGAATCCCTCCGATTCGTCGTCGTCACCGAGGCCGAGGAAGACGACTGCGATCTCGGCGGCCGCGGCCGCGGCCACCGCAGTGTCGTGCAGGTCCGGGTCGGATTCGGTTGCGCCGACGGCGAATCCGGGAGCGAAGGAGATCGCGCCGTGGTCCGCGATGGCCTGCATCTCGTCGAGTGCGGCGTCGAGGCGAAATGGATTGATCCTGGAACTGCCGCCGCCCTGGAATCGCGGGGTACGCGCGAACTCGCCGATGACGGCCACCCGCGACCCCGGCCGCAGGGGCAGCAGCGATTCGCCGCCGACCGGATCGTTCTTCAGCAGGACCGCACACCGGCCGGCCACCTCGCGGGCCAGACGGTGATGCGCCTCCCGGTCGTAGGTCGCACCCGACACCCGGTTCGCGTCCGCGGCCAGGGCGAGGGCGACGACGCGCCGCGCCGCGGTGTCGAGCGCCTCGGATGAGAGGTCGCCGTCGGCGATCGCCTGACGCACCGCGGCCGGACCAACGTCGCCGCTCGACGGCATCTCCAGGTCGACGCCCGCCGACAACGCTGCCACCCGGTCGTCCACGGCCATCCAGTCGGACACGACGAGTCCGTCGAAACCCCACCGTCGGCGAAGGGTGTCGGTGAGCAGCCACGAGCTCTCGGTCGCATAGACGCCGTTGATCTTGTTGTAGGAGGCCATCACCGTCCAGGGGCGCGCGGTGCCGACGATGTGTTCGAACGCCCGTAGGTAGATCTCGTGCAACGGCCGCGGGTCGACATCGGCGCTCACCCGAAGTCGTTCGTGCTCTTGATTGTTCACGGCGAAGTGTTTGACCGAGGTGCCGACACCGTGCCGCTGGATACCGCGGATCAGGGCGGCACCGATGCGCCCGGTGAGATAGGGATCCTCGGACAGGTACTCGAAGTTGCGGCCGCCGAGCAGCGAGCGCTTGATGTTGACTCCGGGCCCCAGGATCACCGACACATCCTCGGCGAGACATTCTCGCCCCAACGCATCCCCGACCCGTTCGATCAGTTCCGGATCGAACGACGATGCCATCGCGACGGCCGGCGGAAAGCACACCGCCGGAACGGAATCGTTGATCCCGAGCGCATCGGCATCCCCGCGCTGCTTGCGGATTCCGTGTGGGCCGTCGGTGAGCATCACCGATGCGACACCGGCGTCGGTGATCGCGGCTGTGTGCCAGAAGTCCGCCCCGGTGGTGAGCGACGCCTTGTCCGCGGTCGACAGCCGGGCGACGATCTGCGCCGCCTGCCGTTCGTGGTCGCCGGGGCGTGCGGTCTGGGCGGTCGGACGAGACATGGCGCCCAGATTGCCCGACTTGGCATCTCGTTTCAACGGTGCGGGCAGCAGAGGCAGCGGCTGCGCGTATAGTGACGCGGGCCACACTCGCTACTCGAGGAAGGTGCCACCATGGCGGTGACCGACGAGCGCGCAGATGATCCGAACATCACCTACCTCCGGACCGACCCGGACCTGCCTCCGGTGGCCATCGTGGATCGCTCGCCCATGACCGTCGGCAAGCGCATCCTGTTCGCGGTCATCGGGCTGATCGGCGCCGTGGCCTGGGCCATCATCGCCCTGGTCCGCGGCGAATCGGTCAATGCGGTCTGGTTCGTGCTGGCCGCGGTGTGCACCTACATCGTCGCCTACCGCTTCTACGCCCGACTGATCGAGATGAAGGTCGTCAAACCCCGCGACGACCACGCGACGCCGGCCGAGATCCTCGACAACTCGCGCGATTACATGCCCACCGACCGCCGGGTCCTGTTCGGTCACCACTTCGCCGCGATCGCCGGCGCGGGACCGCTCGTCGGCCCGGTCCTCGCCGCGCAGATGGGCTACCTGCCCGGCACCATCTGGATCATCATCGGCGCGGTCCTGGCCGGCTGTGTTCAGGACTACCTCGTCCTCTCGATCTCCACCCGCCGTCGCGGGCGCAGCCTCGGCCAGATGGCTCGGGACGAACTGGGGGCGGTCGGCGGCACGGCGGCGATCGTCGCGGTCTTCGTCATCATGATCATCCTGATCGCGGTCCTCGCGCTCGTCGTGGTCAACGCCCTGGCCGAAAGTCCGTGGGGCGTCTTCTCGATCGCCATGACGATTCCCATCGCCCTGTTCATGGGGGTGTATCTGCGCTTCTTCCGGCCCGGCCGGGTCAGCGAGGTGTCCGCCATCGGGGTGGTGCTCCTGTTGGCAGCAATCGTGGCCGGCCGATACGTCGGCGAATCCTCCTGGGGCAACGACTGGTTCAGTCTGTCACCGGTGGCGCTGAGCTGGGCGATCATCATCTACGGTGTCGCCGCCGCCATCCTGCCCGTGTGGCTGCTGTTGGCACCGCGCGACTACCTGTCGACGTTCATGAAGGTCGGCACGATCGCACTGCTCGCCGTGGGCATCCTGCTCGTCCAGCCGGTGATGCAGGCGCCGGCGGTCAGCGAATTCGCCTGGAACGGACAGGGCCCCGCGTTCGCCGGTGCGCTGTTCCCGTTCCTGTTCATCACGATCGCGTGCGGCGCGCTGTCCGGTTTCCACTCGCTGATCGCCTCGGGCACCACACCGAAGCTGCTCGCCAAGGAGGGTCAGGCCCGGATCATCGGGTACGGCGGCATGCTCACCGAATCGTTCGTCGCGATCATGGCGCTGATCACCGCGTGCATCCTCGATCAGCATCTCTACTTCGCGATGAACGCCCCCGCCTCGGTCACCGGTGGCGATGCCGCGGGCGCCGCGGAGTACGTCAACGGCCTGGGGCTCGACGGAGCACCTGTCACGCCGGAGTACTTCGAGCAGGCCGCCGAGGGCGTCGAGGAGGCGTCGATCGTCTCCAAGACGGGCGGCGCACCGACGCTGGCGATGGGCATGGCCGAAACGCTGCAGCAGGCGATCGGCGGAGAGTCGTTGCGCTCGTTCTGGTATCACTTCGCGATCATGTTCGAGGCGCTGTTCATCCTCACCACGGTCGACGCCGGGACGCGCGTGGCACGCTTCATGCTCTCCGACGGCCTCGGCAATCTACCCGGCGCCCGCCGGTTCAAGGATCCGTCCTGGCGACCCGGAGCCTGGCTGTGCACCGTGATCGTCTGCGCCGCCTGGGGTTCGATCCTGCTGATGGGCGTCACCGATCCGCTCGGCGGCATCAACACGCTGTTCCCGCTGTTCGGTATCGCCAACCAGCTGTTGGCCGCGGTCGCCCTCACGGTGGTGACCGTCGTGTTGTTCAAACGCGGCCAGTTCAGGTGGGCGTGGATTCCCGGTGTGCCGTTGGTGTGGGATCTGATCGTCACGATGTCGGCGTCGTGGCAGAAGATCTTCTCCGACAACCCGTCCATCGGCTACTGGGCACAGCACCGCGACTTCGTGAACGCCCGCGATCAGGGGTTGACCACCTTCAAGACGGCCACGAGCAGTGACGAGATCGACGCCGTCGTGCGCAACACGTTCATCCAGGGGACGCTCTCGATCATCTTCGCGTCGCTGGTCCTGATCGTCGCCGTGGTCGGCGCGTACCTCTGCGTGAAGGCAGTCCGAAGCGGCGGGCTGCCGACCACGGAGGACGAACCCGTGCCGTCCCGGATCTTCGGACCGCGAGGACTGCTCACGACGCCCACCGAGCGTCGCGTCCAGAAGGAATGGGACGAGTTCCTGCACGACCATCCGCCGGGCTCCCCTCCTGAGCCGGCGACCACCGGCGGCGAGAAGGGTGCACCGTGATGGGTCGTCTGCGGCGCGTGGTCGACGCGGTCCGGTGGTACGTCGGGAGCCTGATGGGTGACCACGACTACCGGCGTTACGTCGAGCACATGGCGCGCACCCACCCGCGTGAACCGGTGCTGTCCGAATCCGACTACTGGCGAGGCCGATACGCCGACCAGGACCGCCGACCCGGCGCGCGGTGCTGCTGATCGCACGGTTGATCGGTGCCCGGACCGGGTAGCACTGCCGGACGAGACCACACGACGTCCATCTCGCCCGGGAGGAGCAACCGTGTCGAAGAAGCAGCAGGACACCGCGACGGCGCTGATCCACCGCGCCGGCCGCACCTACGCCGACGAGGCAGGGATCACCCTCAAGGACACACCCGCGCCACTCTTCCAACTGCTGGTCCTGTCGCTACTGCTGAGTGCGCGCATCTCGGCGGATATCGCGGTCGCCGCCGCGCGCGAACTGAACTCCGCGGGATACCGGACACCGCAGAAGATGGCCGACGCGCCATGGCAGAGCCTCGTCGACGCGCTGGGCCGTGGCCACTACGTGCGCTATGACGAGAGCACCGCAACTCGCCTCGGTGAGGCCGGCCGCAAGGTCGTCGACGACTACGCGGGCGACCTCCGCCGCCTCGCGACGAACGCCGACGGCGACACCGAGCGCGCCGCAGACCTCCTCCAGGAGTTCACCGGCATCGGCCCGACCGGTGCATCGGTGTTCCTGCGGGAGGTCCAGGACATCTGGGGATGGGTGGCGCCCTATTTCGACAAGCGCGCCCTGTCCGCTGCTGCCGACCTCGGTCTGCCCGACGATGCGGCGGCCCTCGGACGCCTCGCCGACGGTAGCCCGGCAACCCTCGCCGCGGCCCTCGTCCGCGCGTCGCTCGACGACTCACTGCGTGCTGACCTGACCTGACGTCCGGGCCCCCGAGAACCCGACCCGGACGCGCCGCAGATGCAGTGACCGATACCACATTTCGGTTGTGCAGTTTCTCACACTGAATCGGATGTCGAATCGTGATCCCGAAGCCGCGACACGCCGCGGTGCGCTGGTACTTCGCGGAATCTCACCCCTGTTACCAACGCGTGATCCAGATGCCGCAGGTAGCTGCGTTGATGTGACCTGTTCGTTACCAGCTTGTACGGTCGCCACCGGTCCGAAGATCAGCCGCCCAGCCCGCTATGGGGTGGCGATAGGAGGAACGATGACCATGAGTTTCAAGAAGCTTGCTGTGCGCGCCGGAGTCGTCGGTGCGCTGTCCCTGGCCCCGTTCGCCGCCGTCGCCGGCACCGCCTCGGCCGCCAACAACTGGGACGCCGTCGCCCAGTGCGAGAGCGGCGGCAACTGGTCGATCAACACCGGCAACGGCTACTACGGCGGCCTGCAGTTCTCGCAGAGCACCTGGGAGGCCAACGGTGGCACCGGCAACCCGGCGAACGCCTCGAAGGCCGAGCAGATCCGGGTCGCGGAGAACACTCTGGCCAGCCAGGGTCCCGGCGCGTGGCCGACCTGCGGCGCCTACCTCTGACCGCGGAGTCCGACCGCTGACATCTCAGCGCGATCGTGATGTGGCCGTTGTCCCGACTGTTCGGGGCGGCGGCTACACGCGTTCGGTGGGCTTGACGAGGCGAGCGATGAGCGGGAACACCAGCACCGTGGTCGCTCCCGCGGCCACCAGACTCGACGCGAGTTGCAGTGACATCAGCTCGGATTCCGTCGCCACCTCGGTGACCGCGACGATGATCGGAAGGCCGGTCGCGGCGTACAGGGCCAGCTGAGTTCGCTCGCGCTTCTCCGTCAGATTCGATCCGTGCGGGATGTAGCGCTCACTCAGCCACACCGGCAGACCTCGGGCGAGGCCGATCGCCACGACGAGGACGACCCACAGGACCGGTTCGCCGAGGACCGCGGTGATGTCGATACCCATTCCCGAGGTCACGAAGAAGATCGGGATCAGCACACCGAACCCGATGACCTCCAACGACTTCCCGACGTCGTGGTTCGCCGGCCCGATCAGCCGCTGCAGGATCAGCCCTGCTGCGAATGCGCCCAACACGACGTCGAGCTCGAACACCGCGGCGACCGTCATCAGCGACACCAGCAGCAGGAACACCACCCGGATCGGCAACTGGAAAGTGCCACCGCTCATCTCGGACAGGGCGTAACGCAACCCGGGGATACGTTCGAGGAGTCGCTGCGGCACCGCACCGATCAGCAACGCGGCCACCCCGAACAGGATCAGCACCACGATGGCGCCGCCGACACTGCGACTGGTGAGCAACAACGACATCGCGAGAATCGGACCGAGCTCACCGACGGCGCCATGGGCCATCACCGAACGGCCGAGCGGCGTATCGAGCAGACCGTCCTGTTTGATGATGGGCAGCAGCGTGCCCAGCGCGGTGGAGGTGAGCGCGATGGCGACCGCGATGTGCGCGGCGAAATCCTCGTCGGGGACTGCCAGGGTGACCGCCACGAGCGCGATCAACAGACCCGCCAGCCAGGTGAACCGGGCGACCCGACCTGATTTGCCGCCCAACAACTTCGGCTCGAGTTCGTAGCCGGCGAGCAGGAACAGCATGCCGAGTCCGAGTTCGCTGAGGATCTCGACACTGTCCCGGTCGGCCCAACCGAGCACATGCGGTCCGATCGCCATGCCGAAGACGAGCAGGACCACGGCGTCGGGAACGTAGCCGCGGAAGATGCGCGAGACGATCGGTGCGACGGCCGCTGCAGCAGCGATCCAGAAAAGTGATTCGATCGCCACGGTATCGGCTGCCGACGACGCCTCGGCGATCACCATCATCCGGTCATCGTGGCACAGTCACCGACCGGATGATCACCGGGACAGCCCGTCACGTCGCCGCACCGCCACCGATGCGAATGAGGCCGGCGGGCACCGCAACGCGCTGCGTCGGCCCGGTACAGCCGTTCACGCCTCGGGCGAATCGTCCTCGTCGAGCGCGCTGACCGTGATCCCGTACGGCAGGAACCGCACCTTGCGTCGGGGGTCGGTGTTGTGCTTGTTGGCGCGCAGCGCGTCGAGCTCGGAGGCATAGACCTGTTCGACCCGCGCACCGCCGTCGTCGCTGACGACGAAGACGGCCCACACGCCGGTTCCGGTCTCGCCGGTGGTCTCCGGTTCGCGGCGCCGCGTCCGACCGGCGTCCTCGAACAGGGTCGACCACGCGCCGGCCGCCGAACCGGGCCCCGTCAGGAACTTGCCGACCATGTCGCGGACACCCTCCGATGCCTCGCGCGCGAAGCGATCGAAATCCTCCGGGTTCATCCCGAACGGGTTGTTGTTGTCCGCCATTGCGACCTCCTGACACCGCGGGTCGGCGTGATAGCCGTGTGCCATCCAGTGTCCACACGATCCGACCGGTGCGCCACCACCGCAGCATCTGCGCGCAGGTCAGGCCAGCCCCGCGTCGTGCAGGATGATCGCCACCTGGACCCGATTGGTGGTGCCGAGCTTGGCGAAGATGTGCGAGATGTGGGCCTTCACCGTCGCCACACTCATGAACAACTCGGCGGCGATCTCCGCGTTCGACGCTCCTTTCGCCACGCCGATCGCGACGTCCCGCTCCCGGTCGGTGAGGGTGACCACCGCGTCGCGTGCCTCCGGCGACCGCGGATGCGCGCCGCCGTCGACGACCTGCTTGATCAGCGTCGCGGTCACCGAGGGGCTGAGTGCCGGCTCGCCGCGCAGCACGTTCTTGATCGCCGCGACGATGTCGTGTGGTGGCGTGTCCTTCAGGAGGAATCCGTCGGCCCCCACGGCGAGTGCACGCACCACGTACTCGTCGGCGTCGAAGGTGGTCAGCACGATCACGGCCGGCGGGTCGTCGGCAGCCTTGAGCTCGCCCGTGGCCGCGATGCCGTCCATGACCGGCATCCGCAGATCCATGAGCAGCATGTCGACGGGCTCGGCGGCGTGCCGGTCGATCGCCTCACGCCCGTTGCCGGCCTCCGCCGTGACCTCGAACTCCGGGTCCCCACCGAGCAGCAGGCGCAGCCCGGATCGGACCAGCGGGTCGTCGTCGACGACCATGATGCGCGCTGTCATGGATGCCACGGTAGCCACACGTGCAAGACGAAGTGGCGGTCGTCGGTGTGCACCGCGGAATGTCGGCCGCCACTGAGCGCAACGCGCTCGGCCACACCCACCAGTCCGAGTCCGGAGGGCGGCGGCGTGACCGTCTCTGCCCGGAGCGGGAGCGGGTTGTCCACCAGCAGGTCGACTCCCGTCGACTCGTCACCCTTGATGCGGACGGTGACCGTGGCGGCCGGCGCGTGTTTGCGGGCGTTGGTGAGTGCCTCCTGCAAGCACCGGTAGAGGGTACGGAAGACCGTCGGCGAGAGTGCCGACAGATCGGCGGTGCAGAGGTATTCGACGCGCATCCCGTTGCGGCGGTTGTCCTCGACCAGAGCGTCGAGATCGGCGGGAACCGCTTGCGGGGACTCCGGATCGGCGTCGCCCGGACCCTCACGCAGGACACCGAGCACTTCGCGCAGTTCGGTGAGGGCCAGACGCGAGGTCTCGTGGATGGTCTGGGCGGTGGCACGGATCTCGTCCCGCCCGAGGTCCTCCCGGAACGCCAACGCACCGGCATGCATGCTCACCGTCGAGATCCGGTGTGCCAGAACGTCGTGCATCTCACGCGCGATCTGAGCGCGCTCCACTGAACGGGCCCGACGCATCTCCGCATCCCGTTCGGACTCCGCGAGCATGGCACGCGCCCGCCAACTGGCCAGGAGCTCACGCCTGGATCCGATGTACATGCCCCACGCAACCATCGTCGCGATGACCGCGACCATGATGCCGTAGCGGAGAATCCAGGGCTCGGCGACATCCGGCACGTTGAAGAACTCCTCGGCGACCACGCCACACACGAGGGCGAGGGCCACCTGGGGGATGATCTCGGGCCACCGGCGACGAGTCGAGAGCGACACCATCGCCAGCGTGGCCGGGCCTGCCGCGCTCGCCGAGATCGCGGTTGCGATGTTGCCGAAGGCGGTCACGGCCACCGGATGCGAGCGCCGGAACCACACGGCGACGTAGGTCAGGAGCCCGATGGTGAGGTCGGCGACGAACCACCAGCGCGCCTGCTCCCATTGGTAGCCGACGCGCGAGCCCCACGCGACCGCGGAGATGAGCAGCATCAGCGCGAGACGCCAGACGTGACTGGCCGCCGACAGACGCGGCTGATAGTCCTCGGGGCGCACCCCTACACCGTAATCGGGGTCGAGTCGGGGTCACCTCAACCATGCGGCCAGACTCGTCTCCGACTTTCGGCTATCCGCATTCTGTCCGCACGGCCGATGCGGGCCGGGGTGCCGGCGAACGACGATGGACGTCATGATCACTGTCGAAAACCTCACGAAGAGATATGGCGACCACACGGCCGTCGACGACGTCTCGTTCAGCTGCACGCCCGGCCAGGTCACCGGATTCCTCGGTCCGAATGGTGCGGGGAAATCCACCACGATGCGAATCATCGCCGGGCTCACCCCGGCGACCTCGGGATCGGCGACCGTCGGTGGGCGCGCCTACCGCGAGATCCCCAACCCGGCGACGCAAGTCGGTGTCCTGCTCGACGCGTCGGCCCAGCACGCCGGGCGCACCGGCGCCGAGATCCTCCGGCTGACGGCGATGACGCTGGGCGTCAACCGGTCTCGGGTCGATGACATGCTCGAGATGGTGAGCCTGACCCCGAAGGAGGCGAACCGACGCGTCCGCAACTACTCGCTCGGCATGCGCCAGCGGCTCGGGATCGCCAACGCGCTCCTCGGTGACCCGCACATCCTGATCCTCGACGAACCGGCGAACGGCCTCGACCCGGCGGGCATCCACTGGATGCGGACGCTGTTGCGCGACTATGCGAATCGGGGTGGAACCGTCCTGCTGTCGTCGCATCTGCTGCACGAGATCGAGATCATCGCCGACGACATCCTGGTCATCGGCCACGGGCGAATCGTCGCCCAGGGCACCAAGTCCGATCTGCTCGCCGCCCAGGGCACCCGGGTCCGCTCTCTGGACGACGCCGCGCTCACCGCCGCCTTGGCGGGCGCCGGAATCCGGACACAGCCGGCCACCGATGGGGGATTCACCACCGACGCCGCACCCGAGGAGGTCGGGCGGGTCGCGGCCACCGCCGGGATAGCCCTGATGGAGTTGCGACCCGGCGACGGCGCGCAACTCGAGGAGATGTTCCTCGAACTGACCCAACAGACCCAACGTGAACAACCCGTCCTACAGGGAGTCCCGTCATGACCGTCCAGAACCCCGTCCGCACCGAGATACCCGAGCCGAGCGTCGATCTCGACGTGCGCAGCACGCCGATCCCGCTGAGTCGACTCACCCTCGTCGAACTCCGCAAACTCGTCGACACGCGGGCCGGTTTCTGGCTGACCGCGTCGATCGGTGTGTTGTCGGTCGTCGTCGCGGTGGCGATGCTGATCACGGAGCGCAACAGTCCGGAGAACCTCAACTTCGGCGAACTGTTCGGTGTCATGAACATCCCGACCGGGATCATCCTGCCGGTCTTGGCGATCCTGCTGGTGACCGGCGAGTGGAGTCAGCGCGCCGCGCTGACCACATTCACGATGGAGCCGCGACGGGAACGCGTGGTGACGGCCAAGCTGCTCGCAGCGCTGATCACCGGCGTCGCCGCGGTGATCATCGCGCTGACGATGGGCGCGGTCGCCACGGTGATCGCCGACATCGTCTACACCGATCCGGCGGGTGCCTGGTCGTTCACCGCGGCCGGTCTGTTCAACTCGTTCCTCTTGCAGATTTTCGGGCTCCTGCTCGGATTCGGTTTCGCCGCGCTCATCCTGAACACCCCGGGCGCGATCGTCGCCTACTTCGCCCTACCGACCGCCCTGATGCTGATGACCGAACTCGTGCCGTGGTTTGCCGACAACCTCGGACAATGGGTCGACACCGGGCTGACGTTGCTGCCATTCCAGTCCGGCGAGTGGGCCACCGGCGGTGAGTGGGCGCGGCTGGCAGTCTCCGCGATCGTGTGGATCGCCATCCCATTGACGCTGGGGGTGATCCGCGTACTGCGCTCGGAGGTCAAGTGAACCGAGAACTCGGGTCGGTCACCGACCGACCTCTGTAGAGCGCACACGCCGACCGGCGGGCCCATTCTCCCAGGACCCGCCGGTCGGCTGTCATGTACCTGCGGCCCAGTCGATCACGCGGTCGACGGTCCAGGTGGTGACGATGCGCTCAGGCTCGATCCCGAACTCTTCGGCGCGGTGCGCGCCGAGCGCCTTGAAGTCCAGTTGACCGGGTGCATGGGCGTCGGAGTCGATCGCGAAGAGGCACCCGAGGTCGCGGGCCAGTTCGATCAGCTCGTCGGGCGGATCCACCCGTTCCGGCCTGGAATTGATCTCCACCGCGGTGCCGTGCTCGGCACAGGCGCTGAATACCTCGCGGGCGTCGAACTGCGACGGCGGCCGAGCGCCCCGGCCCCGCACCACGCGCCTGCCGGTGCAGTGGCCGAGCACGTTGACCCGCGGGTCGCACACGGCGGCGACCATCCGACGCGTCATCGGGGCCGAGTCCATCCGGAGCTTCGAGTGCACCGAGGCGGTGACGACGTCGAGGCGGTCGAGCATGACGTCGGTCTGGTCCAGGGTCCCGTCGTCGAGGATGTCCACCTCGATCCCGGTGAGCACCCGGAGTTCGTCGCCGAGCAGATCATTCAGGGTCGCGATCTCGTCGAGCTGGCGGGTCAGGCGTTCCTCGCTGAGTCCGTTGGCCACGGTCAACCGCGGCGAGTGGTCGGTGATCGCGAGCCACTCCTGGCCGAGCACTGCTGCCGCGGAGGCCATCTCGTCCAAGGACGCGCCACCGTCGCTCCAGTCGGTGTGCGCATGCAGGTCACCACGCAGCGCCGCATACAGGTCGTCACCGCCCTCGGCGAGCGATGCCGGCGCGGTGTCCTGGAGTTGCTGCAGATATCCCGGTACCTCACCGGCCACCGCCTCGGCGATCACCGCTGCGGTGCTCTTGCCGACACCTCGGATGTCGGTGAGCGTGCGCGCCGACGCGCGACGCCGCAGCTCGTCGTCGCCGACCTCGCCTGCGGCGCGGGCCGCCTTCCGGAACGCCTCGACCCGATAGGTGCTCTGCCGGTCACGCTCGAGCAGCCACGCGATGCGGGTCAGCGCGGCCACCGGGTCGACCGGTGCGGTGAGCTCGGGCAGGCTCCTCACGACGGTGGGTCCGCGGCGTCTGCGGCCTGCGCCTGTTCGTGGCGTCGGTGCAGTCGTTCACGGACGTCGTCGGCGCTGTAGGCGTTGCGCTGACGCTGATCACGGGCCACCAGCACACCACCCGCCGCGACGCCGACCGCACCGGCGAGTCCCAACCACTTCCACGCGTTGCGCATGGCTCGAGGATAGTGGCTCGTCTAGTCTGCTCTGGTGCGCACAGACGACGAGTTGGGCGACCGCGGGATCGATCTCGACGAGGCCCTGGACGTGACGCGCACCGGCGACGTGTGGCTGTTCCGCGGGCGCTCCGGACCGGACCGGGCCATCCGCACCCTCACCAACGCGCCCGTCAACCACGTGGCGATGACCGTCGCCATCGATGACCTGCCGCCCCTGCTGTGGCACGCCGAGCTCGGTGACAAGCTCACCGACGTCTGGACCGGCAGCAACCACCGCGGCGTTCAGTTACACGATGCGCGCGAAGCGGTCCGGCAGTGGATGGACCGCTACGACCAGGACTGCTGGCTGCGCCAGCTCACCCCCGAGGTGTCCGTCGCGCAGGAGGACAGCCTGTTGAAGGTGATCGCCCGCCTGGACGGGACGCCGTTCCCGGCGACCGCACGCTTGGCGGGGCGGTGGTTTCGGGGTCGGCTGCCCAACAGTGTCGACGTGGTCCGCGGCGTCCCGTATCTCGACCGGCTCGCCCGCGACCGGCGCGCGCGCCGACACGCCCACGACGCCGGTCTCGAATCGGCGTACTGCGCCGAGGTCGTGGCGATCACCTACACGGACATGGGTCTGCTCGACGCGTCCAAGGACTCCAGCTGGTTCGATCCGGGACGTTTCTGGAGCGGCGACGACCTACCGTTGGCGTCCGGTTTCCGACTCGGCGAGGAGATCGCCGTGCGGCGCTGACACCGTCCCGTTGATCGGCAGCGCACCGTACCTCCCGCTGATCGAGTAGCGACGAGCCGCTACGCGAGTCGCGTATCGAGATCCCGTGTCCCTCCGCTGATCGAGATCCCGTGTCCCTCCGTTGATCGAGTAGCGGCGAGCCGCTAGGCGAGTCGCGTATCGAGATCCCGTGCAGCCGAGAAGGTCTCGATACGCCGCTCGCCTAGCGGCTCGCGGCTACTCGACCAGCGGTGGTGGGGGCGGCCGGCGGTTGAGGGCGATCAGAGGGCGGCCTCGACCTCCGCTCGGTCCAGGGCGGGATCGGTGCCGACGACGTACTGCGGCTCGGTGTGCGCGACGGCGACACCGCCGGCGACGCGGGCGCGGGCCGCGGCGAACTCGGGCAGCTCCCCCATACTCGTCTGAAGACCGTTCAACGCACTCCACACCACACTGCGCCGCGCCCGACGTTCGATCGGGTTCGGCGGGCGATGCATCACGAGCTGGGCCGCCCACTCCGGCATCGTGTCGCGGATCGCCCAATCCACCGCCCCCTGCGCCGGGTTGGTCAGGTTGATGCCCGTGGCAATCGCATTGCCATGTGTCAGAGCAAGTCTGGGCAGGTACTCCTCCAGGCATGCCAGGGTCTCCGCCTTGGTGGCCGGCAGGTCGGTGCCGCCGAGTGCGTGGCCCACCCGGACGAACTCGGCGTAGTAGCGGTCGAGTGCATCGCCACGCAGCGGTCGCGGGTGGTAGATCTCGTGCGCGGTGGCGATCCCCCACACGACCGTCGCATAGTTCCATCGCAGCCAGTCAGGATCATCGGCGTCATAGGCGAGTCCGTCGGGGCGAGTGCCCTTGATGGTGTGGTGCATCGCCCGCACCGTCCGCGCCAACTTCTCGGCCGTGTCGGTCGAGCCGTACGCGGTACCGATGAAGAACGCCAACGAGTGTCCCAGGCGGACCGCCGCACCGGCAGGGTCGATGCGGCCGGTCGGCTCGCCGTCGTCCGACTTCTCCACCAGACGCGAATGATGGACACCCATCCAGAAGATGCTCGGGTCGAGGCGCTCCAGGTACGAGGCGCACTGCAACCCGAAGATCAGCGTCGGCGTGTGCGCGTGGACGTACCACGTGGCACTGTCCGGGCCGAACCATCCGGGGTCACCTTCGGGCTCACCGAACTCCATGCCGCGAAAGAACTTCGCACGCACCGCATCGTCGAAGCGGCCGTTGAGCCACATCCCCATCAACTGGTGTGGCAGCGGAAACGGCAGCACGTTCGGGATCGATGGTGCGCCCAATGTCAATGGCATGTCCCGGTCCTTTCGTGTGTCGATGGCGTGAACTCGATGACTCCAGCATAGATTCTGGTGACGGCCGTGACCAGACTTTGGTTTCCATCTTGCTGACCTCGTCGTACGCTGGGTCGATGTCGAGTCCGACCCGCTGGGCAGGTGTGCCACTCACCGATCGCCGCACCGAGCGGAGGGGGCTGTTGATCGACGCCGCGTTCGAGGTGTTCGGCGCCGCGGGCGCCGCCGGGATATCGGTACGGTCGGTCTGTCGTGAATCAGGGTTGAACACCCGGTACTTCTACGAGAGTTTCACCGACACCGACGAACTACTCGGTGCCGTGTACGACATGGTCGCCGAACGGCTCGCCGTCCGTGTCAGCGAGGCGATGTCGTCGGCCGGTTCGTCTGTTCGCACACGAACGTCGGAAGGCGTCCGGGCGGTCCTCGGTTTCGCCTCCGACGATCCCCGATGCGGACGAATCCTGTTCACCGAAGGCCGTGCACACCCCGTGTTGGCCGCCCGGCGTGCGGCTACGCAGGACCTGCTGATGGATCTCGTGCTCGCCGAGACCGCGTCCGCCCGGCCGGCCCCGGATCCACTGACGTTGCGCACCGGTGCCGCGATGTTCACCGGGGCGATGGCCGAGCTCGCACAGCAGTGGCTGACGGGCACACTCGGCGACGACCTGGACGCGGTGGTCTACCGCACCGTCGCACTCGTGCTGCGCTGAACTTCGGATTTCGCTGAGATCCGACGCAGGAAACTGTCAGCGAATCCGGAGCCCGCCTCTTGAGTTCTTCTCAACCTTCATCGGCATCGTGGTGTCGTGAACCAATCCGATCCCTCCGGCCGCGACGACCGCGGACCCTCGAACAGCCCCGCCGAGCCCGACCCGGCCACCGAACCCATCGCGGCCCAGTCTGCGTATCCGACCGCGCCCCAGCAGCCGTGGTCGGCCGGTCATCCGCTGTACGGCCCCGCACCCCACCAGGGTCCCGCAGCCCACCAGGGTCCGGCACCGCATCAGGGTCCGGCACCGCAGCCTGGTAGGGAGTCACGGTCCCGGACGGTCACGCGGCCCCTCGTCGTGACGGCACTGATCGCCGGCCTGCTCGGCGGTGCTGTCGGCGTCGGCGGCAGCGCCCTGCTCGACAGCGCCGCACCCGCAGGCGTTCCCGTCCTCAGTTCACAGCAGGGGAACGCCCAGCAGGCGGCCGACGTGAAACCGGGATCGGTCACCTACGCCGCCCAGGTCGCCTCCAAGTCGACCGCCGACATCCAGGTGGCGACCGCCCAGGGCACCGCCGTCGGGAGCGGCATCGTGCTCTCCCCGGACGGTTACGTCCTGACCAACAATCACGTGGTCGCCGCGGCGGGCAGCGGCAGCACCATCCAGGTCACCACCGGGGATGGAAAGTCCTACACCGCGAACATCACCGGCACGTCGCCGTCCTACGACCTCGCGGTGATCAAGCTCGACGGCGCCTCCGGCCTGACCCCCGCGACGCTCGGCGACTCCGACACTCTGCAGGTCGGTCAGCAGGTGGTGGCCGTCGGCAGCCCGGAGAACCTGTCCAACACGGTGACGTCGGGCATCGTCAGCGCCCTGTCGCGCACCGTCACCGCCGCGGACGAGAGCGGTTCGGCCGTCACGGTTTACAACGGACTGCAGACCGACACCCCGATCAATCCAGGCAACTCCGGCGGGCCGCTGGTGAACCTGCAGGGCGAGGTCGTCGGCGTGAACTCCGCGGTCAACACCGGGCAGGCCGCCGCCGGCGGTGTGCAGGCCTACGGTCTCGGTTTCGCCATCCCCGTCAACGAGGCCAAGCGGATCGGCGACGAGCTGCTGCAGAACGGGAAGGCCACCAAACCTGTTCTCGGCGTGACGGGTTCACTTGCGTCCACGTCCGGCTCGGAATCCGGCGCGCAGATCTCGGGCGTGGAGCCCGGCGGCGCGGCGGCCGACGCCGGGATCGCCGAAGGCGATGTCATCACCAAGATCGGCGACACCAAGATCAGCAGCTACGCCGACCTCATGGCGCAGGTCCTCACCTATTCACCCGGCGACACGATCACCGTCACCGTGGGTTCGGGTGACGACGCCCGAACCGAGCAGGTCACGCTGGGCAGTGCCGTCGACGAGGCGCAGACCACGATTCCCGAATCCGGCGGCCAATCCGGTCAGCCCCGGTCGCCGTTCGGTGGCGGCTTCGGACTCGTGCCCTGACACCCCGGGGAACGGGGCGGCTCCGTCGATCATCTGATCGACGGAGCCGTTTTGCGTTGCGGAGACACATCCCGCGCCCAAGCTGACCCCAAGTGCGAGCCAAGCGGCCGACGCGATGCTTCTTCCACGACATCCCGAGAGGACTCACGTCATGGCAGTCATCGAATCGCCGAATGCGATCAGCACCGACTCATCGGAAGACGGCGCAAGCCAGGACCGCGCCCGGCACACCGATCCGGCGCACATCGACAACCCGGCCACGGGCCTGCTGTGGCGCAGCGCCGTGATGATGCTGTGTCTCGCCGCCGTCGTCGTCCTCGCGGCAACCGGGTGGTGGTGAGCGGCGCGACGCCGCGTGCTGAGACCGGCGGCCGACTTCACCCGACGGAAATGGCGTCGAGCCGTTCCTTGATGAAGTCTCCCGAGACCACCGGCGGTAGCCCGGAACGTCGCGCCAGCGGCGGAGAAATCGGCGACACGACCGCATCGTGGTCGAGCTCGTAGAAAAAGATCAACGACACCAGATCCTCTTCGGGCGCATCGGGTTGCGGCGGCAGCACGCGATGCCGTCCCGCCGGCCATCGGCCACCCGACCAGTACTCGAGCAGATCACCGATGTTGATGGTGAGCGCGTCGGGCTCGTACGGGGCGTCCGCCCACCCGGACTCGGCGCTGTAGACCTGCAGTCCGCCGGCGCCGGGTTCGCGGTCCAGAACGGTCACCGTGCCGAAATCGGTGTGCGGCCCGATGCGGAACTGACCGGGCTCGGGATCACCCACCACCGCCATCGGCGGGTAGTGGTTGATGTTGGACGTCCAGGTCGAGTTGCCGGCGAGGTCACGAAACGGGTTCGCGTCTCCGGTGAATCCCAGCGACGCCGACATCAGGGCGAGCAACTCGTCCGACAGCGCCTTCACCTGGGTGGTCCACGCGGTGAACAGCGCGCGCAGTTCGGGCGACTCCGTCGGCCAGACGTCCGGGGCGAACCAGTAGTCGTCGACCTCCCGGTCGCCGACCGGGGTCTGTGCGCCGCAGTTGTAGGTCTCCTTGAGATCCGGTGGCGTCTCGGTCCCCTCGGCGTAGCCGTTGGCCTCCATTCCCGGGCCGATCCAGCCGCGCCCACCCACGCCGACGGCATACCGGGACTTGACCTCGGCGGGCAGGGCGAAGAACTCGCGGGCCGCGTGGCGCAGGCCCGCCGACAGTGCGGGATCGACGCCATGACCTCGGACCAGCAGGAAGCCCGCCTGCTGCAAGGACTCATCGACGGCTGCGCACACCCGGTCGGCGGCGGAACCACCCGCGCGCCAGTCGCGTAGGTCGACGGTGAGAATCGGACTGTCGGTCATGAATTCGCGCTCCGGATCGGGTCTGACGGGGTCGGGCTGGTCGGGGTGCTGGTCGGCGTGTCGGCGACGCCGATGTCCTCATGCCACAGCGAGGGATGGGCCGCGATGAACTCGGTCATCATCGATGTGCAGAGGGCGTCGTCGAGGATGGTCACCCGTACGCCGAGTTCGGCCAGCCACTCCTCCCCGCCGCTGAACGTACGGTTCTCGCCGATCACCACCGCCCCGATGCCGAATTGGCGGATCAAACCGCTGCAGTACCAGCACGGTGCGAGTGTCGTCACCATGATCGTCGATCCATAGTCACGCTGGCGCCCGGCAGCCCGAAACGCGTCGGTCTCCCCGTGGACCGACGGATCGTCGTGCTGCACCCGGCGGTTTCGTCCTTCGCCCAGCAGGGTGCCGTCACCCGCGAACAGCGCCGCGCCGATCGGGATGCCTCCTTCGTCGAGTCCGCGTTGCGCCTGCCGGCGGGCGGTGCCGAGCAGGAGCGTCGGGTCGATGTCGGACCACGCGTCCGCGCGAAAGGTCATGTGTCGAGCCTGCCGTCGCTTTCCGAGCACGACAACCGACAGTCCGTCGTGCTGCAGCGTGACGGACATGTGCATATCGTCAGCTGGTGCCGACGTTCTCGTCTCCTACGTCCTCCGCCACACTTCCGAGTCTGCGTGAGGTCATCGCCCTGCACCTCGCCGCCGCCGACCCACGCGTCCTCACCGCACACGAGCGGCTCGGCAATCCGGTGAGGTGGGTGCATTCCAGCGAGATCTTCGAGATCGGACCGTTGCTGACGGGCGGTGAACTCCTTCTCACCACCGGACTCGGCCTGCGCGGACTCGACGCCGGCACACGGCGTCACTATGTCCGTGACCTCGCCGAGCGAGGTGTCGCCGGGCTCGCCTTCGAGGTGGGCCGGACGTTCGACGTGCTCCCCGACGAGATGGTGCAGGAAGGATCTGCGTCCAGGTTGCCGATCATCGAACTGCGTCGCGTGCAACCGTTCATCGATATCTGCCGCCGCGCCAACACCGCCATCGTGGCGGCCGAGGTCGACGAACTGAGATTGCGCGCCCGGCTCGACGAGGCCCTGCACACCGACCTCGTCTCCCCCGGCGGAGTCGCCGGAATGCTCGGTTCTGTCGCGGAGGCGACCGGGTGTCCGGTCGTGTTGATCGGGTCGGGCGGGGCCCTGCTCGCAGCACATGGCGTCGACGACGACCGGTCGGCATGGCGGATCGTCGAGGCCGCCTCGGCAACGACGCCGGTCGTCGTACGTGGCCGCGAGATAGCGCGCCTCGTCGCGGGCACGGGTGCCGGCCATCCTTCCGATCGGGTCGAACGGCTACTCGAGGTCGCCGCAGGCCCGGTCGCCGCGACCCTCACCCGATCGGGGACCCGGGGCTCGACTGTCGGAACACGGCTCGTCGAGGAGATCGTCGGGGGCCGCGCGATCCGTCGCGCCGACCTGCTCGCCCGATTGGTGAGCGCAGGTGTGGGACGTCAGGACTCGGCGCGGCTGGTCACTGTGGCCGCCGAGGCGCCGGACCCCCGGATGGCCGACGCGGCCTTGGCGCGCGCGGCCGGCAGTGTCGGCGGCATCGTGTCGGCGACTGTCGACGCGACGGTGTACGCCCTGATGGTCACGACCTCGGCGACCGACCCGGTCGGCGAGACCGCAGATGCGATCGCCGCGGTCCGGGGCATCGCCGGCGGGATGACGACGGTCGTGGGTGACGCACACCGGCTCGACGACGCTCCGCCAGGCATCGAGTTGTCCGCGCGGCTCGCCGAATCGCTTCGTCGCGCCGGGGAGCGGATCGGTCTCGCGAACGACCTGTCGATCGCGGATCCGACCCGTCAGGTGTTCACCAGCCGCGAACTCGTCACCCACGCAGCTGTCCGCGCTGTCGACGACGACGTGCGTGCGGAGATCGCAGATCTGTTGTCACCGCTCATCGTTCACGACGGGCCGGATGGCCGACTGCTGACGACACTCGAGACCCACCTGCGGCTCGGCTGTAGCGCCACCAGGTCCGCGGAGGTGCTGCACATCGGACGTCAGAGTCTCTATCAGCGGCTCGACCGGATCCGGGGCGTACTCGGGTTCGACCCGACCGCGCCGGACATCTACACCTCGGTGCTGCTCGCGATCGCGGTGGAACGGACCGGCGGACGGCGACGGTGACCGCGCCGATCAGCGATACGCACGCTGCGATTCCTCGACCTGACCACGGGCGAGGACCAGGTAGCCCAGGAACGCGATGACGAATCCGACGAAGGCACCGATGTCACCCAGCTCGGGTACGGCCCGCACCACGATGCCGACGAACTTCTCCTGATTGCAGAAGAGCAGCACCGAGCCGACCAGCGCGACGACGAACGCTGCCACCCCCGCCCAGTTGCGGTAACCGGTGTCGTACAACAGGGCCAACGGGGGCTGCTCGCGCCGCAGGAGCCGATCCGCGAACACGACACCCAGCCACGGCCCGATCCAGTACGCGACCAGCAGCAGGAACGCCTCGTAGGAGGCGGCCGCGTCGTCGAGGGCCCACCACGCGACGAGGAATCCAACGACACCGAAGAAGACGGTGACCAACGCCCGTTGCAATCCCACCGGCAGCCGGAAGCCCATCGTGACGAACGCCATCGCGCCGGAGTACACGTTGATGGCGTTGGCCGCGACGGCTCCGATGGCGATGGCCAGCAGTGTCAGATCCGCCACCGCCGACGGGAGGTTCGCGGTGAACGCTTCGGTCGGGTTGTCGGAGACGGGATCTCCGATGGTGATCGACGCCGCACCCACGACCATGAGGAACGTTGTCGACAGGAACAACCCGGCGGAGGCGAACAGCCCGGTCTGGATCTTCGAGACGGTCGGGGGCAGATACCGGGTGTAGTCGGCCGCGTAGGGTGTCCAGCCCGCCGTGTAGCCGAACGCGGCACCGACGGTCAACAGGAAACCGCCGGTGGAGAATCCGCCGTCGGCCGACGGTGCACCGAGCTGCGATTTGCCGAAGATGATGACGGCCCCGATCACGAAGATCACCGCCAGGATCGGTGCCGCGATGCGTTCGAACCGTTGGACGAGGTTGTGCCCGAAGAACGCGAACGACGTCTGCAACACCACGATGACGACGAGGCCGACCAACGGGGTCATTCCGAACAGGGACGACAACGCGAAGGCGCCGCTGACGCTGTTGGTCGCGAACCAGCCGACACCGCACATCACCGCCATGAACGTCGCCGGGATGACATTGCCCCGATAACCGAAAGCCAGGCGCCCCAACACCATCTGCGGCACTCCGTGCAACGGCCCCTCCGCGGACAACAGGAAATGGGCCGCGGCCCCGAGAAGGTTGCCGAGCGCCATCGCCGCCACGGCCTGCCAGAAGGACAGCCCGAAGTAGAGCACCGAGATCACCCCGACGAAGATCGTCGCGAACTCGAGGTTGGGCGCTGTCCAGGTCCAGAAGAGCCCCCGCGGGGTGCCGTGGCGTGCCTCGAGCGGGATCTGTTCGTTCCCGCCCGGCTCGACCGCGAGAACCTTGTCGCGGTAGTCGGCCTGCGGGGCGGCATGCGCGTCGGGTTGGTCGGTGGGTGCGCCGATGGTCATTGGGCCACTCTGCGGCCTGGTCGGCGCACGATCAACGGACGGAATGTCTACTTCCCTCGGCGCTCGACGCGACAGACCGGTCGGGTCGACCTACCGGGTGTCGAGGTCGGTCCTCCGCCGAGTGAGGTAGTCGCGTTCGGTTGCGTCGATCGTGAGGCTGATCGCTTTGTGGTAGGCCTGCGCGGCGTCGGAGGTACGCCCCAGTCGTTCGAGCAGGTGCGCCCGGGTCACCCATGCCGGTTGGAACCGATGCGCACCATCGAGCGACTCCAGTTTCGCCAACGCCGCTTCGGGGCCGTCGGTCTCGGCGACGACGGCTGCCAGCGCCTGCAGGGACTCGTGCAGTCGGCGCAGCACGTCCCAATCGGGCGGACGGCCGGGCAGGCGCGCGCAGTGCACCGCCCCGATCGCGGCCTCCAACTGGAACCGTCCGATCGACCTCAGCCGGTGGGCCTCCCGAAGGTGAACGTGCGCGTCGGCGATGAGGTCGGCGTCCCACCGCGCCGGGTCCTGCTCCGACAGCGGGACGAAGTTGCCGTCGTCGCCGGTGCGGGCCGGCAACCGCGCCGACGACAACTCCATCGCGGCGACCAGTCCGTGCGCCTCGGCATCGTCGCGCAACACCTCGCTGATCACCTGGCCCAGACCGAGCAACAGTGCGCGTCGTTCGCGCGCGACGGTCGGCCACTCGATACTGAAAGCCGCCCATACGGATTCGAGCACCGGAGCCACCCGACGCCCGACCTCGTCACCCGACGGCACCACGAACTCAAGAGCCCGCTCCTTGATGTGTCGCTTCGCGCGCACCAGTCGCGCCGCCATCGTCGACGTCGGTATCGCGAACGCGCGCCCGATCTGTTCGGCCGTGTAGCCGAGGACGGTGTTCAGCATCAACGGTGCGTGCACACCCGCACTGATCGCCGGATGCGCGCACACGAGTAGCAGTTCGAGTCGACGGTCACGCAACGGTGACACGACTCCGTCCGGCGCGACGCCGGCGTGGATGAACTCGTCGAAGGGCACCGCGGTCCGGAACGCCGCCGAACGCCACAGGTCGCGCTGACGATTGCGAGCCACCGTGAGCAGCCAGGCGTCCGGCTCCGTCGGCACACCGTCGACCGGCCAGCGCCGCAGGGCACGCTCGAATGCGTCACCGAGCGCGTCCTCGGCGGCGGCCACGTCGTGTGTGGCCGCCGCCACCGCGGCAAGCAGCCGACCGTAGGACTCCCGGGCGGCACGCTCCGCGACCTCGGATGCCGATCTCGTGGTCACACGACTGCTTCAGTGCGCCCAGGCACCGTCGACACACGACAGCGCTGCCTGACGCACCTCGACCACCGCGTACTGCGTCGCCGGCAACTTCTCCGCCCAGGTCATCGCCGCGTCGCGGTCGGGCACATCGAGCAGGAAGACGCCGGCCAGAGCCTCACGGGTGTCGGCGAACGGACCGTCCTGGACGCGTAGGTCCCCATCGCGTCGCGTGACCGTCTGGGTGCGTGCGGTGGGCTCGAGGATCTCGGCCGCCACCAGGACGCCGGCGGCGTTCAGGGCGTCGGTGTAGCCGCTCATCGCGACCTGCATCTCGGCGATGGCCTCGTCGGGTATCTGTCCGGGTTCCGGCTCGGCGTTGTTGATCAGTAGTGCGAATCGCATGATGTCCTCCTCGTCTCAGTGTCTCCCCGTGGTGGGAGCCACACCATCAAGACGATCGACGATCCGCGAAATCGACATCACCACCGATAGTCGAGGAACTTTCCGTCGAAGGTCACCACCACCCGGTCACCGTCGGGATCGGGGCGGCGGGACACATCGACCTTGAAGTTGATGGCGCTCATGATGCCGTCGCCGAACTCCTCGTGGATCAACTCCTTGAGCGCCGGCCCGTACACCGCAAGAGCCTCGTGGAACCGATAGATCGTGGGATCGGTGGCCGCCGCGTCGTCGGCCACCCGCGTGGGCTGCTGTATGAGGCTTTCGGTGACGCCCTCACCCAGACCGAGCATCTCGACGACCATGGTGGCCTTGTCCGCAGGCACCGGATGCTTGCCGAGCAACGCGGCGACGGTCCACACGACGGGTGCGCCGATGCGTTCGGCGATGTCGGACCACTTGAGGCCCTGCCGGATTCGCGCAGCGACGATCAGGTCGGCGGCGTCGGACTTGGGCATGATCGGAGCGGTCATGTGCTCTCCTCGTTCGGGTTCAGGTCCTTCCACCTTGCGTCGAGCGGACGATGTCTGCCACACGAGCAGCGCGCGGATCGGTCGCGGGCGCATCGCCGATGGGTACCCTGACTGTCGTGACGAGTCCGGATGCGCCGCAGAAGATGAAGTATCAGGACGCCGCCAATCGGCTCGTCCGAGGCGTGCTGGCCACCCCGGGTCTGCACACACTCGTCAGCGGCCGGTTACTCACCCTCTACGTCATGGGCCGCACGACGGGCCGGCGCTACACCCTCCCGGTGGCCTACAGCCGTGTCGGCGACACATTGCTGATCGGAACCCACTTCCCGTGGCGCAGAAACCTGGTGACGGGCACCCCGATCGAGATCAGGCTGCGACGTCACCGGCACACCGCCGACGTCGAGGCATTCACGGACGAAGCCGACGTCGTCGCCCACTACGGCGAGATCTGTCGCGACCAGCCGCAATTCGCGAAGATGAACAACGTCACGATCCACCCGGACGGAACACCCGACGCCGACGACCTGCATCGCCTGTACGGGGTCGGCGCGCGGTCGTTCCGCCTCACCCCTCGCTGAGCGGTGACGCAATGGGCCGTTCCACCACCGACCACCCCGACGCAGTCGGCAGACCGGGACCTCGACGCCGCGTCGGAGCGATCATCTCTCTGATCGGTCTCGGCGTCTTCCTGGCACTGACAGTGGGCTTCGTCGTACACAGCGTCGCGTCCGTCGCGATCGGCGTGGCCGGCCTACTCACCGCGGTCGCCGGCGCATGGTGGGTGGTGACCGAGCGCGATCGCCGACGCATCTGGGGCGCGATGGCCATCGCCGCGGGTCTCGTGGTCGTCACGTGGGCGATGGGTCACGCGCTGCTCGCGTTCGATGCGATCGTCGTTCGGCTGACGGTCACGGTCCTGGTACTCGGTGTATCGATCGCGTGCGCCAGGTACGCGCTCGTCCCGGACCTGCACGCATTGGATCGTCGACGCGAGTCCCGACCACCCGCCAAGCCGGTACTGATCTGCAATCCACGCTCCGGCGGCGGGAAGGTGCAGCGATACGGGATCCGCGAGGCCGCAGCCGAACTGGGTGTCGAGACGGTGGTCCTCGAGCCGGGCGATGATCTCGAACAGATCGCACGGGACGCGGTGGCCTCCGGGGCCGACTGCCTGGGGATGGCCGGCGGGGACGGTTCGCAGGCCCTCGTCGCCTCCGTCGCGGTGGAGCACGATCTGCCGTTCGTCTGCGTCAGCGCGGGGACGCGCAACCATTTCGCGCTCGATCTCGGACTCGACCGCGCCGACCCTCGCACCACCCTGCGGGCGTTTCGTGACGCCGTGGAGCGCCGGGTGGATTATGCGACCGTCAACGGGCGCCTCTTCGTCAACAACGTCTCGCTCGGTGTCTACGCGACCATCGTGGCCGAGGAGTCCTACCGCGACGAGAAGGCCCAGACCGCGGCGATGCTGTTGCCCGACCTGCTGGGTCCGACCGCGCAGCCCTTCGATCTGCAGTTCACCGCACCGTCGGGCCGCGAGGTCGACGGTGCGTTCATGATCCTCGTGTCGAACAACCCCTACGTCACCGCGACATCGCTGGACGCCGCCACGCGTCGGCGGATGGACACCGGCACGCTCGGGGTGATCGCGGTGTCCACCTCCACGGCCGCCGAGGCTGCGCGGCTGATGGCGCGCTCGGCGTTCGGGCTCCGCAAGACCAGCCCGTTCTGGCACGAGTTCACCGCCGAGTCGGTGGTGATCGATTCCCGCGGCGGCCACGCGGCCGTCGGCATCGATGGTGAGTCCATGGATCTGACCACGCCGTTGACCTTGCGCAGCCACCCCCGCGGTCTGCGTCTGCTCGTGCCCTCCGACAACCGGACAGCCGCCGCGCGGCGCGAGGCCCGCGATGTCAATGTGCGTGCGCTGATCGATGTCGCAGCAGGTCACGAGCCCCACCTGTAGCATCTCGAGTCCATTGACGAGTCCGTAGTGGACACTGCCCGTGTCCGATAATCTGGTCGCGTGGAACTACTACGCAACGTCGTCGTCCTGCTGCACATCGTCGGCTTCGCGGTGACGTTCGGCGCGTGGGCCGCCGAAGCGGCCGCGCGCCGGTTCCGTTTCACCCGGCTGATGGACTATGGCCTGCTCCTCTCCCTGCTCACCGGTCTGGCCCTCGCCGCGCCGTGGCCTGCCGGCATCGACCTCAACTACCCGAAGATCGCCGTGAAGCTGGTCATCCTGCTCGTCCTGGGCGGTGTACTGGGGATGGGTAGCGCGCGACAACGCAAGACGGGCGAGTCTGTGCCCCGGGCCATGTTCGTCGCGGCCGGCGTGCTGTCGCTGACGGCAGCGGGGATCGCCGTCATCTGGTGACCGACGAGATCCCCCGGCGTGGACCCACTTTCGTGCGCCACGTCACAGTGCCACTTCCCCCAGCCACGCAACATCACACGCGTCTGGGGCCATCGTGAGGAGGATGTAACACCGTTTCGTCGCCATGACACAAAAACGACATTCCGGCTCGATTGACTGACGGGCGTTCACTGTCTACCTGAGGAGCTCGCATGTCGTATGTGAAGCCCGCCGAATTCGCCAAACAGATGGTCGATGCCGGCGAGGCAAAGACATTCCTGTCCACCCGGGACACCCTGATCCGCGCCTACATGGCGGGCGCGATCCTCGCCCTCGCCGCGGCGTTCGCGGTCACGATCACGGTACGGACGGGCGAGCCGCTGCTCGGAGCAGTGCTGTTCCCGGTCGGCTTCTGTCTGCTGTACCTGATGGGCTTCGACCTGCTGACCGGCGTGTTCACCCTCGTACCCCTCGCGCTGCTGGACAAACGTCGAGGCGTGACCGTCAAGAGCATGCTGCGCAACTGGGGCCTGGTGTTCGTGGGCAACTTCCTCGGCGCGATCACCGTCGCGTTGTTCATGGCGATCATCGCCACGTACGGCTTCAGTGTGGACCCCGACGCGGTCGGACAGCAGCTGGGTGAGATCGGCCATTCACGCACCGTCGGATACGCCGAACACGGTGCCGCCGGAATGCTGACCCTGTTCATCCGCGGCGTGCTGTGCAACTGGATGGTCTCCACCGGTGTGGTCGCCGCGATGATGTCGACATCGGTGCCCGGCAAGGTCATCGGCATGTGGATGCCGATCATGCTGTTCTTCTACATGGGCTTCGAGCACTCGATCGTCAACATGTTCCTGTTCCCCTCCGGCCTGATGCTCGGCGGCGACTTCTCGATCGCCGACTACCTGGTGTGGAACGAGATCCCCACCGTGGTGGGCAACCTGGTCGGCGGACTCACCTTCGTCGGCGTCATGCTCTACGCGACGCACTACCGCACCGGGCCGTCCCGACGGCTCCCGGAGGGCACCACCGAGATCGACGTACAGGAGGAGATCGCGGAGAAGAAGGCCGACGCCAAGGAACGCGCCGTCGTCGCCGATTCCTGATCTTCACTTCTGATCTCTGAGCCGTTCGTCCCCCGGGACTTCGCAACTCCTCTCTGGAACTCGAGGAGAGTCTGGCGAAACCCGGGGGACGAACTGTGTTCTGAGCTGACGTCGCCGTGCGATCCGGCGGACGCGAGCGAGCCCACTGGTGCCGAGCTCGACCGGTGACCGTCGACGCGGCGGCGGCCAACCGTTGGCCGGATGCGCTTTCTCGATCTCGGCGTTGAGTTCGGCACCGAACAGCAGCACGATCGCCACCAGCCACACCCAGACGAGGATGGCCAACGGTGCCGCGAGCGGGGCATACACCGCGTCCCCGCCGAAGGCGTTACCGGTGTAGAGGCGCAGACCGGCGCTCACCGCCAGCCCGCCGACCGTGGCCAGCAGCGCACCGGGCAGATCCCGATGAAACGGTGTCCGACGCGGTGTCGCCCAGTGGAAGAGCGTAGCCACCACCAGGGTGAGAACCACGACCGCCACCGGCCAGTACGCCACGGTCCACGTCTCGCCCAACATCAGACCCTCGAGCCCCCAGCGCCGTTCGACGATGAAGCCCAGCTGCGGACCGGCGACCACCAGCGGCACCAACACCACGCCTATGACCAGGCCGATCACGGAGAACACCAACCCCAGCACCCGGGCCATCCAGGTGGGACGTTCGTCGTCCAGGTCGTAGGCGATGGTCACCGCGAGGACCACGACGCGCAGAATCCGGCTGGCGGTGAACACCGCGATCAGGAACGAGATCGAGAACACCGACGGCGAGCCCTGGATCAGCAGCTGATCGAGCATTGCCGCGATGACGTCGTCGACGGTCTGCTGCCGGAACACCTGACCGGCGATCTCCTCGATCCGCTCGATGAGCTGGGCGCGGGCGTCGGACCCCAGGACCGGATCGAGCAGCCCCGCCAGCGACACCATCGCGATGGTCACCGCGGGCAGGCTCAGCAGCACCCAGAACGCGATCTCGCTGGCCAGCCCGGTGATGCGGTCGTCGCCGGAGTCCTTGAAGGTCGCGACGGCGAGATCGAGCGCGGAACGCACCCGCCGCGGCAGGCGGGCACGGAACCGCTCCCACAACGCATGCATCGAGGCAACCGTACCGAAGCCCGAGTCCGAACCACCGCGCCGACCGAAGGCGTCAGCTCGATGGTCGGCCCGCCGGACTCAGATCCGCTCCACCTGCCCGTCGGCAGATGCGTTCGGCCGGATCGTGCGGTCGGCACCCCAGCTGCGCTCGACGTAGCCGACGACCTCCGCGACATCCTCGGCCGGCACGTCGTCGGTGGCGCCGTCCTCGAGCGGGTCGGCATGGAAGATGTAGAGGCGCGACGCGAACTGGGCGAACGGCAGCGATCCCTCGCCGGGGCGCTCGCCGTTGCCGGCCGTGCCGACCACGACGCCGTCGCCCCAGTCCTGCCCGCTGTCGTTGTTCGGATTGAAGAAGTAGACGCGGATGTCGCCCGCCGGGTCGGTCGCGACCCGCAGGATGGTGATCGCATGCCAGCCGACGTAGCGCGCCGCGCTGTCGGTGAAGGCGATGCCCGCCGGTTGCGGGTGGATCAGCGGCTGATTGCCGTTGAAGGCCGGATGATAGGCCGCATAGAACTGGCGGACGAAGTCGTCGAGGTCGATGATGTCCCCGGTGGCGACGTCCACGTTGATGCGGAACCCTCGCGCCGACCACCAGCCGTGGAACTCGGGATTCACCCATCGGTGCGGGTCACCCGGACGGTCGGCGCAGCGCCGGACCATCTCGGCGTAGATCCGGTCCAGATGTGGAACCACGAGGAGCGACACGGGATCCAGGTCGATCGGGTCGGCGGTGGCGACGCCACCGACGCTTTCGGTCGACGAGATCGCCTGCCCTTCGAAATGCGCGACCACCTCGTCGTCGCGGGCCGCCCAGGCGACGACCTGAAGCAGATAGTCGGGGTCGTTGTACGCCCACATCGACAACGCCCGCGCCGACTGGCAGGTCGGATTGTCTCCCTGCCCGACACCCAGCGGTTGGCCCAGCATCGACAGCAGGCCACCGAGCAGCAGCGCCTCGGGTTCGGTCGCGGGGCCGAACGCCGACGCCAACCGTTCCCGCACGTCCGGTGAAAGTCGCAGCGCCACCTGACGCCACAGCGACGGGACGACGGGCGGCTGGTGCAGGATGCCGCGATCGAGCAGCAACGCCAAACCGTAGAGACATTGCGCATGTTGCGGGTGCACCGTGCGGACGATCAGCTCGTGCACCAGATCCGAGTAGCGCAACAGGCAGTTGCGCCCCACCTCCGACAGGCCCAGCGCCTCCGGCAGCAGATACACGTTGTCATCCACCAGGAACCGGACGAGGACCGCGTGATAGCCGGACACCAGACCGGTGTCGTGCATGGCCCGCGCGAACCCGCGCGCCTCGAACTCCAGCCCCTCGGCATCCATCGCGGACAGTCGCGACAGGTAGACGTCGACACCGGGGTCTTCCCGGCAGGCCTCGGTGGGGCCGAACAGCGCGGTGGTCAATCGGTCGAGCCCCTGTGCGGCCGTGCCGAGATCGACGTCGGGGTCGCTGCGATGGATTGCCATCCGCGTCACCATCGCCTTCACGTGATCGACCTGGATGGGCCGCTGACGCAGGATTCGCCAGATCTCCTCGACGAGCTCGTCGAGGACACTGTCGTACCCGATCTCGTCGAGCACGTAGGCGAACACCGCCCGGGCCACCCGCCCGGCACCGCCCTGACGTGTCCGTTCGGTCTCCGACGGCGCGGCCAGCAACAGATCGAGGTTCAATGCGAGCACCTGGGACAGGAACCGCCGCGCGTCGTCGGCGGTCAGGTCCGGGTGCTCGTAATCGCCCGCCGCGATCGCGACCAGTCGCAGCTCACTCGTCGACTCCAGGATCACCGTGTCGGTCTGCGCGCTGTGCAGACTCGGACCGGCGAGCGACGGCACCAGGATCGCCGGCTGATCCCAGTCCGAGCCGGCGAAGACACCCGCGCGCTCCAGCACGGCGGCTCTGTCCCGGACCGCCCCGCAGCCGCCCTCCTGGGTCAGCACCCGCCGCAACGAATCCAGCACGCGACGCAGCTTGCCCGGCTTGGCGAAGTCCGGGGCCTCGGCCATCGCCGTGATGGCGTGGTCGAGCTGATCGATCCTCGCGGCCAGGCGGGAGTCCTGGGCACGGCCGGTGTCGGTGTGGTCGATTGATGGCACGGGCACCCTTTTGTTCTCACGATCCGCGTCACGCGGCCGGTCGTCGCCGCGCAGCGCCGTCCCAGACAGCGGAATCTCAGACGTAGAAATCGAGCTCTTCCTGCCGTTTGAGCAGATCGCGCATCCGGTAGGGGTCCTCTCCGAAGAAGTACAGCAGACCCCAGTGGGTTCCGAACGCGGTGCGTTTGGTGACGGTCTCCTCCAGGGGTTCGGAGAGGTCGTTGGTCTCGTAGTAGTCGTCGTCCGCCGTCTCTTCGGGGACCTCGAGATGAGAGACCACACGACGACGCGGATACACGCCGAAGCAGCCGGCGACACCGCTCGCGTCGACCACCTCGCGCGGGAAGAACGCGTCGATCTCCTCCTCGGTGGTCTTCGGATCGAACGAGAGCACCAGCGCCTGGTAGGCGTTGAAACCGTAGGCGCGCTCGAGCAACTCGAACACCTTGAAGCCCGGCGGCCGGTAGGCGACCTCACCGAAGTACATCTCGCCGTCGTTGGTGACGAAGTACTCGGGGTGTACGAACCCGAAGTCGATGTCGAAGGTCTTGATCAGCTTCTCGATCTGCGCCGTGATCGCCGGACGGTACTTCTCCAGCTCGGGGGTCGCCGGAACGAACACCGAGTACCCGAGCGTCACGTATTCGGAGATGTTGAGGAACTTGATCTTTCCGTTGTGAATCCACGCCTCGACCGCGAACTCCCAGCCGTCGAGGTGCGATTCCATCAGCACCGGGAACTCTTCTTCGGGGATGGTGTCCACCTCGTCGGGCGTCCGGATCACCCGGTGCCCGAGGCAGCCGGCCTTGTCGAAGGCCTTCAGGTGGATGGGGTCATTGGGGTCGCCGTCGAGCTTGAGGAGCGTCTGGTTGACGCGACGCAGGAAACGGACGACGTCGTCGCGGTCGTGTGCCTCCTCGAAGATCCCCACCCGGATCCCGCCGAGCTGCGCGCGACGCTTCATCAGCGCCTTGTCGCGCAGGAGCATCGCCTGACCGAACAGGCGCGGCTTGTCCATCAGGACCGAGTTGATCGCCCCGGCCCACTCCACGGTTTCCTCGAACAGCGGGATCGCGACGTCGACGCCCATGTCCTGCAGCGTCTCGGCGATCTCCATCGAGCGGTCGTTGAGTCGCTCGAAGTTCCACGACAGGTAGGGGATGTCGTGCTCGGCGCAATACTCTTCGGCCCATTCGGGGGCCACCACCACATATCGGCGGTCGAATCGGTCGAGGGCCTCGATGGCCCCCAGACTCCAACCCAGCAGTGCCACGTACCCCTTCGAGGGGTCCTTCGGCGTCCTCGCAGGCGCGTCCTTCGGTGTCGTCGCAGGCGCGGTCATGCATGTCCTTTCGCTCGGATTCGTGCGCGGTTCATGCTTCGTACTCCGATCAACCGTACCGAAGTGTGAATGAACCGCCCTGCGGAGGACCTTCGCCGGGGCCGCCTGTCGGGGCGTATCGGGGTGCGGGAAACAATCACCAGAAGCGCCGTCGTGACGCGATGTCACCGACGCGCCGCGTCATCGAACAGGGGCACGCCGTGGTCCGTGCAGGCAGCGCGGAGGCGTTTGTCGCGAGTCCACATCTGGCCGCCCTCGATGAGAACGGCAGCCATCAGATGTGCATCGACAGCACTCAGGCCACGACCCCACAAGTGTCCGCGGTCGACCATCAGCAAGAGTTCCTCATGGCCGACGTTCGGGAACCCCCGCAGGCTGCCGAGGAGATCGAGCACGGTAGCGCGGTCCTTGATCGAACCCAGTGCCAGCTCTTCGATGACCAGCGGATGGCAACCGACCTCATCCATGCCGAGCAGGTCGACCAGGTGCGACTCGGTGGAGTGCAGGTGATCGATCCACACGGAGGTATCGACGAGGATCACGGGTTGGCCGAGCGACCCCGCGGAGCGGACGAGGCAGTTGGATCGGTCCCGCCGAGAGCGGCGAGGCGCCGCGCACTCTCCACCCTGATCAGCGTCTGCAGCCCGTGCCTGAGTAGGGCGACATTCTCGTGAACACCCGTGAGCTCGGCCGCCCGGGCGAGCAGTTCGTCGTCGATGGTGACCGTTGTTCTCATCTCCGCACCTCCAATGACATCAATGATGTCATACGTGATGCAGAGCACGGGCCGCTTCAAACAAGATCGCGCAGAAACCAGGCTGCAGAGCGTGGGTTCGTAGACTGTGAGCGTGCCGGAATCGGAGATCGCAGACAGTTACTCTGCGATCTCCGACTCCTACATCAGACTGTTCGGCTCCACTGCCGCCGTCGATGCCCCCGACCTCGTGTTCCTCGAGCGACATCTCGGACGCCGCGAAGGCGTCGTGGTTGATGCCGGGTGCGGACCGGGACATCTGACCGCCTACCTGTCCGATCGAGGTGTGACGATCCGAGGCCTCGACGTGGTGCCGGCCTTCGTCGACAACGCCCGCTCGAACTGGCCACATCTGGAGTTCGAGGTCGGGTCGATGCGGACGCTCGAGGTTCCCGACGGCACCCTGGGCGGCATCCTCGCCTGGTACGCGCTGATCCACATCGAGCCGACCGCACTCGGCAACGTGCTCACCGAGTTCCGTCGAGCAGTGGCGAAAGGCGGCGTCCTCGTCGTCGGCTTCTTCGAAGGACCTGAGGTCGAACCTTTCGATCACAAGGTCGCGACTGCCTTCCGGTGGCCGGTCGACGCCATGTCACACGTTCTGGCAACGGCCGGATTCACCGAGCTCGAACGTCTCAGCCGCCCCGGGCACGCCGGCGTCCGCCCGCACGCCGCCCTCGCTGCTCGCGCCGAGTGACTCCGTTCGTTTCACGAGCCGGGAGCCGTCCACACCATGACGCCGTCATCTCGTCGTCCCGCCACGTCGACGAAGCCGAGGGACAGATACAACCCGCGCGCTCGCGTATTTCCCGACTCGACCGAGAGACTCACCGCCGCGATGTCGCGGTCGCGCGCGGCGCGGAGGAGCCGTTCTGCGATCGCTCGACCCAACCCTTCGCCTCGGCACCGGGGTGCCACCCACAGGCTGAACTCGGGCGTGCGGTCGCCGACGTGGCCGTAGCCGGCACGTTCGGTGGGCAGGAACAGTGCCCAGCCGACACCGACCGGATCCGGACCACGTTGCGCGACCACACCGAAGTCACCACGGGCAGAGTCGAACTCGACATAGTGGCGAAACTCAGGTCGCGCCCAGACGTCGTCTCGATCGAATCGCGGAGCAGACCAATTCAGGTTCTCCAACGTTGCCGTGACGAGAAGATCGAGGTCGTCGGCCGTCAAGGAACGGAAGGCAATCCCGGGCACACGGTCCACATCTGCAGGTATAGCGCGATGAATCCGACCGCGCAGCCTGGTCACACCAGTACAGAAGAACGCATACCGACGAAAGGCCGATGGTGATCGATTTCCGCGAAGCGTGCGTCGAACTGGGCGAGTTGGTCAGGGCGGTGACCGACGACGACCTCACCGCCCGGACCCCGTGTGCCGACTACGACGTCGCGGCCCTGCTCGGTCACATCGAGGAGTTCGCGACGGGCTTCACGGCGATGGCCGACGCAGAGTCTCCCCGAGCGCAGCAGACGGATTCCCGCGTCGACATCCGGACCCAAGCCGGTCGGCAGCGACTCGCCGACCACCTGATCGACGTCGGCCGCGCGTGGGCACGCCCCGAGCCCTGGTCAGGTGTGAGTGACAACGCCGGACTCGGACTGAGCAACGCCACGTGGGGGCGCATCGTCCTGACCGAGGTGATCGTGCACGGCTGGGACCTCGCCGCCGCGCTCGATGCACCGTTCGCCCCGCCCGCCGACCTCGTGCGCGCCTGCCATGATCACGTGACGGAATTCGTCCCCACCGCGCCCGTGCCCGAGCTCTGGGGTGAGCATGTCGCACTCGACGACGCCGGCATGTTGGAGGCAACCGTGGCCGCGACCGGACGCGATCCACGACCGTGGCCGACGACCACGCGGGGACGGACCGACCAGGCATCACGAGTCATCCGGGCACCGCTACCACGCGTCTTCGCAGCACTCGTCGACCCTGACGCTCTGGTCGAATGGCTTCCCCCGCAAGGGATGACCGGAAGGTTCGACCACTTCGACGCACGTCGGGGCGGGTCGTACCGACTGACTCTGACCTACGCGGTCGCGCCGGCCTCGGGCGGCAAGTCCGGAGCGGACGCCGACATCGTCGAGGCACGCTTCGTCGAGATCGTCCCCGATGTCCGGGTCGTGCAGGCCATCGACTTCGAGTCAGACGACCCCGACTTCGCCGGCACGATGACGATGACGTGGTCGGTATCCGAGGTGGAGTGTGGCACGCACGTACAGATCACGGCCGAGGACGTGCCGCGAGGCGTCTCGGCCGAGGATCACGCCGCCGGTATGACCTCGTCGCTGGCACAGCTCGACGCCTTCCTCAGCGGCCCGCCCGCCTGACGCGGACCGACGACCGCAGCGGAGGTATTGACCCGACATCCGGAGCAGGGCAACCTTCTTCTCCGGGTCGGATGTCGGGAAAGGCGGACCAACACATGAGTCGACGGATCGTCCGTGCGCTGTCGGTGAATCCCTTTGTCGAGGGCGGCCGGTGAGTCTCGTCGCCGGTCGGGGGCCGCTGAGCCCGGACCCCGCCGGGTGGTATTCGAGCCCGGTGCCGGCCGGTCTCGTGTTCGTCGAGCCGCATCCGCGACGCATCCAGGCGGTGCGCGACGGCCAGATCGTCCTCGACACCGAGCAGGCCCTGATGGTGCATCGCCCGTACCAGTTCCTGAGCTACGTGTTCCCCGTCGACGAGGTCGGCGACCTGCCCGGCGAGCCGGAACCGGAGGCGCCGGGCCACGTGCGCGTGCCGTGGGTGGCGGTCGACGAGTGGTACGAGGAAGGCCGCAAGCTCGTCTACTATCCGCCGAATCCCTACCACCGGGTCGATTGCCGCCCGACCAGTCGACGCTTGCGCGTCGAGGTCGCCGGCACGACGCTGGTGGACACCACCGACACCGTGATCGTCTTCGAGACAGCGCTGGAACCGGTGCTCTACGTCGCGCCGTCGCATGTCCGCACCGATCTGCTACACCGCGGTGACCTGACGACGTACTGCAACTACAAGGGCACATCCACCTATTGGACGGCGGTCATCGGTGACACCGTCGTGGAGAACGTCGCCTGGAGCTATGCGGACGCGCTACCCGAGAGTTCGGTCATCAGTGGGTATCTCGGCTTCGACCCGGCCAAGGCCGACGTGATCGCGGAACTGCCGACGCCGGGTGGCCTGGCCGATCGCGGCGGCCATTCCTAGCCTGATCAGAGGCGGGCGCGTGACTCGACGGCGCTGTCGGCCGGGCGCAGCGGGCGGATGAGTCCCTCCTGTACGAAAGACGCCAGCAGCGCACCGTCCTCGCTGTGCACGGTTCCGCGCACATAGGACATGCCGGCACCGACCTGAGTGCTCTCGTGGGAGTAGAGGATCCATCCGTCCCATTCGACCGGCTCGTGAAAGCCGACCGTGATCGTCATCGGGGCGGTCGACACCGTGAGGTGGGCCTGGCTGGTGCCGATCCCCTTGTGGGCGCGCATCGTTGTCGAGATCCCGAGGTGACCGGTGAAGTGCGCCAGCAGCGCCTTGGCCAGGTCGTCGCGTTCAGGGACGGGTTCGTACCGCAGCCACGCGTACAACTCCGGCGGACCGACCTCGTCGGGGCTGTTGACCTCGGTGACGTCGACGAGGCGCACGTCGCGGCCGGGCAGGAGCATCCGGGAGGCGTGGGCGTCGGACGGCGAGGCGACTTCCGGACGTGGCACATGATGGGTGATCAGGTCGTCCGTCGGGACGTCGGCCAGCACCGTGACGGTGACGCACCGCTTGGCGTTCTGTGTCGCCGTGACCACCGCGGTCGCGACGGAACGTCCCTCGTGCACCACATCGAGGTCGAACTCCACCGGCGGGCCGACCGTGACCGCCCGGGCGAATACCGCATGGGCCGATCTGACCGTCTTGTCGGCGAACCGCTTGGCGACCGCGACGATCGCCTGGGCGAGCACCTGCGAGCCCTCCACCACGACACGACCTTCTTCGCCCTCGATCCCGGTCTCGCCGGTGAACCGGTCGGCCCCGGTGCGCGTGACGTCGAACAGGTCGAGCAGAACGTCGAGCGACCAGGCGGTCTCGTCGGTGTTCGTCGGCATGACCGATCATTCCCCGTTCGTGTCTCGGAGTTTCGCTGCGCCGAACGCTACGCCATCTGCCTCTGCGGCCATGACCGGATCGCACGCCCGGCCGCGGAGTCGCGTCACACCGCCTCGCGCAGCACCCCGATGTGCCGCACCGTGCCCGACAGACCGGGAAGCTGCTTCCGAGGCGTCCACGTCCGCAGTCCGTCCGCACTGTCGGAGTAGTAGTACCTGCCCTCCTTGTAGGCGTCGAAGTACATCCGCCACACCCCGTTCGGCAACTGAACCAGGGTCTGACCTTCGACGAACGTTCCCCAATTACCGCCCGGCACAAACGAATAAGGTCCCATGAGTGACGACGCGACCGCGTGGCGGATGATCTTCTTCGACCGCGGCTCCTGCTTGGTGAACGCGTGGAATGTCGGGCCCACCTTCACCACGGTGGTGTCGATGTGGTTGGCACCGATGCCGGGGAGCGGGACCGGCGGGCTCCACAACCGGAAATCCGGGGTGATCGCCGTCATCAGGTACGGGATGAAGCCGCCGCCGGTGGACATGGACAGGATGATGTGGACCCGGCCACCGTCCACGAACCATTCGGGCGCCCAGGCCTTGGTCGTGAACGGCGACAGCGACGGCCCGTCGCTCGACCCGGCCGAGCCCGATGACCCGGGGCCGCTCGACGATCCGAAACCTCGGCCGTCACCGGTGCCCGGCAGCAGTGCGCAGCAGAACGGAACCGGATACTGGTGCAGGAACGTCCAGTTCATGCGGTCGCGGCTGCGCGCGAAGCCGATGTTCGCGCCGTCGGCCGTTGTGTAGGTGATGTAGTAGAACCCGTCGGAGTTGCGGAAGATGCTCGCGTCGCGCACGCGACCCGTCGGGGGGCGATACGCGGACTTCTTGACGAGTCGGAATGTGGTGCCGTCGCGTGACTCGTAGACGTCCATGTCGCGGTCGCTGGCGTTGCTGAACGCCACCATCGTGTACCGCCAGGGCGACGGGGCGGCGTCGCCGATCGCGGGTACCGAGACCACAACACTCGCGGCAGCGAGGATCACGGTCACGATTGCACAGGCGCTTCTCGTCGAAAGGATCACCGCTGCAGTATCGACGACGAGTGGTCCACGATGCAGAACTTTGGTCGACTGTGCGTCACCTGGCCACGAAGCCGTCAGCTCTTGGTCAGGTCCTGGGCCAGCATCACGATGATGCCGCTGGGCCCGCGGACATAGGTGAGTTTGTACAAGTCCTGGTAGTTGCCGACACCGCGGAGCGGGAGGCAGCCGTGCCTCGCGGCGATCTCGAGGGCGGCATCGATGTCGTCGACGGAGAAAGCGACGCGGTGCATCCCGATCTCGTTGGGTCGGGTCGGCGCCGTTTCGATGGCTTCGGGGTTGATGTACTGGAACAGCTCCAGGCGGCCGTTGCCGTCGGGCGTCTGGAGCATCGCGATGTCGGAGTGGTTGCCGTCGAGTCCGACCGCCGTGTCGGTCCATTCGCCGCTGACGGTGTCACGTCCGAGGAGGGTGAGACCGAGGTCGACGAAGAACGCGATCGCCGCGTCGAGGTCCTCGACTGCGATCCCGACGTTCTCGAGTTTGATGGCCATGGCTCTACGCTAATAGCCCGGGGTTACCCCACGATCTCCTCGACCCGAGCCCCCACCGCATCGTATGTCGGACGTGCCCGGGCATCTCGCGTGCAAGCGACCGGCGGCCGACCTAGCATCGAACAATGTCGTGAGCAGGGTGAGACGCAACGAGAAACGGCACCGCAACGCTTGTGTCCACGGCGAATCGTCGACGCACGCTCACCGTCTACTGGAATCGATCAACGCGAACATGACATCGTCAGTCACCGTTGTGTCAGACTTTGCGAGCAGATGCCCGTCGGCCCCCTTCGCCAGGCGTGCGGTCCGCCCAGCCGGAGTCACCAGCAGTCCCGCGCCGTACAGCGAGATGTTCACGGTGGAGCCCGGCGTGATCCCCAACTGTTCCCGAAGTGCTTTCGGCAAGAGCAAGCGCCCGCCCGAATCGATCGTGGCCTCCATGGGAACAGGCTAGTGTGCCGCGCCAGAAATTCGTTTCACGAGTTCGGCCTTCCAGGCGGATGCACCGCGAGGCGGCGGAGGAGGCGGGTACTCGATGTACCTGCGACGACGCCAACGAAGCAAGGCGCCGCATGCGGCGAAATTAACTACGAATTTCCGGTGCGGGACACCTAGCTACCAGCGGAATCCCATTCCCAGCAGCGTCGATTGATCCTTGCGGCCATCGGCTATTTCGTCGTTGCCACCAGACATTGCCGCCGGCACTAACAGCTCCCGATTCGATTGGGCCCCAACACCGTAGAGGTCATGGCGAGGGTGCGACGTATTCGCATTGCAAGTCGGACACCCTCGCAATGTGCTCGAAGTCATGGTCCGCGGCAAGTACCGTCGCATCGTTCACGATGGCGTAACCGGCGATGAGGATGTCGAGCGAGCCCGCTGCGCGGACCAATCCTGCATTGCATAGTGCCGCCTGAATATCGAGCACGAGCGATTCGTCCGGCGCGTGCTCAAGCGGAAATCCGAGGGACATCTGTTCGCGGTAGCGCAGGTGCTCGTCGCGTGTCCGGGCGCTGTGGCAGAACTCGAGCGCCTGGGGCAGACACGTGACGAACAGGTCAGCCGGTGCTCGTTCAATGCGGTGCAGCCTCGCAGTGACGCCCCCGCGCCACTGCCGGCATACAACGCAGCTACTCGATCTGGTCGGCTGCGGACCCTGAGGTCGTCGAGCGACTCTGCCGATCCCACCTGACGAAGTTTGGCAACGCGACCCGCTGAATCCGCGGATCGAGCGAGCGAGCGCGTTCACGACGCCACAGGCGTTCGGTGTCCTTGTTGCCGAACGACCGGATCACGCGATCAGAAAATACCGCGATGCGTTGATAACGCTAGACGTTGAACCGGAACTCGACCACGTCCCCGTCGACCATGACGTAGTCCTTGCCCTCCATGCGGACCTTGCCGGCAGCTTTCGCCGCGGCCATCGTGCCGGCCGAGTCGAGATCGTCGAAGGACACGATCTCGGCCTTGATGAAGCCCTTCTCGAAGTCGGTGTGGATCACGCCTGCGGCCTTGGGGGCGGTGTCGCCGCGGTGGATCGTCCAGGCGCGCGACTCCTTGGGGCCGGCGGTGAGGTAGGTCTGCAGCCCCAGCGTGTGGAAGCCGGCACGGGCCAGCGACCGCAGGCCCGGCTCGTCCTGGCCGATGGAGTCGAGCAGTTCCTGCGCGTCGTCCTCGTCGAGTTCGAGGAGTTCGCTTTCCACCTTCGCGTCGAGGAACACCGCGTCGGCCGGCGCGACGGCGTCGCGGAGCTCCTGTTTGCGGGCATCGTCGGTGAGGACGGACTCGTCGGCGTTGAACACGTACAGGAACGGCTTGGCGGTCATCAGGTGCAGGTCGCGCACAGCAGCCAGGTCGAACGAGTCCTTCTGGGAGAACAGGGTTTTGCCCCCGTTGAGGATCTCCTGCGCCTGCTGCGCGGCAGCGACCGTCTCGGCGAGGTCCTTGTTCTTTCGCGCGTCCTTCTCCATCCGCGGCAGCGCCTTCTCGATGGTCTGCAGGTCGGCGAGGATCAGCTCGGTCTCGATGATCTCGATGTCGGACATCGGGTCGACCCGACCGTCGACGTGCACGACGTCGTCGTCGGCGAAGACGCGCACGACCTGGCAGATCGCGTCGGCCTCGCGGATGTTGGCGAGGAACTGGTTGCCCATCCCCTCCCCCTCGGACGCGCCCTTCACGATGCCGGCGATGTCGACGAAGGACACCGTCGCGGGCAGGATGCGCTCGCTGGAGTGGATCTCGGCCAGCCGGTTCAACCGCGGATCGGGTAGCTCCACCACGCCGACGTTGGGTTCGATGGTCGCGAAGGGATAGTTGGCCGCGAGCACGTCGTTGCGGGTCAACGCATTGAACAGGGTCGACTTGCCGACGTTGGGAAGACCGACGATTCCGAGGGTGAGACTCACGGGCATCCAGTCTATCGGCCGATGAACGGCGAACGTCGTCGGCATCTGCCCGCGCGGGTTGTGTCGGCGAGATTCCGGGTTCTGTCGGCGAAATTTCGGGTTCTGTCGGCGGGATTCCGGGTTCGCTCGGCGCTACTTCTCGCTGGACGTACCCGGGTCGTCGGCGGGTTCGGGAGCGTCGTCGTCGGGCTCCGCGTCGGGCACACCGACATGCGCGGTCACCGGAGTGCTGTGCGGGGGCAGCGTCTCGCCGGCGCGTTCGGCGATCTGCTCGTTGATGTAGCGCAACACGACCGCGAGCGCGGCGGCGGCGGGGACGGCAAGGAACGCTCCCGTGATGCCGAACAGGGTGCCGCCGAGGGTGACCGACAGCAGCACGATCACCGCATGCAGATCCATCGACTTGGACTGCAGCCAGGGCTGCAGCACGTTGCCCTCGAGTTGCTGCACCGCCAGGATGATGCCGAGCACGATCAGCGCAGTCGTGAATCCGTTGGACACCAACGCGATCAACACGGCGAGTGCGCCCGCGACGAACGCTCCGACGATCGGGATGAACCCGCCCAGGAAAGTGATCACGATCAGCACCGCCGCCAACGGCACCCCCAGGATGAACAGGCCCGCACCGATGAGCGCGGCGTCGACGAAACTGACGATCGCCTGGGTGCGGATGAAGCCGCCGAGGGTGTTCCACATCCGGAGCAACACCTCACCGATGTGGGTGCCGGACGGCCTGCCGATGGTGCGGTCGATCCACGGGAGGAACTTGGGTCCGTCCTTGAGGAAGAAGAACACCAGGATGAGCGTGGTGAAGAGGGTGACCACCATCGACGTCGCGGTTCCCACCCCGCTGAACACGCCGGCGGCGATGGTCGAAGCGCTCGACTGCAGGCGTTGGGTGACGGTGTCGACGATGTTGTTGAGCTGTTCGTCCTGCACGTTGAGTGGCGGGCCCTGAATCCACTCCTGCAGGGTGCGCACGCCGTCGGTCGCCCGCGATGCGAACTCGGGCGCCTGGTCGACGATGGACGGCACGATCAGGCTGACCACGCCGGCGAGAACACCGAGGCCCAACAGCATCATCAGCAGCGACGCGAGCGCACCCGGTAGACCGCGTTTGCGGAGCCACCGCGCGGGGGGCCAGAGGACGGTGGAGATGATGATCGCGAAGAGGATCGGCAGCAGGATGACCCACAGCTTGCCGAGTACCCAGATCAGCACCCAGAACGCGGCGACGACCAGCACGAACTGCAGGCAGACGATGGACGTGGACCGCAGGCCGGATAGAACGACCTGTACGCGGCTGGGATAGGACTTGGCCTGCGAGTCCTCGTCGTTGGGTGCCGTTGCGGCAGGGTCGGCCGAACCCGATTGTTCTGTCACGCCCAAATCGTCACACACTCATCGGGCCGACCATGTGAACCGACGGTGACGAATGTCCGCCGCGTCGGCGATCGCCGACTCAGTGTCGCTTGAGCTTTCGCTCCAGATACTTCACCAGCTCGTTGATCGCCTCGAGCTCGATGACCAGCGGCGATGGCGGCGGGACGGTCTGAGAATCCTGCGACGACCCGGACGGACTACCCCGAAACACCGGATCAACGGGCCCAGGATCGGCCTCGTACGCGACCGATGTGCTCCGTACTGATGTGTTTTGTACCGGACTACCGTCGGGCAACTCGGCCCCGACCGCAGGGTTATCGGTCACCTCCTCGGCGCAGGCACGCTCGATCGTGTCGGGCCCGTACAGCCCCATCATGATCTCGAGGCCCCACGCAGGCAGTTCGGACAGTGTCGGTTCGTGGGCCCGTCGTCGTTGACGGCCACCGAACGGTGCGTTCATGAGACACATCGTGCCAGTGATTGTTATCTACGTCACTCAAATGGTCGATTATGCGACGACGATCGTCATGTCCGATTCCCGCGAGGTTTCCACCGCGGAGAATGCGAGAGTGGACGGGTGACAATGTCCGCCGTAACCAGGACCCTCGATTTCGACAGCTGCTACCGCGCCGTGTCGTCCCGTGACAGCCGGTTCGACGGCCAGTTCTTCGTCGCCGTCCGGACCACCGGGATCTACTGCCGGCCGTCATGCCCCGCCCAGACGCCCCGGCCGCAGAACGTGCACTTCGTCCTCACAGCCGCCGCCGCACAGCAACAGGGGTTCCGCGCCTGCCGGCGTTGTGCACCCGATGCGGTGCCCGGGTCGCCGCGGTGGAACTGCGGCGCCGACATGTCGTCACGGGCGATGCGGATGATCGCCGACGGCGCGGTGGAGCGCATGGGGGTCAACGGCCTTGCCGATCATCTCGGCTACACGGCACGCCACCTCAACCGGGTGCTGACGGCCGAACTCGGCGCCGGACCACTCGCTCTCGCCCGGGCCCACCGTGCCGGGACGGCACGGGTGCTGATCCAGCGCACCACGATGTCGATGGCGGACATCGCGTTCGCGTCCGGTTTCCAGAGTGTGCGTCAGTTCAATGACACGATCCGCGACATCTTCGGGCTCACACCGTCGCGGCTGCGAGCCCTCGGCTCCCCCGTCCGTGATGCGGCACCGGCTGCGCTCGGTGAGGTCAGTTTGCGGCTCGCCCACCGGCCACCCCTTCATCTCGGATGGTTGCGCTGGTTCCTCACCGCGCACGCGGTGGACGGCGTCGAGACGGTCGAGTCGACAGACGCCCGCGGCGGGTGGCGGCACCGGCAATCGGTCGAGCTGCCGCACGGACCCGCGTTGGTCACGGTCGAGCCGTCGGCGACGCGGGTCGACGTTCGGATCGCGCATCTGGACATGCGGGATCTGGGCGTCGCGATCAACCGCGTGCGACGTCTGCTCGACCTGGACGCCGATCCGGTCAGCACCGACTCGGCCCTCGCCGGCGACCCCGCGTTGGCCGCGCTCGTCCACGCCGCACCGGGCCTGCGTGTCCCCGGCACGATGAGCCCCGCCCAGACATTGATCGCGACGATGGTCGGTCAGCAGATCAGCGTGAAGGCCGCCCGCCACCATCTCGCCCGGCTGACCGACGAACTCGGCGCACGCACGATGTGGGGCTCGTCCACAGACGACACGGAGTGCGCGCCGCCGGAGGGCGGATGGCGATTGTTCCCGTCGCCGGAGGCGATCGCCGAACACGGCCACCGGGTCCTGCGCGGACCGCGCCGTCGCATCGACGCGATCGTCTCCGCGGCCTCGGCCGTGGCCGCGGGACACATCGACATGCACCCGGGTCGTTCCTCCGACGATCTGCGCGCCGAACTTCTCGCATTGCCTGGAATCGGACCGTGGACCGCCGACTATGTGGCGGTGCGGGTCACCGGCGACCCCGACATCATGCTCGAGCACGATCTCGTCGTCCGGGGCGCCGCGGCCGACCTGGGGCTGGACCTCGCGTCGGCACAGCCGGCCTGGTCACCGTGGCGTTCGTATGCGTCGATGCACCTGTGGCGTCACCGCCTGTCGGTGTCCGAGCCGATACTGGGTGACCAGACGACAGCACCGTCCCACGCGGACCACGACCGGTCGACGACGACGCATTTCACGAGGGCTCCGACATCGTGATCGCAATCCATGCGATCGAACCCACCTCGCCGGACGCACACCGGCGAGCCCTTGGAAGGAACACCATGACGTCCATGACCATCTCCACCCCGCAGGCTTCCACCCCCGAGGCCACCGGTCCTGCGGTCAGCACGGCCCGATGGGCTTCCGTATGCACCCCGGACGGCACCTTCACGGTGCTCGCCGACGCTGCCGACCGGGTCCTCGCATCCGGATGGACCGACGACCCGGACTATCTGACCGCCCTCATCCATCGGTCACTCCGCCCGGAGGCCACACAACGCGCGGACAGCCTCGGCGCGATCACCGACGCGGTCGCCGCGTACTACGCGGGCGATGTCGCGGCCCTCGACGTGGTCGAGGTCCACCAGGAATCCGGGCCGTTCCTCCGCAAGGCCTGGCCCGTCCTGCGGACGGTCGCCCCCGGGGAGCCGGTGACCTATGCCCGTCTCGCCGAACTCGCGGGCGCACCCACCGCGATACGCGGGGCCGCGGCCGCCTGTTCTCGGAACGCCGCCGCCCTGTTCGTACCGTGTCACCGGGTGCTGCGCAGCGACGGATCGCTCGGCGGGTTCCGCTACGGGCTGCCGATCAAGCGGGCCCTGCTCGAACGTGAGGGGTACACCCTCGCCTGATCCGCGGGGGCGGCACTCTGTCGTACCCGTCGGACACGATGGCGGCCATGGATTTCTCCGTCATCGTGGCCGTGCTCGCCGGTCTGCTCGCCGGACTCGTCATCGGATGGTTGGCACAGGCGTCACGCTCCACCGCGGCGCTGGCCGCGACCCGCGCCGAACTGGACTCCGTCCGGGCATCACACGACCTGGCGGCGCGCTCGTTGTCCTCGGCTTCCGAGGATGCGGCGCGTCGCCAGTCGTCCGCGATCGGGTCGCAGGTCGCGCACATCGTCGATCCTTTGCGGGGCCTGCTGGCACAGCTGTCGGACGAATTGCGGCGCACCGAGCATCACCGGATCAGCGCCTACGCCGGGCTCAGTGAACAGGTCCGGGGCATGCACGCCGCCTCGGCGCAGCTCACCGATCAGACCCGGCAGCTCGCCAACGCGCTGCACACACCCCAGATCCGCGGGCGGTGGGGTGAACTCCAGCTCGAACGCGTCGTCGAACTCGCGGGTATGTCGCGTCACTGCGACTTCACCACCCAGGTGAGCGCCGACGGTTCCGCGGGAGCGGTGCGCCCCGACATGGTGGTCCATCTCGCCGGCGGCCGCGACATCGTCGTCGATGCGAAGGTGCCGCTGCACGCCTACCTCCAGGCGATCGAGGCCGACGATCCCGAGTCCTCGGCGCACCTGCACACCGAACACGCCCGCGCCGTGCGCGCCCACATCGTGCAGCTCTCATCCAAGGCGTACTGGTCGGCATTCGAGAACACCCCGGAGATGGTCGTGCTGTTCGTCCCGAGCGATCCGGTCCTCGAGGCGGCGGTCCGCGCGGATCCCGATCTGATCGAGTTCGGCTTCACCAAGAACGTCGTGCTCACGACGCCCGCAACCCTCGTCGCCCTGCTCCGCACCGTCGCGCTCGGCTGGCGACACGATGCGATGGCCCGCGACGCCGCCGCGATCCACCAACTCGGCACCGAACTCCATCACCGACTCGGCGGGGTGCTCGGTCACCTCGATCGGCTCGGCGGTTCCTTGCGTCGAGCGGTGGAATCGTTCAATTCGACGATCGGTGCCGTGGATGCCCGAGTTGGGGTCACGGCGCGCAAACTCGCCGAGCTCGACGCGTTGCAGGGTGAGCCGCACCACGCCCCGACCGCACCCATCGACATCACCGTTCGCAACGCCGGGGGCATCCGGACCAGCGACGACGCGACCGACGACGACCAATGGGCAACATCACGCGGTGGTTAGCGGAATTCACGAGCCCAACCGGTACCGTCTAGATGTGCCTTCTGCCCAACAGCGTTCAGCGGTGCCGCTGGATCAGCAATCCGTGCTGCCCACGGTCCGCGGTGTCCCCTGGTGGGGTGCGGTGTTGGTGGCGACCGTGGTCACCGCCATCGGCGCGGCGATCGACGCGAGCAACACCGAGGGCCTCGGTGCGGTGTTCAAGTTCTGCTATCTCCTCGGATGTGTGACCGCCGCCCTCGCGGTCCGTCGTCGCGCCCTGTTCACCGCTGCCGCGCAGCCACCGTTGATCGCGTTCCTCGTCGGGGTGATCACCCTGTACGGGCTCAACGCGGAGCAGGCGTCGTCCGGCGTCAGAGGTCTGATCTTCCAGGTTCTCCTGCCGATCGCCAACGACTTTCCATGGATGGCGTTGACTTTCGTGGTCACTCTGGGACTCGTCCTCGCCCGGTGGTTCCTCACCCGGGAACCGACCACCGGAGATCGCCGACGCGTCGATGGACCGAAGCGTCCCACCGCCCCCAACCGGAAGTCGACATCGCCGGACGGGGCGAAGCCGAAGAAGAACGAGGCCGCGAAGTCCGCGACGAGTTCTGCCGCCACCGCGAAGGGCACGACTGCCAAGAGCCGGTCTGCGAAAAGGCCGGGAGCGGCCACAGGCGAGCCGGCCAAGCGCGAACCGGCGAGGAGAGACGCGGCACCGGGTGCGACGACGTCGCGGACGGCCGGACCCGAACGGAAGAGTCGACCGGCACCGAAGAACGCCACCCGCCCGTCGAAACCGACAGCCAAGGATCCGTCGCGGCGCGCGCCGACCAACGGTGCATCCGACGGCCCGTCCACTGAATCGCCTGCACCCGCCAAGCCGAACCGGGCGGTGCCCCGGCCGCGGCCGGAGGCCCCGTCGGGCACGCAGCGCTCGACCGCAGGCGCAGTGTTCCGAGCGGGCGCCGGCGAGCAGATAGATGCGATCGACGGGCGAGGCGGTCAAGTGGCCGCTCCGGCATCGACGATCGTGGGGTCGGCCGCAGCCGATGACGACCGCTATGTGCCGGCCGCCCGCCAGACAGCACCGGCCCGGTACCAATCGACCCGCGGACGCAATCAGGCCTGACCCGGATCGCGACCCCACCATTGGCGGAACCAGGCGGCGCGGGCTGTTCCCGGCTGGTCAGCGCTCTCCCGCCGCGGCGACACACGCGCGCGCCGCTCGCCCGAGCGCCGTCCCATACGACGGCCCATGACCTGCGGCATGCACCGCCAGCGGATGGAGCTGATGCAGCGGGATACGCTCACGCCACCCCGACCGCAGCGGGTGATGCGCCTCGTAGCCGGCAATCACCGCGTCGAGCTGTGGGCAGCCGAACAGGTCGAGCATCGCCAGATCGGTCTCACGGTGCCCACCGTGCGCGGCCGGGTCGATGAGGACGACGCCGTCCGGCGTCCACAAGACGTTCCCACTCCACAGGTCGCCATGGATCCGAGCGGGTGGTTCCCCGTCATCGAAGGTCCCGGCGGCGATCAACGCACATGCGCGACGAGTGAACTCGGCGTCATCGGCATCGAGGAATCCGGCGTCGATCGCCGGGGCCAGGTACGGCTCGACGCGCTCGGCTGCGTAGAACTCGCCCCACGTCGAGTGGGTCTGTGAACTCAGCCGCCGGTTCCCGATGTACTGCTTGCCGCCGTACCCGTCGGGTGGGCTCCCGAAGCGCGCGGCGCCCGCATCGTGCATCCGGGCCAGCGCCATGCCGAACTCACGAGCGGAATCGACGCCGGGCCGCGCGGACGCCAGCCGCTGCAGTTCGATGAAGTCGTCGCCGACGTCGAGGACCTCGACCACCGGGCCACCGCCGTCACGCAGCCACCGCAGTCCGGCCGCCTCCGCACGGAAGAAGTCCGGGTCGACGTCGGCGCGGCGCTTGGTGTGGGTGGCCGCCATCAGGGCGTCACGTCGGTGCCGTCGGGGCTCTCACTTCGCCGACGTGCGGATTCCTTGGTGATGGCGGCGAGGCGGTCGAATCGGTCGTTGGCGACCCGCATGACGACTTCGTACGGCAACGCGAACTTGCGCGCCCACCAGTAGCCGAAGCGGACGTCGAAGGACGTGTAGACCAAGAACCTGTTACGCCGAACGCCCGCCAGGATCGCCGCCGCCGCCTTCTCCGGGCTCACCGCGATCGTGTGGAAATGGGCGACCTGCGCCTTGACGCGCGGATCGTCGCGGTCGACGCCGACGATGTCGACCGAGTCCACCAATGGCGTGTCGACCCCGCCCGGGCACACCAGGGAGACACCGATGCCGTGCCGTCGGAGGTCGAACCGCAGCACCTCCGACACCCCCCGCACCCCGAACTTGCTCGCGCTGTAGGCCGCGTGCCAGGGGAAGGCGAGCAGACCTGCCGCCGACGACACGTTGACGAGGTGCCCGCCCGTCCCCCGATGGATCATCTGCGGCACAAAACACTCGATCACGTGGATCGGACCCATCAGGTTGACGTCGACCATCGTGCGCCAATGCCGGTGCTCGAGGTTCTCGACGGTGCCCCACGCGGACACACCCGCGACGTTCATCACCACATCCATGACGCCGACCTCGGCGTCGACCTGCCGGGCGAACGCGCGCACCCACTCGTAGTCGGAGATGTCGCCGGCCTGGTGATACACCACCTCGCCGCCGGACCGGTTGATCGCGGCCACGACGTCGTCGAGGGCATCGGAGTGCAGGTCGGTCAGCACCAGCTGCGCCCCCTCGCGGGCGGCCGCCTCCGCCGTCGCCCGGCCGATCCCGCTGGCGGCGCCGGTGATCAGGACCGTCCGGCCACCGAGAGTGGGCACCGGTGTCTTCATCAGGATCAGGTCCTTGAGCCCCATGGCCCCACCATAGTTGCCGAGTCCTCGATCCGACTCCGACGTGCCGGACGGTCAGCCGATCGGCAGTTCCCCGCCGAACAGTCCGTACACGACGGTCAGCATCGCCTTGAGCACCTGCGCCGACACGTCTTGGCCCTCACCGAGGAGCAGTTCGGCGATCTCGGTCGGGTCCTCGGTGGTGAGCAGCTTCTGGACGAACGGGATCACGATCGACAGTCCCTGGTCGGCGTCGCTCTCCGGCGCGGGAGGCGTGGTCGCCGCAGGATCGGTGCTGTTCGGGGCCGGGTTTGCGGGGGCCGCCCCCTCGGGAGCGGGCGTCGCCGGTTCAGCTGTCGGTGCCGCCCCGCCGCGGACGTGGTTCAGAATCCCGTCGGTGATGGCCATCGCGTACTTGAGCTGCCCGTCCTTGCCCGAGAGCGCCGCGGCCTCCTGCGGGTTCGACAGATTGCCCATCTCGATGAAGACAGCCGGCACCGTGGTGAGGTTGACGGCCGCGATGTCCGATCGCGTCTGGATTCCGTCCTTGACACCCGCGTAGTTCGCCGGCGCGAAGCCGGCCTTGACGAAGGCGTCACGCATCGTCTCCGACGCCTTTCGTCCGTCCCCGGCCTGGGCCCGGTCGGCTGCGGCATCCGGGATCGGCAGCGCGGGCACGATCATGTGGAAGCCCATTTTCGACTCGTCCGCACCCCGGGTGGTCGAGTCCGCGTGCAGACTGACCGCGACGGCCGCACCCGATCGGCTCGCCGCCGCGGCGCGTTGATCCACGCATCCGCCCCAGCCCGTGTCGTCGGGCCGGCTGAGCACCACCCGGGCACCTTGGCTCTCCAGGCCGGCCTTGACCAGCTGCGCGATGTCCCAGTTGACGGTGTGTTCCTTCGCCCCGGTGACGGCCGTGGCGCCGCTGGTCTGGCAGGCCTTCTTTCCGCCACGACCATCGGGGACCTGGGCGTTCATGTCGTGACCGGCTGCGCTGCCCTGGTGGCCGGGGTCGAGGAAGATCGTCTTGCCCGCCGCGGCGTTGCCCGGGGGCGCCGGCACCGGCGCCGCGGTCGCCTCACCGGCCGACAGGGCGGTCAGCGAGCCGACGGCGAGCGCGACGGCGGAGATCGCCGCGACCGCCCCTCGGCGCCGAGTGAACCGGGCGGCCCGACGACGCTTCGTGGTGGACGTGATTCCTGGGATCGTCATGCGTTGCTGGGTCATCACACATCGGGTGCCGGCCGACCCCATTCGGTCGCCGCCACCTCTCTCCTTCCGAGACGCAACACTGGCCACATCAGTCACATTTGTAACAAGTGAAACAGCCGGCTGTCGAAATGGAAAATTCGCGACCAGGCCTGATGGAAACCGTTAGTGAGCTGTGACCAGGTGACGCGTGATACTCAAGATCCCGTGCTCGTCGGGCCGATCGTCCCGGAGATCGGCGCCGACGACGATGGCGTCGAGCCGGCGGCGGACTTCGTCGCGGTCCATCCCCGCCCCGATGACCACGACGCTCGATGTGCGCTCCTCGCGTCCCCATCCACGCCGTTCCACCCGGACGAACCCACCGACCGCGTGGACGACGAACTTCTGCCGGTGCCCCGGCACGTCGAACGCGACCACGCCCTTGATCCGGTAACACCCGGTCGGCGGCCGTTCGAGGAACTCGGCGAGCCGGCGAGGATTCAGCGGGCGCGTCGAGGTGAACTCGACCGAGCCGAACTCGTCGTGCAGGTGCCGATGGTGGTGCCCACCGTGTCCCCCGTCACCGTGACCGACGCACTCGTCGGTGTCCGCCTCGAGAAGTTCATCGAGCGTGAGTTGCCGACTGCGAGATTCGTTGTCGACGGTCCGGGGCCGCGGATCGAACAGCATCGCCGCATCCACGACGCCGTCGGCGGTCACCACCGTCGGTGCGCTGTCGTTGACGCGGCGCACGTCGTCGCACAGCGCCGACAACTCGTCGTCGGTGACCAGGTCCGCTTTGTTCACGACCACCAGGTCCGCGATCTCGACGTGACGGTCGATCTCCGGATGGCGTCGGCGGACCTCGGTGTTCGTGGCTGCGTCGACGACGTAGACGAGTCCCCCGTAGCGCATCCGCGGGTCGTCCATCCCGGTGATCATCCGGATCAGTGCCCGCGGTTCGGCGATACCGCTCGCCTCGATCACGATCGCGTCGATAGCGGACTTCGGCCGCAGCAATCGCGCCAGCGCACTCTCGACACCGTCCGCGTCCACGCTGCAGCACATGCAGCCGTTGGACAGACTCACCGTGTCGTCGGCCTGACCCGCGATCAGCATCGCGTCGATGTTGATCGAGCCGAAATCGTTGACCAGCACCCCGATTCGCGTGCCGTCGGCGGTCCGGAGCAGGTGATTCAGGAGGGTCGTCTTGCCGGACCCGAGGAAACCGGCGACCAGGATGACCGGAATCGTCGGACGGTTCACGACGCCGAGCGCTGCGGATCGGCGTCGTCGGCGACCTCTCGTTGGCAATCGGCGCACAGCACGGCGAGGTCCCGCCCGAGCGAATCCGGATAGTTCGCGACGGCCTTGGTGGGTGACCCACACCGGGTGCATGTCCCGATGACGGCGGCATGGTCGGAGAAGTCGACGGTCATCCGGTTGTCGAAGACGTACAACGAGCCCTGCCACAGCCCGTCGTCGCCGAATTCCTCTCCGTACCGCACGATCCCGCCGTCGAGCTGATAGACCTCACGGAATCCCCGCGAGCGCATCAACCCACTGAGGACCTCGCATCGCACGCCGCCGGTGCAGTAGGTGACGACGGGCCGGTCCTTGAGGTGATCGAAGCGGCCGCTGTCGAGCAGGGGGACGAAGTCACGGGTGGTCTGCGCGTCGGTGACGATCGCACCCGAGAACCGACCCACTTCCGCCTCGATGCGGTTGCGCCCGTCGAAGAACACGACGTCGTCGCCGCGCTCGGCGATCAGGTCATGGACCTCTCGCGGCGTCAGGTGGGTGCCGCCCCCGACGACGCCGTCGGTGTCGACGCGGACCTCCTCGGGCACGCCGAAGGTGACGATCTCGGGTCGCACCCGAACGCTGAGACGGGGGAAGTCGTCACCGGTTCCGTCGGACCACTTGATGTCGGCATCGGCGAACGCCGGATAGGACCGGGTGGCCCTGACGTACCGTTTGACCTGTCTGATGTCGCCACCGACGGTGCTGTTGATGCCGTGTGGTGACACGATGATCCTGCCGCGCAGTCCGTGCTGTTCACACAGCGCCTGCTGCCAGAGGCGGATGGCCTCCGGGTCGGCGAGTGGGGTGAACACGTAGAACAACACGATCTTGGGGGTCGACACAGTGCAAGGGTACGGACACCTGGGCCGCCGCCCGGAGCGCCTGTCGACGGTTGCCGTCGGGACCCTCATGGTGGCGGTACTCGTGGCCGTGGTCGCGGGGTGTTCGTTGTCCGCCGATCCCCAACCGTCGCAGATCGTGCTGCCGCCCACCGATGTCCTGTCCACCGAAACAGAAATCGAGACGACCATCTCGACGACGACCGAGGAGTCGATCGAGGACACCGCCGATGCACCGTTGCCGGATTGGACGATCGGTCGGGTGATTGCGCTTGCGCCTCGCGTCGACAATTCGAGGTATCACCAGGGTTCGACCACACCGGAATCGGCATTGATCGAGACCTCCGACTTTCACTTCTCGCCGCCGGATCGCGCCGTGAACTGTTCTGCCGACGGCCAGACCCTGGCGTGTCGCCTCAACACACAAAGGTCGGGGCCGACGCCGTCGAACGTGCCACGAGGGTGCGAGTGGAAGGGAAATCTCGTGACCCTCGACACGCAAGGCACAGAAGACGGGGTCTGTTCCGAACAGTTTCCCGTTCTTTACCGCAGCACAATCGTCGACTTCGGCCACACAATCTCCATTTCGCGGCTTTCCTGCCTGGTGGAAACAGCCGGCCTCTTCTGCCTCGAGTCACGTTCCGACGCCGGATTCGCAATCACCCCAACGGGTTACCGCGAGATCACTTCTTCCGACCGGGCCCCCCGCGAGCTCCTCGGACTTGCCGGATCGTCCGCTGTTCCGCCCGGCGCCGGTACGGACGTACCGCAACCGCCGACAACGACGGTGGCCCCGACCAACTGATGTGGCGACGACTACCACTCGCCGAATTCTTTGCATACCCGGACGAATGGTGAGTCTCTCAGGAATAATTCATTTTCTGCCCGGTAGTATGTGATCCGACGAGAATACGAAACAATGCCGGACACAGCCCTGGTGCGCCAACCCCGCACCCATTCACTCGAGAACAGATTGTCACGACCAGGAAAGACGGAGTTCACTATGGCGAAGAAGGAAATCGTTCAGGTCATCGACGACATCGACGGAAAGGTTCTCGAAGACTACGAGACCGTTCGGTGGTCTCTCGACGGAAAGACCTACGAGTTCGACACATCCGCAAAGCACGCCGCACAGTTCCGGGATTCGCTGGCGAAGTACATCTCCGTTTCCCGCGTCACCTCCACGTCCCGTGCCGCGAAACGCGCCACCCCGGTGCCGGCCGGTCGCAGCAAGGAACAGACAAAGGCGATTCGCGAGTGGGCGAACAAGAACGGCTACGAGGTCAGCGATCGTGGCCGGATTCCGCTGAACGTCATCGAGGCGTTCGAAGCCGCGCACTAGGCGCACCACGCGCACTGGGCCTCATTCGATTGCAGGTCGGAGAACGACATGGCGACGTTTCTGCTGATTCCCGGGGCGGGCGGCAGCGCGTGGTACTGGCATCGCGTCGTTCCCGAACTGCGCTCTCGGGGACATCGCGCCGTGGCCGTCGAGTTGCCGGCAGGCGATCCCGCCGCGGATCTCCATTCCTACGCCCGAACCTGCGTGGACGCGTATCGCGACGCGTGCGCAGGTTCCCCATCCGGGGGCACGACCGTGGTTGTCGGACAATCGCTCGGTGGTTTCACCGTCCCCCTGGTGGCCGAACAGATCGACTCCGATCGGATCGTCCTGGTGAACGCGATGATCCCGCTGCCGGACGAAACACCCGGCCATTGGTTCGAGAATTCGGGTGCAGGCGAGGCGCGGGCGGAGATGGCCGTCCGGGACGGCAGAGACGTCGGTGCCGGCATCGAACCTATGAACGACTTCTTCCATGACGTGCCCGACGACGTCGTCGCGGCGGCCATGGCACAGGGCGAACCCGACCAAGCGGGCGAGGTCATGGGTTCGGTGTGCACGTTCGACGACTGGCCCGCCCCGGTCACCGTCGTCGGCGGAGCCGAGGATCGCTTCTTCCCCATCGATTTCCAGCGTCGTCAGGCCCGGGAACGGCTCGGCGCCGACATCACCGTCCTGCCCGGCGGGCACCTGATCGCATTGAGCCGACCGGTCGAGTTGGCCGAAGTCCTCCTCGCGGTCGCCGGCGACTCCGTTTCGCCGACAACCGACTGACGCGCTCCGACGGCGGATCCCCGACCGAGAACCAGCGCCGACGGACGGCACCGATCACCTACGGCGCACCGGCGCGTTTGATCTTCACCGACGTCATGGCCGACACGGACCCGGAGACCACGACCACCGCGCCACCGGGACGGCGCGGCGGCCCGGCCTTGTCCTTGATGGTCGACCAGCCCGATGCCTTGAGGTCCGAGGTCTGCACCTCGTCGTCGGCGCGGATTCGGAGCTTGACCGTGGCGGTGGAGACCTGCAGGTGCACTTCGACCGACGGCCCGGGGAAGACGGCGTCAGTGAAGTCCAGATCGACCGTGCCCATCCACCCGGTGACCAACACGCTGCGCGGGACCTGCCACACCCCCTTCCGCCGAACCGCGCTCCAGTCCGCGTCCCACTCGACCGGGGTGACGGCTGAGCCGTCGATCTGCGCCGGCGGCCCGGGCGACTCTCCCGGGAACAGCAGCCCCGCGTTCGGCAGGTCGGCCAGGGTCTCGCGGAGCTCACCCCGGGTGCGGCCCTGCAGAATTCGGTCGGATCGTTGCTCGAACTCGACGATCTCCAGATAACCGGACGAAAACGCGTCGTTCAGCAGCGCGATGGCCCGCTCCCGTTCCGGATGTCCGACACGCACCGCGTCGTCGGAGTTGCTCTCGACCCAGCCAGCCACCCTATCGGCGGGTCGACGACGGCGGGCATGACCGCCGAGAATGCTATTCTCGGAATATGCATGCGATATTTCCGACGTCGGTTGATCGGCGATGAGCACCACGACACCGGCCACCGCCGACGCGGTGAAGACAGCGGTGACGGAGACGAACACCTTCACCTCCGATTTCGGGCTCGTGTCGCTGCAGCCGTGCGCCGAGCGATCCTTCATCCGCGCCGACCTCACCGACCTACTCCGATCCCATGCCGGGACGGCTCCCGTCGGCATGCTGGTGACCGTGCTCGATTTCGTGGCATCGGACCCGGCACTCGTCGCCGCAGCACCGGATTGGACGGCCACCCAGGATCTCGCGCTCCACATGGCCGAGCCGGTCATTGAGGGACCGATCGTCATGGACAGCAGGTTGATCCGGGTGGGCAAGAAGGTCGTGGTCGTATCCGCCGACATCTACGACGCACACGGGCGCACCGACCTGCGAGACATCGCGGCGGCGATCGATACAGGATCCGACCGACCGGGCGGCCCCACGCTCGCCGCCCGCGGGTTGGTGACGTTCGCACGTATCCCCCGCTCCGCAGCTTTCGGAGCGGACGCGTACACGCCCGATCAGTGGATCGGCCAGGTCCGCGAGCGCGCGGTCGTACCCATCGCCGAACCCATCCACGCTCGCCTCGGCATCCGTGCGGTGGAACCGTCGTCCGGCGTCCTCGAACTCGATCGAACACCTTTCGTGGCCAACCAGATCGGCACGATCATGGGTGGTGCGCAGGCATTGCTGATCGAGTGCGCGGCGCAGGCGATGCGACCGGACCTGCTCCCGATCGACATGCAGATGCATTTCCTGGCGCAGGTTCGGGTCGGACCTGCGAGAACCTATGGCACGGTGGTCCGGGACGGCACCGACCACAGCGTGGTGAACATCCGCATGGTCGACGCCGGAGCCGACGACATGACACTCACTCTGGCGACGGTGACACTCGCCCGTACCGGTTCCCGACACTGATGACACGCCACCTCCGGCGACCGGATCACCAGGCGCGCAGCCGCTCCGGTGTGACACGGACGAGAACGGAGTACGAGCGGGCGAATTCGTCGGGCGTCATGTCGATGGAGACGAAGCCGTGCGCATATTTGGTGGTGAAGGCCGCCCACTCCTCGTCGGTGGGGCCCGCGTCGTCGACCTTCGCCTGCCCGGTGAACACTGCGACATCCCCGCCGTGGTCATCCGAGTTCAGGTTGAGCGCGACAGCGGACTCGGCATCGATGTGGCGTAATTTCGCGGTGCCGGGCTGACTGAACAACAGGAAGCTGTCGTCGAACCACAGGAACCAGACCGGTGTCGGCACCGGCCCGTGCCGGGCGTTTACCGTGCTGAGCCAGATGACGTCCTCTGCTGCCAGCCGATCGGACACGCGGGGCGACAGGTGGAATGCGGCCATGTCTGTCGAAACGCCCCTGCGCGACCTGGCATTCCACATCCCGGCTGCGACGTTGGCGGCCTCCCAGCCGGCTGACAGCGTCTTTCCAGTTTCGGGATCTACCGTTCATGCCATGAACATTTCGCCCTCCCATCGCGGCGCGACGATCGTCGCATCTCTTCTTCTCGCGGGTGGTCTCACGCTGGTCGGGTGTACCTCGGGTACCGACGACGCCACCTCTACGACATCGGCGACCTCGACGTCGGCGGCCACTGTCGACAGTTCGGGCACGACGAACCAGGATTCGGCGACGTCCGCGGAGACGATCGCCGCCACGACCGACGCTGCCGCGCAGTTCCTCGACACGTTGACAGACGAGCAGCGCGAGGCAGTCGTGTACGCCTACGACGACGAGACCAAGACGACGTCGTGGTCCAATTTTCCGGTCACCTTCGTCGAGCGTGCCGGACTGAATCTCAACGATCTCGACGAGGAACAGCGACGCGCGGCGATGGAGGTGCTCGAGGCGTTGCTCAGCGACGACGGGTACGAGACCGTGACCGGCATCATCGGCGGTGACGAATTCCTGCTCGACAACAGCAGCTCGTCCGAGGATTCGTTGGGCCAGTACTACATCGCGTTCTTCGGCGACCCGTCCGACACCGAGTCATGGCAGGTCCAGTTCGGCGGTCATCACCTCGGCATCAACGCCACGTTGAACGGGACCGACTCGTCGATCACGTTCGCACCGACCCACCTCGGCGCGCAGCCGGCTGTCTACACCGATGCCGACGGCAACGAGGTGCAGCCGCTCGCGGGGATGTATGAGACGGCGTTCGCCTTCTACGACAGCCTGACCGATGAGCAGAAGGCACAGCTGTACCAGGGAACCGATGTGTCGAACCTGGTGTGCGGTCCCGGCGATACCTGCGACTACCCCTCCGGCACGGGGATCTCGGGCGCGGATCTCACCGATGAGCAGAAGAACCTGCTGTTGGACGTGATCGCCAACTGGGTGGGGATGTCCGACCCGGAGACGACCGAATCAGCGTTGTCGGCGATCGAGGCGACGATCGATCAGACGTACGTCAACTGGTCGGGTGCCACCGAGTACGACATGTCCCAGGGTGACGGAATCTATTTCCAGATCTCCGGTCCCGACGTCTACATCGAGTTCTCGAACCAGCAGGGTTCGGCGGGCGCCGACGTCGATGGGTACACCACCTCCGGATGGGGCCACATCCACACGATCTACCGAGACCCCACCAATGACTACGCCGGTAGCGTGACCCAGCAGGAGGCGTCCGGACCCGGCGGAGCAGGTGGACCCGGCGGAGCAGGTGGACCGGGTGGACCGGGTGGCCCCGACGGCCCCGGCGGGCAACCCGGAAACTGAGTCCACTCGCCTTCCCGTCACGCACGCAGATCTCTCGACGAATCCCGCGCTGATGGCCGCGGGATTCGTCGACGGTCTCCGGTCGCGGATCAGGGACGCGGCACCGAGAACTGGGTGCGCATGGCGAGGTCCCACACCCGGTCGGGAGTGATCCTGCGTTGCGCAATGGCGAGTTTCGCCGACGCGGTGACGGTATAGCGCGGCCGTGGCTTGTCCGCGGTGACGGCCTTCCGGATGGTCTCGGCCACGTCGTCGGGGCCACCACCGAGCACCTTCGCGACCGGACTGCGGTAGATGGAATCCATCGTGTCCGCGACAGCGTTGTTGAAGTGCCCGTAGGGCCCATCGCCGTCGAGACCCGACATCGATGACGTCGCCGCGTTCGCGAACTCGGTGGTGATCAGGCCCGGCTCGATGAGAACCACCTGAATACCGAAGCCCTGCACCTCGAATCGCATGGCATCCGAGATCGCCTCCACCGCATGCTTCGTCGCGTGATAGATGCCGCCACCGGGGAAGGTGAGTTTGCCGCCCATGGAGCCGATGTTGACGATGCGTCCCCGCCCTGCCTTGCGCATTCCGGGCAGGACCAGTTGACTCATCCGGACCAATCCGAACACATTCGTCTCGAACTGCCGCCGGATGTCGTCGAGCGACACCGACTCCACGGCACCGGATTGCGAATATCCGGCGTTGTTGACCAACGCACCCACTGCGCCATGCTCGGCCTCGACCGCTCCCACGGCAGCACTCATCGACGCCTCGTCGGTGACGTCGAGCGCCAGTGTTCGACATCCGGCTTCGGCGAGTTCCTCGAGGGTTTCGGGCTTTCGGGCAGTCGCGTACACGGTATGCCCGTGGCGGACCAGGTCGGCGGCCGCCGCCGCACCTATCCCACTCGAGCATCCGGTGATCAGAATCGCGTCGCCGGCATCCATCCGGGCTCCCTTCCGTCGCGCTCATGCTAACGCGATCGGATGATCCGCACGACCAGCCGACTACCCCAGAATCGGAGCAGCGGCGGGCCCGCGTCATCGGCCGAGAACGAGCATCATGGCCAGGCGTGCTTCGAGAACCGAGGGCGGAGCGATGGTTTGCCTCAGCTGCAGTTGGCCGTGCGTGTCTGCGGTGTCGATCTCCGCGTCGGGCGGATCTGCGCCGGATTCCGGCTCGACTGGACCATGGATGTCGGTGCGGACTTTCGCGAGATTCTCGTCGAACAGCTTTCCGACATCGGGGAGCCGATGCACCCGAGCCGGATTGGGCGGGGCCCCGGGCTCACCGTTCCGGCGCCACCAGGTGCGTCCGGCGTCGGGCCCGATGTCGTGGACACCGGTGGTGAATCCGCCGACCCGATCGTTGACCATACGATTGTGCCTCGGGCATGCCGGTGCCAGGTCGACGATGTCGGTCTTGCCGCCCTCGGCGAAGTCGAGTCGAGAGTGATGCATCTCCACTTGGGTGGCCGGCTGGTCGCAGCCGGGCGTTGAGCAGAACTCGCCGTCGGGACGGGCGAACGAAGCCAACCGCTGCGGCGTTGACGCGAAGCGCTTGCCCCGTCCGAGGAAGAGTGGGATCGCGGTGGCGTCCTCGAACACCGCCAGCCAGGGCTGCGCCTTCGCGGCGAGCCGGATGACATCCGACATCGGCAACAGCGCCCCACTTGCCGTCGTGCCGAAGCCCGCCTCTCGGACGAGATCGCTGAGATCGGCTTTGATGATCAGCTGGACGGGCAGGCCGCGATGGGTCTTTCCGAGCATGCCGTCCTCCAGGACCGCTTTCAGTAGTGCCTTCATCGCATCGTGGTTGCGTTGCGCCGGGCTTCGGCCGTCACGGTCGGCTGCTGCTTTCAACGCGTCCGGGTCAGCGTCCTCGACAGCGCCGGAAGGCGATTCGGGGTCGTCGGGATTATTGAGCCCGGGTTTGGCCCACGTCGCCAACATGACGTCGAGCAGTGCACGCGTCTCCGGATCCAGATGACCGGTCAACTTCGACATCTGATCCGCGCCTTGACGGTTGTTCCACAGGTTCCGTCGGCGGGCACGGTCCTTGTCGTCGGTGATCTCGCCATCGGGATCGAGATGCGCGAGCAGGCGCGCACCGAGGGTGTTGATCTCGGCGGGTGTGTGGTGACGGGCCAGGTCGGCCAGCGTGGCCTCGGCGGCCACCTGCTGATCGTGGGGGACGCTGTGGGGCACCTTGTCCAGCACCTCGATGGTCTTGCGCACATGCGCGGGTCCGATGTCACCGTCGGCGAACGCGTCGGCCAGATTCGGGTACTTGGGTTGTTGCTCCTGCCCGTCAAGGCTGCAAAATCGGCCGGTCGCCACGATGTGGTCACGTCGTCGGCTTGGATCGCTCACCCGTAGATCGACGTTCATGAAGTTGGTGAGCGAGCGATACCCCATCGACCAGTACAGACCCCGATCCGAGATCGCGGTGATCTGCCGATTCCCTTGATACATCAGTCGATTGATCGCGCGTTCGTTCACGCGGGCGACCTCGACCAGTTCGTCATCGGAACACGACGACACATCCGCCGAGGCGAGCCGGTCGAGGACATCGTTCAGTTCGGCGAGCAATCCGGGCACGTCCGACAACGACGCCTCGGCCCGCGGATGTTCAGCCATTCGACCCCCCTCCCCTGGTTTCGAACGTATGTTCGAGTGTAAACCACTGCCGGGCGACGCGCAACCCCATGCCCGAGATTTCTCCGTGATTTCGACGATGGACCGGCGACCTGGGTGACTACCCTTGACCCATGATCACCGCACTTCACACGTTGATCTACTGCGACGACCCCGACGCCACCCGCGCCTTCTTCCGGGACGTCCTCGGCTTGCCGTCGGTCGACACCGGTGGCGGATGGCTGATCTTCAAGACCGGCCCCAGCGAGTTGGGCGCGCATCCCAGTTCGTGGGAGTACCAGGGGACCTCGGGCGGCACTGATCAACGGTTCGACGTGTCATTCATGTGCGACGACCTCACGGCGACGATGGACGAACTCTCGGCGAAGGGCGCCGAGTTCTCCGGCCCGCGGACCGAGGAGCCGTGGGGTGACACCGTGGGGGTGAAGGTTCCGGGCGCCGGCGAGATCACGATCTACGAGCCAAAATACGATCCGCCGGCCCTGAGCTGAGCGATTCCGTGGAGACACCTTGACCCGCCGATTCGCATCGGCTCAGATGTACGCATGGGCGACGAGCTGTTCGAACACGAGACCAAGACCGAGTTGAGCCGGGAAGAGGCCGCGCAGCGGCTCCGTGACCTCGCCGACGCGATTGCGCGGCACAACGAGGTGTCCTATGTGGAGAACAACAAGACGGTGCGCGTGGACATCCCGCCGAAGGTCCAGCTGAAGATCGAGTTCGAACGTGGTGAGGAATCCGAGATCGAGGTCGAGATCTCCTGGTAGCTCCGTGGGCCACCGACCTCCGCACACCCGGGGACAAGCCACATTCAGTCGGGGTGAGTCAGTCGGGATCAATCGGTCGGTATCGCACGGCGACCACCCCCGACCGCAACTCCGTGCGCTCCACGAGCTCCAGCTGGATCTGCTCGCGCAGACCGGCGAGCAATGTCGGTCCGCGTCCGGCGAGCACCGGCTGTACGAGGAACTCGTATTCGTCGATCAGTCCCCGATCGGCCAGCGCGCGAGGCAGCGACACACCACCGACCCACAGGCTCCCGCCCGACTCCTGCTTGAGCTGTTCGATCGCGTCCCCCACGTCCCCGTGCACCAGCTCGGCGTTCCAGTCGACCTCGCTCAGCGTGCTGGAGACGACATACTTCTTCGCCCGGTCGATGGCCTCGGCGAACGGAACCTCCCACTCGCTCATCCAGTCCGGCCACGTGCCCGAGGCCGGTTTCCGCCAGGCCGCCTCCATCATCTCGTAGGTGACCCGACCGAACAGCAGGGCATCGGCCCGTTCCATCTCGGCGGTCCAGTACCGCATCGACTCCTCGTCCGGGGGGAGGCCCGCCTCATGATGGCAGCAGCCGTCAAGGGTGACGTTGATCGAATACCGAAGTGCTCTCATCTCATTCCTCTCCCTGGGCGTGCTCTGTGTTCCTCAGACCCACGTCTCGAAGCGGGTCAGCGGGGCTATCAGCAGGCTATGCCCTCCAGGTGCGCCACGTCCTCGGCGGCGAGCGCAAGCCCCGCAGCGGCGATGTTTGCCCGAAGATGCACAGTGTTCGACGTTCCGGGGATGAGCAGGATGTTCGGGGAACGCCGCAGCAGCCACGCGAGCGCCACGGCCATCGGTGTCGCGCCGACGCGGTCGGCGACCGCGGACAGCGCCTCGGACTGCAGCGGCGTGAAGCCGTCGAGCGGGAAGAATGGTACGTAGGCGATGTCGGCGGCCGCGAGGTGGTCGACGAGGTCGTCGTCGCGGCGGTGCGCGAGGTTGTACATGTTCTGCACGCACACGATCGGAGCGATCTCTCGCGCTTCATCGACCTGATCGGCCGTGACATTGCTGAGGCCGAGATGTCGGATCAGCCCCTGCTGCTGCAGGTCGACGAGGGTCTCGAACGCCTCGGCGAGGGATCCGGATCGCGGGCCGGTCGCGTCGCCCATGCGTAGGTTCACCAGGTCGAGGACCTCGACCCCCAGCGATTCGAGGTTCTCGCGGACCTGAGCACGGAGTTCGTCCGGGCGCCGGGCGGTTGGCCAACCACCGACGGCATCGCGCGTCGCACCGACCTTCGTGGCGATGAGCAAGTCCGGAGGGTAGGGGTGCAGTGCTTCTCGGATGAGCTGGTTGGTGATGCGCGGGCCATAGGCGTCGCTTGTGTCGATGTGGGTGATTCCGGCAGCGACTGCTTCGCGCAGCACGGCGACCGCGCCGACCCGGTCGACCGGTGGGCCCATCACGCCGGGCCCTGCGAGCTGCATTGCGCCATAACCGAATCGGCTGACGGTTCGACTGCCGGCCTGGTCGCTGATGCGCCAGCTGCCGCCGGGAAGAGTGGAGGTGGGAGAGGTCATCGCGAAGTCCTTCATGATGCGAATCTGATGTGGCGGTCGGTGAGCTCACGTATCAGTATTGGAGAGCAGCTCCCCACTGGGAAGTACGCACCCGGAAGTGCGTTACCCACTGCCCGAAAGGTGTCGGTCATGGCGACGAGGAACGCGGCCCAGAAGCGGTCGCAGGCGAAGATCGAGTACAACGCGTTTCTGGCCGTGTGCCCGAGCCGCCGGCTGCTCGACAGGATCTCCGACAAATGGGTGGTGCTGGTCCTCTGCGCGCTCGGCGGGGACGGCGCAGGGTCCGCCGGACGACCGGCCTCGATGCGCTACTCGGAGCTGGCGCGACTGATCGCCGGCGTCAGCCAGAAGATGCTCACGCAGACGCTGCGCTCACTGGAGCGCGACGGTCTCATCACCCGCACGGTGACCCCCACCGTTCCGGTGACCGTCGAGTACGAACTCACCGAACTCGGCGTATCGCTCTACACCACCACACGACAGCTGCGAATGTGGGCGCAGGAGCACATGAACGACGTCGACAGACACCGCGAGGAGTACGACGCCGACAGCTGACACGGCACGGGTGAAAGCGACCCTCGAGCACTTTCGCCGCGTTCGTAGACCGTGCGCGTCAGCTCGATCACGGGCCTGGAGAAGACACCACCGTCGGTGGGCGCGTCGTCGGGCGCGCGGCGACCTCGGCATCGGGTTGTCCACTCTCACGCGGCGAGGCTCACCCCGATCACCACGATCCAGACGTAATAGACCGCGAGGAGCAGGCGTTGCACCAGTCCGGTCAGCGCGGCATCGCGACTGTACGCGACTGCTGTGCAGACCATCAGCGCGAAGCCGATGACGGCCGTCACGGCCGAATAGGCTGATAGCCAGCCGTCGAGCGCGGTCGACACGGCGACACAGCCGCCCAGCAACGCCAGGAACATCAACGGTCCGCACGCATCGTGAATCCGTGCGTGCACACTCGGGAGCTGCGTCGCGGTCCGCACCGAGAACCGGGGCGGGAAACCCCGGACCGCGTCCGGCGTGAACACGCCCGACAGAAGGTTTCCGACAGCGAACGCACCGAGACACACGAAGCCGACGACGGTGCTCAGTGCGTCAAGAATCGCCACCGCGTAAGCGGTCATCCCCACGGACATGCCCACGAACGTCCAGCGCATGATCCAACCACCCTCGCCGAGTTCCAATTCGCTCCCGGTGTGGTACTTCCATCGATATCCCGGTCGACGGGCTCCCTCGATCGCCACGACCGTCCCGAACAGTACGGTCGTGGCGACGCCGATCCACAGCAGAACTTCTGTCACATGCGTCACTCCGTCGGGTTGCTCGACAGTGCCGACGATAACCGGTTTCAGTCCGGGCCACGATGGCAGTGCTTCTGCGGCTGATGTTGTCGAATCTGTTGTCAGCACACCCACTGCGGGTGGTCCGCCAGGCTGAACTCGGGAACGTGTGGCCCTGGGTCAGACACCAACTCCGGTCGCACCTCCCGCTCTCCCCATCGATCTGCGTAACCCACCCGTAGGCAGTCGGATTCGAGACAAGTGGCACTTTCGGATCATCGCGCAGCGGCGATATCAAAGGCATGACCGCCACAGCCGACGACACCGTGCACCTTCACCGATCTCAACCTCTACCTCGACCTTCCCGCTCAGCGGACACACATGGCGTCGACTTCGGTTTGCACTTAGGCGATCTCGTCCCGAATCCACTCCGAATCGCCTCACGCCGTTACATTCCCGCAACCGACACTTTCTCGCACACAACGTTTTTGGACTCGCGCATCCCGTCGCACGACGCGTCCGGCCCGGCCGGAATCTTCTCCGCGACGTCGCGCCATCGACGTTGTCCCGGTTCCACCGCTGGTGGGGCCGATGTACGGTGAAGTGACGCTGACTCTCCCACCAGGAAGGACCAGGGTCATGTCATTTCCAACGCTCACGCACATCGCCGTCACGGTGTCCGACCTCGATGCGAGTACACGATGGTATTCGGCCCTCTTCGATTCCGAGCCGGTGCTCGACGAAGACGAGGAGTCAGGGGACTTCCACCACACAGCGTTCGAACTCGACCACGGCACGCTGTTCGGTCTACACAAGCACACGACCACCGGGCCGGCCGAAGGATTCGACGAGCGACGCGCAGGCCTCGACCACGTCGCGTTCGCGGCGACCCAGGGCGAGCTCCCGGCATGGGAGAAGCGCCTCGACGAACTCGGTATCGAGCACAACGGCATCAAGCACGCGCATTACGGGTCAGGCATCTCGTTCCGCGATCCCGACGACATCGCGCTCGAGTTCTTCGCCCCGCCTCCAGAGTGAGCCCGTTCGCCGAACACCGTCGCCCGGCGCTCGACCGTGTGGTTGTGCTCCCGGTCGCGGATCGTCGGGCCGAATCTCGGATGCCGTGTACGCGGTCCGCCACACCGCCCGGACAGACCTCAGGTCCGTAGGGCGCTCGCGGCCGCGATTCCGGCGTACCGGTCTGGCGGTCTACTCGCTGATGAGTCCGTACTGCGGCGCACCCTTGCTGCGGTATGTCCCTATGACCACACCCGCCGATGTCGTCCGGGAGTCGGTGAGCTCGAATCCGGTCGGCAACGCCTCGGTCGGGAACAGTCGGCGGCCGGTACCGAGAATGACCGGGAAGGTCAACAGGTTGAGGACATCGATGAGTCCGGCGGCGAGTATCGTCTGGGCGAGTCCGCCACTGCCGTGCATCTGCAGCTCTCGACCCGGCTCAGCTTTCAGCGCAGATACCGCGGCGACCGCGTCGCCGCCCGGCACCTCGGTCCCCTCCCAGTCGGCACGGCCGAGAGTGCGAGATGCGACGTACTTGGGCAGCGAGTTGAACGCCTTTGCGATCACGCCCTCGGCGCCGTCTCCGTCGACACCGATCTTCGGCCAGTACGAGGAGAAGATGTCGTATGTCCGCCGGCCGAACAAGAATGCGTCTGCCCTCTCGAATACCGAGACCATGTATCCGAAGTCATCCTCGACGAGGTACGGAGCGGTCCACCCGCCGTGTACGAAACCGCCGGAGGGATCCTCATCGGGGCCGCCGGGTGCCTGGTACACGCCGTCGAGGGTGATGAACTGTGTCAGCGATAGCTCCATGTCGGTCTTCTCTCCGTTGTCGGCCACGCCTCGCCCGGGCCATCACCAATGCTGACCATCCGGAGGATGCAAACTCATCGGACGGACGGACCGGCTCGCGATGCTGCGCGAGCTGGGCGGCACGGCCCGGGCATTGAGACGATCGCCGCGTTCGTCTCGGCAGTCCTGTGCCGAACCCATACACGATCCGCCGACGATGGGTGTCCCGGACGTCACGGCACCACTCGATAGCGCAACATCATGTCGTGGTCCTCGTGATCGAGGATGTGGCAGTGCCAGACGTACCCCTGGAGATCCTTGGTGACCATGCCGTGCACCGGGGTGGCCTCGGCATGGTGGTGGTGTCCGGAAGCGGACGGGGTCACCGCGTGGCCACCCGATGGCCGGGTCCATGTCTGCGTCGGGTCGGAGGAGAAGATCGCGTCCGGATCGAACCCGAGTTCGTCGGCGGTCGGGAACCGCACGACGATCGACGTGACGTGCCCACCGACGGCGTGCACCGTGTCCTTCCATCCGGCCTCCCACGCCAACGGGCCGCGCATCGGTCCGGCGTAGAAGTCGCTCGGATCCGGCGCCCAGTGGGTTCCGATGGGCGGCTGCGGATGTGCCGCTTGATAGGCGACGGTGCGCAACGGCCGACGTCCCAGGATGCGGAACATGACCAGGTGCAGATGAATCGGATGCGGGTCAGGTGTGATGTTGATGATGTCCCAGCGCTCCGTGGTGCCCGCGCGTGGCTTCTCGATCTGCGGATCGGCGTAGCGGAGGTTGTTCAGCGACATGATGGCCGGCGGGACGCGCAGTTCATAGGGCTGCGAGACACTGACCCGCCGGACCCGCTGCGGTGTCGCGATCGGCGGGATGCGGGCGGGTTGTCCCCGACCGCCGCGCAGCGTCGTCGGCACCGGCCGTCGGTCACCGCGATCGGCGCCTGCGACGAACCGGCAGAACCGGGACATGGCGACCTCACCGAGCATGGCCGCCTGGAACGGCGGCGCCAAGTCGTTGCACAGTTCCACCGACTCCCCCGGCGCCAGCGAGCTGAAGTCGACGAGCAGGTCGAATCGCTCCGCCGGCGCTGCGGCGAACGATCGGGTCCGGACCGGCGCGTCGAGCAGGCCGCCCTCGTTGCCGATCACCCAGAACGGCATCCGGTTGGAGAAGAACAGATTCCAGACCGAGAACGATGCCGCATTGATCAGCCGGAACCGATAGAGCCCGCGATCGACCGTCATCGTCGGCCAGACCTTGCCGTTCACCAGACCCCGGTCGCCGACCGCGCCGCCCTCCCACATACCTTGCGGCACAATCGGTGTCGAGCGCAGTGACTGGTGACCGTCCGCGCGGAAGATCTTCTCCTGCAGGATCAACGGGATCTCGTACTCGCCGGCCGGTAGGCCCAGCGGATTGCCTGGCTTTCCGGTGTCGTGGCCGTCGCGCAGGAAATACATCCCGGCCAGGCCCGCGTAGACGTTGGCGCGGGTGATCGCCATCGCGTGGTCGTGATACCAGAGGTGGCCGGCTTCCTGGCGGTTGGGGAACTCGAACAACGCGGTCCCGTGGTGGGGCAGCATCAGGCGCTCCGGGTTGCCGTCGAACTCCGGCGGGGTGACGCCACCATGCAGGTGCATGGAGGTGACAGGTTGGCCCCGATAGCGGTCGGTCACCCCGTGCAGCGAGGTGTCCAGATCCGCGGCGAAGGTGTGCTGACCGAGCTCGCTGCGATAGTGCACGGTGGTCTGCTCCCCGACGTGCGCCTCGATGGTGGGGCCCAGATAGGACTCGTCGTTGTAGGCCATCGCGGGCGCCTTCGGCTGATCCCGGTGGAATCTGGTGCTGGTGCTGCGCGCGACGATCTCGATCGGCTGCGTCGGCGACGAGGTGATGCTGCCCGGCACCGACAGTTCGTCGACATACTTGCGCATGTCCGGCGAATGGAAGATGGTCGGCAGCTTGATTGCCGGCGGATCACCACCCGCCGACCCGGCACCGAGGCGCCCCGCCATCACACCCGAGGCGGCGACTGCCGCTGTCCCCCAAAGGAATCGCCGACGATTCACGTTCTGGCCCACCCGGTTCCCCCTACTCGGCCACTTCGAGACCGGTGAACCATACCATCGGTATGGTGGGGCATGACCAGCTCCCGCCACACCAGACGACTCAGCGCCACCGACTGGGTGGATGCCGCGCTGACTCTGGTCACCTCCGACGGTGTACAGGCGGTCACCATCGCCCGGCTGTGCACGACGCTGAACGTCACCAAGGGCAGCTTCTACTGGCACTTCACCGACCTCGACGCCCTGCGGGAAGCGATGGCGGTGCGTTGGCGGGGGATGAACCGCGCGCGTGTCGCCGACCTCGAAGGTCTGTCCGAACTACCACCCGACGATCGGCTCGCCGCACTGTCAACGATGCTGATCAGCGACGACCACCTGGCGGTGGAGCGCGCCATCCGGGGTTGGGCGCGTAGCAACGACGGCATCGCGCACACGGTCCGCAGCATCGACGAGGAGATCTTCGACGCCATCGACGCCGCATTGCGAGAACTCCAGATGAGTCCGCGCCAGGCCCGCGTGCTGGCCGGCCTGCTGGTGTACGTCGGGATCGGCTATATCCACGGCCACGAGGGACTACCGACCATCTCGGCGCAGGACGTGCAGCACACACTGCCGGGCCTGTTGTCGTTCACCGTCGGGCGGTCGCAGCCGACCGCCGACCGCCGACGCCCAGCGGAGGATTGACATGAACGGAATCGAAAAAACCCCTCCGATGCTGTTCGGAGGGGTTTTCTGGTGGAGCTAAGGGGACTCGAACCCCTGACCCCCACACTGCCAGTGTGGTGCGCTACCAGCTGCGCCATAGCCCCGTATCCTGTTGTTCACCCTCATCAAGGGCAAAGGGAAAACTACACCATCGCTGCGACTCGGACCAAATCCCCAGTAGTCTGATGGCCTACCGCCGGTTCCCCCGATCAGCCGTTGTCGGCCAGCAACGCATCCAGCCACCCGGTCCCGTTCATGATCTTGTCGACCGGTTCACCTCCGGAGAGGACCGTCGGCGTGCCGACCTGGCCGCTGGCCTTCTCGAGCTGGTTACGCGACTGCTCCGCGGCTTCCTGCGCTTCGGCCACCTTCGCGCCGGTCGCCACACACTCCCGGGTCCGGGCCGAGGCGCCCTGGTCCGCCGCCAGCCGTGCCATGTCGGCGTTGCTCAGGTCGCTGTCGCCGCCTTCTTCGGGCTGGTTGTCGAACAACGCCGCGTGGAATCTCTCGAAGACCTCTTTGTCCTCGCCCGCGCCGACACACTGTGCCGCCCCCGCCGCGCGGGTGGAGTAGTCGCCGGAGGCCGACCGATCGTCGAGGAAGGTGAGCATGTGGTAGCGCACACGCAGCGAGCCGTTGTTGATGGCCTGCGTGATCGCTGTCCCCGACTGCTGTTCGAACTCGCGGCAGGCCGGACACATGAAGTCCTCGAAGACGTCGATCGTCTGCGGTGCGGACGGCTCCCCGATGATGAGTGCCGCGTTCTCACTGAGCACCGCCTCGTCGACACCGCCGCCGGACTCCTCGCGGCTGTTCCACAGGAACCCGCCGACGACGAGCGCGACGACGATCAGTGCGGCCACGCCGCCGAGGATGTAGGTGGTGCGGCTCGACGTCGCGCGCGGCTGGTACTTCTCGCTCACCCTGCCGACTCTAATTCACCCGGAAATGCGAAGGTCTCGCAGTCGGGCGCGAACGCACTCAGACGAGCACCGAATCCACCAGCTCCTGCGCCTGGGCCTGCACGGTCGCCAGATGGTCGGCGCCGTTGAACGACTCGGCGTAGATCTTGTAGACATCCTCGGTACCCGATGGGCGCGCCGCGAACCAGGCGTTCTCCGTGGTCACTTTGAGACCGCCGATCGGCGCCCCGTTGCCCGGCGCCTCGGTGAGCACCGCGGTGATCGGTTCACCGGCCAGCTCCGTCGCCTTGACCTGATCCGCGGAGAGCTTGCCGAGCAACGCCTTCTGCGCCCTCGTCGCCGGCGCATCGATACGGGCGTACGCACTCTCGCCGTACCGGTCGGCCAGCTCCCGATAGCGCTGCGACGGCGTCTTCCCGGTCTTCGCGAGCATCTCCGAGGCCAGCAACGCCAGGATGATGCCGTCCTTGTCGGTCGACCACGGACGCCCGTCGAAGGTGAGGAACGACGCGCCCGCGCTCTCCTCCCCACCGAACGCGATGCTGCCGTCGAGCAGTCCGTCGACGAACCACTTGAAGCCGACAGGCACCTCGAGCAAGCGACGATCGATGCCTGCGACCACCCGGTCGATCAGCGACGAACTGACGAGCGTCTTGCCCACCGCCGCCTGTGCCTGCCACCCCGGCCGGTGGGTGAACAGGTACTCGATCGCAACCGCCAGATAGTGATTCGGATTCATCAGCCCGCCATCCGGGGTGACGATGCCATGACGATCGGAGTCCGCATCGTTGCCCGTGGCGATGTCGTAGCTGTCGCGGGCGGAGATCAGCGACGCCATCGCATTCGGCGACGAACAGTCCATCCGGATCTTGCCGTCGGTGTCCAAGGTCATGAAGCGGAAGGTCGGATCGACCGTCGGGTTCACGACCGTGAGATTGGCCAGGTTGTAGCGGAACCCGACCTCGGCCCAGTATCCGACCGAGGCCCCGCCGAGCGGGTCGGCGCCGATGTGGATGCCGGCGTCACGAATCGCCGCCATGTCGACCACCTCATGCAAGTGGTCGACGTATGTTGCGGTGTACGGGAAGTCACGGATGTACTCACTACGGCGCGCCTGTTCGAACGGAATTCGCTTGACCCCGTTCAACTTGTCCGCCAGGAGCTCGTTGGCGCGGCGCGCGACCACGCTGGTGATACTGGTGTCCGCCGGACCCCCGCTGGGCGGATTGTATTTGAAGCCACCGTCGCGAGGCGGGTTGTGGGACGGCGTCACGACGATGCCGTCGGCGAGCACACCGGGGTTGGCCTGGTTGAACCGCAGGATCGCGAAGCTCACCGCCGGGGTCGGCGTGAACTTCTCGTTCTCGGCGATGTAGACGGTGACCTCGTTGGCGGTGAGGACCTCGAGCGCGCTGCGCCAGGCGGGTTTCGAGAGGGCGTGGGTGTCGAAGCCGATGAACAGGGGCCCGCTGATACCGGCGGACCGCCGGTACTCGACGATCGCCTGGGTGGTGGCCAGGATGTGCGCCTCGTTGAACGCCCCATCGAGGCTCGACCCACGGTGACCAGATGTACCGAACACCACCTGCTGCATCGGATCCTCGGGATCGGGCACCGTGTCGTAGTAGGCGCGCTCGACGGCAGCGACATCGATCAGATCCTCGGGGAGCGCGGGTGTTCCTGCTCTCGGATGTGCCATGAGCGCAATTCTGCCATCGGAACCAGTCCGAACGTCGGCAACGAACGAACAGATACTGTGGGCACGAACGAGCCGAGTCGAGGAACTGCGAGTGAGTGGGCATGTTGAGACGCGCACCTGACCCGGTGGAACTGATCGTCCTGGTGCTACCGGGTGGGACCGATCACAGTTATCAGCCCTTCAGCCCCCGGCAGCCCGCGGCACTGCGGATGTATCCGTTCACCTGGTCGCTGCGCGCCCGCTTCGGCCGACGCGTCCTGGTCCGTCAGGTGAGATACCGCTTCTACGGCTGGAACGGGGCGCAGAACAGCCCGATCCCGTACGCCCGCAAGGCTCTCGACGACCTGTCCCGCGAGCACCCGGGAGTTCCGGTCGTCCTCGTGGGCCACTCGATGGGTGGCCGCGTCGGCGCCCATCTGGCCGCCGATCCACGCGTCGTAGGCCTCCTCGCGCTGGCGCCGTGGTGGCAGCACGCAGACTGGCGGTTCATCCATGACGCCGTCCGCGTCGTCGCGATCCACGGCACCGCCGACCAGCGAACCCTTGCTCGTCGCACCGAGAAAGGTGTCCGCGAGCTCGTCGCACGCGGCGTCGACGCCACGTATGTGCCCGTCCCGGACGGTGGTCACGGCATGCTCGATCACATCGGCCTGTGGCAACGGGCCGCGCTGGACTTCGTGGGGCGGACACTCGCCGGCGTCCGCACACGCGAACGGCCCTGACCCGAGATCCGGGCCAGGGCCGTGTCGTGGAGCTGCCGGGAATTGAACCCGGGTCCTCCGTCGCTTCGGTAGGGCTTCTCCGTGTGCAGTCCGCTATGCCTCTACTCGGATCTCTCGGTCACGCGAACAAGCCGAGATGACGATCCCAGTCGCTGTTAAGTGTCCCGTTGCCGTCCGCGACCGACGACAGCGGTGAGCTCCCTGAGATGATGCCGGCGACCGGGCTGGGAGCAGACCCGGGCCGACAGACTAGCCGTCGCTGATCAGGCAGCGAGGGCGTAGTCGCGCTGATTCTTATCGGCGCTTAATTGGTTGCTACGACGCTTAACGGTGGTCTCTAGCCTGCACCGACACGCTTCCCCTACCTCGACGCACGCAGTCGAAACCGATCAGCCCCGAGGTGGCACCCGTCGAATTTCGACGAGCACTTCAGTCTAACAACGTCCGCAACCCGTTTCATCCCGGTCCGGATCGCCCACCGCTGTGCGGCCTCCCGACCCCAGCCGATCTCAACGTCACGCGATCTGCAGCAGCACGGTGTCGTTCACGCCGACGTCGACGGTGATCTCGCCGGCCTCGGCCTGATAGCGACGGCCGGTCCACGCGTCGATCGCGCTCACGGTGGCGTCGCCGACCAAGCCCAGGCTGCTCAGCGACACCGACATCGGACGCGGGTGGTCGTCACGATTGGTCAACGACACCACGAGTCCCTTCTCCCCGATGGCGCGTGCCCAGATCTCCGGATCGTCGTCGACGGGCGCACCCGCACTGACCCGCTCGTCCTGGTCGATCGCGATGACGGCACGGTTGCGGAGCAGGTCGAGGGTCTGCGTCGACATCCTGGTCAGGTCGTTTCCGGCGATCAGCGGGGCCGCCATCATCGCCCACATCGACATCTGGGTGCGCTGCTGGGCGAGGGTGAGGCCGGGGTTGCCGTCGACGCCGACGACGAGCATGTCCGGATCGTTGAACGCCGACGGTCCGACGCGTGGGGCCAGCGTCGACGCGGCGTCGACGATGTCGATGACGCCCTGCGGCCCCGAGGCGTCGGCGTTGGTGGACCACACCGGAGCGATGTCGTTGGTGATCCGGGTCATCGTCGCCACGCCACCCCAGTCGTACTCCGCGCCGGGGACCACGTCGGCGACGCCGCTGTTGGGGTTGATGCTGTACACCATCGGGCGGCCGGTGTCGCGGATCGCGTCGCGCATCGCGGTGAATGCCGCGACCTGTTCGACATGGTCGGAATCGCTTGAACACCAGTCGTATTTGACATAGTCGACCTGCCAATCGGCGAACGTTCGCGCGTCCTGCTCCTCGTGACCCCGGCTTCCCGTCGACCCGGGGTAGGTGCCGAGGAACTGCGTGCACGTCTGGTCACCCGCCCCGGAGTACAGGCCGAACTTCAGGCCCCGCTCGTGCAGGTACTGCCCGAGGGCCGCCATACCGGAGGGGAATCGGCTCGGCTCGGCCTGCAACGACCCGTCAGCAGCGCGTATCGGCGCCACCCAGCAGTCGTCGACGATCACGTGGCGGTATCCGGCATCGCGCAGGCCGGTGACCACCAGCGCATCCGCCTGTTCGCGGACGATCTGTTCGGTGATGTTGCAGCCGAAAGTGTTCCAACTGTTCCACCCCATCGGGGGCACCGCAGGCAGGCCCTCGATCGCGACCCCGTCGCCGCCGATCCGGCCCTCGGGGTCGGGCGTACACGCCACGACACCGAGGAACGCCAACATCATCACCGCGACGGCGACGAACCCACGATCACGTTGTCGGCGCACCGGCTCACATCCCCTTGACGCGCCGACCCATCTCGCGCTCGACCTCGCGTTGCGCGGTGCGTCGTGCGATGTCCTGGCGCTTGTCGTGTGCTTGCTTGCCGCGGGCGAGAGCCAGTTCGACCTTCACCTTGCCGTCGTTGAAGTACAGCGACAACGGGACCAAGGTCAGATTGCCGTCGCGGATCTTGCCGATGAGGTTGTCGATCTCGCGCCGGTGCAGCAACAACTTCCGGTTGCGGCGCGGCGCATGGTTGGTCCACGATCCGCTTCCGTATTCGGGGATGTGCACTGCGCGCAGCCAGATCTCACCGTCGTCGACGGTCGCGAACGCGTCCGCGAGCGATGCCTTGCCCTCGCGCAAGCTCTTCACCTCGGTACCCAACAGCGCGATCCCGGCCTCGAAGGTGTCGAGAATGGCGTAGTTGTGCCGCGCCTTGCGGTTGGTCGCGATGACGTTGCGACCCTTCTCCTTCACCATGTTCCCACCTCCTTGTCCGGCATCCCTCGTGAGTCTGCCTGTCGTGAATCCGTCTGTTGTGAATTCGTGCGGCTACTCGCGAACATAGACCCGCAGCGTCACATATGCGGTGATCCCTGACAACAGAATTCCGCCCAGGATGAGCCACGGCGACACGAACAACACGTCGGAGACACCGATGCGGGCGAGAATGTTCACACCGTACAGATCGCGCAGGGCGTTGTCGAAGAAGAAGACCTTGGCCGCGAACAGGCCACCGATGGCCAGGAAGGCGCCGACGAGCGCCGCCACCACCGCCTCGACCAGGAACGGCAGCTGGGTGTACCACCGGGTGGCGCCCACGAGCCGCATGATCGACACCTCGGTTCGCCGGGTGAACGCCGCGACCTGAACCGTGTTCACGATCAACAGGATCGCGGCGACCGCCAGCACCAGCGCCACCGCGAACGCCGCGTTCCGCGTGCCGTCGAGCACGCTGAAGATGCGCTGGACCAACTCACGCTGGTCGAGCACTCCGTCGACCCCGCGGTCGCGCGCTCCGGAGTACTTGTCGAGCACCGCGCCGAACTGTGTCGGGTCGGACATGCGGACCTTGAGCGACGCCGGGATGGTGCCCTCCCGGATGTTGTCGGCGATGTCCGGGTTGTCCTTGAACGTCTCCTTGGCCGCCTCGAACGCCTCCTCTCGGTCGATGAATGTCACCGATCCGACTCCCGGTTCGTTCTCGATGTCGGCCCGCAGCTCCGCGCACGGAGATTCCTGACAGTTCGGGTCGGCGTCCGAAACCGCGTCGTTGATGAAGAACTGCATCTCGACCCGGTCGAGGAAGATCTGCTGGCTCTTGTCGGCCATCTGGATCACCAACAGGCCGCCACCGAACATGCCGAGGGTGATCGCCGTGGTCAGCACCATGGCGACGGTCATCGTCACGTTGCGGCGGAAACCGTTGAGGACCTCGCTGATGATGAAGTTCGCTCGCATGGGTTGTGCGCAGTCCTAACAGAAGTCGAGGGCGGAAGCGTGGCGCGGAGGCGACGCCTCGCGGTCGGTCTCGTGCGGGGTGGCGTCGGCCTCAGCCGATGCCGTACACCCCTTGCGGGTCGTTGCGGACCAATCGGCCGTTGTCGAACTCGAGGACGCGACGTCGCATCGCGTCGACGATGTGGCGGTCATGGGTGGCCATGACGACGGTGGTGCCACGGCGGTTGACCCGATCGAGGACGTCGACGATCTCTTCGCTGGTCTCCGGATCGAGGTTGCCGGTCGGTTCGTCGGCGAGCAGCACCAGGGGCCGGTTGACGATCGCCCGCGCGATCGCCACCCGCTGCATCTCACCGCCGGACAGTTCGTACGGCATGCGGTCGGCCTTTCCGGAGAGACCGACATAGTCGAGCACCTCGGGCACGATGCGCCGGATGGTCGACGGCGACTTGCCGATGACCTCCAACGCGAACGCGACATTGTCGGCGACCGACTTCTGCTGCAGCAGACGGAAGTCCTGAAACACGCAGCCGATCGACTGGCGCAGCTTCGGAACCGTGCGGCCCTTGAGCGTGTTGACGTGGTACTCCCCCACGTACACCTCACCCGATGTGGGTTTGTCCTCTTTGAGCAGCAGCCGGAAGAAGGTGGACTTCCCAGACCCGGACGGGCCGATCAGGAACGCGAACTCCCCTTTGTCGACCTCCAGGCTGAGGTCGGCCAGGGCAGGCCGGCTCGACGCCTTATACTGCATCGTGACGTTCTCCAGCTTGATCACGAGATGCCAGTGTAGCCACGGGCGCTGAGACGAACGCTCAGGTTCCAGGGCGGGGTGTCTCGCCTGGTCAGCGCTCGGGAACCGTGGTCGTCTCCTGGTTGCCGCCGAAATTCGGGAACGGAAGCTGCGGGAGCCCCGGCCCGGTGGTCTCGGTCGTCGTCTGTTCCTGGCCGGTCTCCGCGCCGGTCTGCGGTTCACCGTCGGTCCCGGTCTCCACCGAGTCGGTCGTGGTGGTCGTGGAGGTGACCGTGCTCGACGGGGTCGAGGTCCAGCTGGGCTCGGTGGTCGTCGACTGGGTGGACCGGGGCGCGGGTGCGGTCGGCGGTTCGACGACGCCGTAGCGCTGCGAGGTGTAGCCGTAGAGGATCACCGAGCCGAGGAACGCGATGACCAGTACCGCGGTACTGGTGCGGATGCGGGTCTTGTAGACGTGGCCCCAGTCGCGGAAGCGTTCCGGGATGATCGGCTTGCGTTCCTCCGGGGCGGCCGTCTTCTCGGCGGCGCTCCGGTCGGCGGCGACCGCCTCCTGCTCGGCCGCGGTGTCCGGTGTGGGCTCGATCTTCATCTCGCGGGTCGGCGTCTCGTCGGCGGGCGTGTCGTCGTCGGGGGTTCCGTCGGGCGTGCCATCGGCGCTGTGTTTCGGGGACATCAGGAATCACGCACCTTTCCGGCCTCGTCGGCGAGCGTCGCGGGTGGACCGCCACCCGCGTCCACCTCACGTCCGGGCGCCACGGTGATGCCCTCGCGAGCCAGCGCGCGCACGATCTCGATGCGCAATGCCCGACTCACGTCGAACTGTTTGCCGGGCAGGGTGCGGGCGACCATCCGCACGGTGATCGAATCGAGTTCGAGGTCGATCACGCCGAGCGGCGACGGCGAGTCCAGCAGCAGGGCGTGCCAACGATTCTGCTCGTAGAACTCATCGCCGATCCGATCGAGCGTCTCGTTGACGAGCGCGATGTCCGCATCGGCGGGCACGGGGACGTCCACGACGGCGCGGGCCCAATCCTTGGACAGGTTGGTGGCCTTGATGATCTGCCCATTGGGCACGGTGATCACCTCGCCCTCGCCGGTGCGGAGCTTGGTCATCCGCAGGGACACATCCTCCACGGTGCCCTCCGCCGTACCGTTCGCGGTGGTCGTCAGGTTGACCACGTCGCCGTACCCGTACTGCTTCTCGGCCACCACGAAGAACCCGGCCAGGATGTCCTGCACCACCCGCTGCGCGCCGAAACCCAGCGCGGCACCGAGCACCGCGCCCGGACCGGCGAGCCCGGTGACGGGTACGCCCAGGATCAGCGCGATCCGGACGATGACGATGATCGCCACGATCACGATCAGCGTCCACGCGACGACGTCGACCAGCGCGCGCCGATGCTTGGCGTCCTCGGTCTGAACGATGAGGTCGCTGGAATCGAACTGGGTCTTGAGCCGAGCGGCGTAGCCGTCGGCGCCCCATCGGATGAAGCGGATGACGAGCAGGCCGGCGAGAATCCAGATCAGGATCTCCAGGCCGTTGGTGGCCAGCCACACGTAGAAGCGTCCGAGCACAGATTGGGTCGCGCCGGGCGCGAAGGCGAGCGACGTCATGGTCGGTCCCATGTCAGGCGTCTGCAGCGGCCATACGCCAGCGGATGCCGGCCTCGATGAACTTGTCGATCTCACCGTCGAGGATCGAGCTGGGATTGTTGTCCTCGACGTTGGTGCGCAGGTCCTTGACCATCTGATACGGGTGCAGCACGTAGGAACGCATCTGGTTGCCCCAGCTCGAGCCGCCGTCGCCCTTGAGGGCGTCGAGTTCGGCGCGTTCCTCCTGACGCTTGCGTTCGAGCAGCTTCGCCTGCAGCACGCGCATCGCGGCCGCCTTGTTCTGGAGCTGGCTCTTCTCGTTCTGACAGGTCACCACGATGCCGGTCGGCATATGGGTCAATCGGACCGCGGAATCGGTGGTGTTGACCGACTGGCCACCCGGGCCCGACGAGCGATAGACGTCGACCTTGACCTCGTTCTCGTCGACCTCGATGTGGTCCGTCGTCTCGACGACCGGGAGGATCTCCACCTCGGCGAACGACGTCTGACGGCGGCCCTGGTTGTCGAACGGGCTGATCCGGACGAGACGGTGGGTGCCCTGCTCGACCGACAGCGTCCCGTACATGTAGGGCGCCTTCACGGCGAACGTCGCGCTCTTGATCCCGGCCTCTTCGGCGTAGGAGGTGTCGTAGACCTCGACGCCGTACTTGTGCTTCTCGGCCCACCGGATGTACATCCGCATCAGCATCTGCGCCCAGTCGGCGGCGTCGACCCCACCCGCGCCCGAGCGGATGTTGACGAGCGCATCGCGCTGGTCGTATTCGCCGGCGAGCATCGTCTTGACCTCCATGGCCTCGACGTCGGCCTTCAGCGAGGCCCGCTCGGAGTCCGCATCGGCGAGCGCGGCCGTCCGGTCGTCGCCCTCTTCCGCGTCGGCCAGTTCGTAGTGCACGGGCAGATCGTCGAGACGCTGGCGGAGTTCGGACACGCGACGGAACTCGGTCTGCGCGTGCGACAACTCGCTGGTCACCTGCTGGGCGTGATCCTGGTCGTTCCACAAATCGGGATCGGAGGCCTGCATCTCCAGTTCCTCGATCCGCCGACGCAACTCATCGAGGTCGAGCACCTTCTCGACCGTGGTCAAGGTGGCGCCGATGGATTCGAGATCTGCTGCTACGTCGGGATGCACGGTAATCAAGCCTACCGCCGCGAAACGCGGCAGGCCTCCCCGCCCGAGGTTCGGGCGCAAACGCTCAGGCGGGCGGGACCTGTCCGGGTGGCACGGTCGGATCTGCCGGCGGCAGCTCGCCGAATCGCCACGACGACGTCGCCTTGCCCGGCTTGTACACCACCGGGAGATCGGCGCCGATCTGCGGCCACGGGTCCGTTTCGCCGAGGACCAGCGTGCCGTACACTTCCGCGGGGTCGGTCTGCGGTCCGACGATCGTGCCGGACACCGTGCAGAACCGCTCCCCCTTGGCGTCGCCCTGCTCGGGCCGTTCACTCACGCCGGTGACCGTGAAGGTCCCCTGGACGAACTGGGCTGCGCGAGAACCACTCAGCGGACGCGGATTGCGGCCACGCTGCCATTGGACGACGAACGCCACGACGACTGCCGCAAGGATGACGGTGAAACCGATCGCGAGCAGATCCATGACGGTCACCCTACCGGTCGGCCTCGGGCAAATCGGACGTTCGTGGGTTCACCTGCGCCCGGCGCTGCGCACGGATTCGGACGACGGGGTCCGGCGAATCGAGGTCGGCCACCGGCCCGGATGTCCGGGAACGCGGCGCGGGACGCGAGACCGTGCGGTCATGAGCGCGCACCGGGAGGGCGTTCCAGGGTCCGAGACCGGGATCATGGTCCGGGAAGCCTCCGCGGCGCTTCTGCTTGCGCCGGGCCAGGATCAAGGACACGGGCACGGCCAGAGTCGCGACCACGGCGAACGTGACGAAGATCGCGGTTTCGACGGTCTCGTGTGATGGCACCCCGACATCATCGCCCGTCGTGACTCTGGACGTCGCGGCGGTGGCCTAACCTACCGGCATGCCTCCCGACAGCGCTGCAGGCCGTAGCGAGCCGTACGCCATCACCGATGATCTCGAACTGGCGTTGTCTCTCGCGGACTCGGCCGATGCCTTGACGATGGAGCGATTCCTGGCGGTCGACCTCCGGGTAGACGACAAACCGGACCTGACACCTGTGTCCGACGCCGACCTGGCGTGCGAGACGATGGTGCGGCAACGGCTGGCGGCCCGTCGTGCCGACGACGCGGTGCTGGGCGAGGAGTTCGGCGGCGACGCGGTCCTCACCGGCCGGCAGTGGGTGGTGGACCCGATCGACGGCACCAAGAACTTCGTCCGGGGTGTGCCCGTGTGGGCCACCCTCATCGCACTGCTCGTCGACGGCACCCCACGAGTGGGCGTGGTGTCCGCACCCGCACTGCGCCGCCGCTGGTGGGCCGCCGAAGGCCACGGCGCATTCGCCGTGTTCGACGGCGAGGAGTTTCCCCGACGAGTGAGCGTCTCCGGCGTCGCCGAGGTCTCGTCGGCGAGCCTGGCGTTCTCCAGCCTGTCCGGGTGGCGTGATCGCGGTATCCGCGACGAGTTCATCGCGCTGACGGACGCGGTCTGGCGGGTGCGCGGGTACGGCGACTTTTACAACTACTGCCTCGTCGCCGAGGGCGCGGTCGACATCGCGGCCGAGCCGGAGGTGTCGCTGTGGGACCTGGCGGCACTCGACATCATCGTGCGGGAGGCGGGTGGACGCTTCACCGCCCTCGACGGCACCGTCGGCCCGGCGGGCGGCAGCGCGGTCGCCACGAACGGAGTACTGCACGACGGGGTGCTCGACGCCCTCTCGCCCACCGCCCCCTGACGCCCGGCGCCCGCCGGCGCCCCGCACGGATGGCGTTCGTCCCCCACGAATCGTTACATCCCCCAGTTGCAGCTGGCGGATGTGACGACTCGTGGGGGAAGAACGGCGTCAGACCCAGGGTTGGGTGTCAGACCTCGGTTGCCGACTCCTTGTCCAGGACCATGAAGTCGGTGGAGGGTGCCTTCATGTCGGCCAGCCGTCCGTAGTGCACGCCGGACCCGGCGTCGGACAGGATCGCCTGATGGATGGGGACCGCGATGCGCGGTGCCATGGCCCGGAGGTAGTCGACGGATTCGCTGAGCTTCATCCACGGCGCGGCCGACGGCAGGGCGAGGACGTCGATCCTCTCGAACGGGATGTAGAACGAGTCGCCCGGATGCATGAAGCGTCCGGTCATCGACTTGGTGTCCAGCACGTAGGCGACGTTGTCGACGACCGGGATCTCGGGATGGATCACCGCGTGCCGCCCCCCGGTGAATCGCGCGGTGACAGCCCCGATCTGCGCGTGCGAACCGGCATTGGCGGTCGTCCAGGGACCCGCGACGTCGTCGCCGTTGAGCTGGGCGGCGGTCTGCGGGTCGGCGAAACGCATCGCCTGCGGATTGGCCGCGACGAGATCGGGCAGTCGTCCGGTGTCGCAGTGGTCGGGATGCTGATGGGTGATGAGGATCGCGTCGAGGTCGGTGACGCCCTCGAAGCCGTGCGAGAAGCTGCCCGGGTCAAAGAGGATTCTGGTGCCGTCGATCTCCACCAGGACGCACGAGTGACCGAAGTGTGTGATCTGCATATGCCCACTCTGCTATCCATCGGCGGCCGCGTCACGTCTCGGAGCGACTCCGTGTCGTCGCGGCGCCCGTTCCAACGCGATTCAGGTGATCGCCGGGAACCAGCCCCAGCCGAATCCCGCATCGGCGAGCCGCACCAGGCCGTAGCCGGCCCACAGACCGACGACGATGAGCATCGGGCGACTCGTCAGGACCGCACGAACCCGATCCAACCCATGCGCGCCGGTGGCCGCCGACCACAGTGCGACCGCGGTCACCACGATGGCCAGCACCATGAACACCGGCCCGAACACATTGAAGGACACCGTCGCCTCGAGGTCGCCGTGCCCGAGCGCCACCCAACTACGGGTCAGTCCGCAGGCCGGGCACGGCAGTCCGGTCATCCGAGCGAACGGGCACAACTCCGGGCCGTCGGCGACCACCTCGGGCTGCACCACGACGGTTGTCGCGAGCGCAGCCAGACCCACCGTGCCGAGGCCCGCAGCGGTCACCCGGGCGCCGGCGTCGATCCGTCGCTGCCCGGTCGTCGACGACGCGGACGAGTCGGCGGAGCGGCGGTCTACGGTCACCCGACCAGCGTAGATCGGCCGGCACGGCGTCGTCTCGAGCAACTACGTGACAAGCTCCTTACCGAATAGTAAGGTCTGTACTTACTACCGAGTAAGATTGCGGTGCGGCCATCCGGTGCGCACCCGACCCGCCCGAGAATTGCTGGTGATCATGACCTCTCACACCGAAACGCGGCACTCCGACCCGCGCGACACCTCCGCAGTCGGCAAGAACCCGCACCCCCGTAACTTCATCGGCACCGCGATGCGCGTGTTGACGACCGTCACCGGGTCGGAGTTCGCCGACAAGTACAAGATCCGCGAGCCACTCAACCGCATCGCCTACCAGGGCACCAAGACCGGTTTCCAGACGCTGGGTGCGGCCAACCGTGCGTTCAAGGCCGCCCAGGGCGGGTCCGGGCAGGCCAAGCGGCTGACCACCTCGCCCAAGGGTTTCTTCAACCTCAACCCCGACGACGAGCAGCAGATGATCGCGGAGACGGTGCGCGAGTTCTCCACCGAGATCCTGCGACCCGCCGCCTACGACGCCGACAACGCGGCCGAGGCACCGGCGGATCTGGTGAAGCGCTCCGCTGAGCTCGGCATCACGATGATCAACGTTCCCGAGGACTTCGACGGCGCAGCGACCGAGCGCGGCGTGGTCACCAACGCGCTCGTCGCCGAGGCGATGGCGTACGGCGACATGGGCCTGGCCCTGCCGCTGTTGGCCCCGAGTGGCGTGGCCACCACGCTGACGAACTTCGGCACCGACGAGCAGCAGCGCACCTACCTGCCGGACTTCGCCGGCGAGGACGTACCGCAGTCGGCCGTCGTGATCGCCGAACCCAAGCCGCTGTTCGACGCATTCGACCTGGGTACCAAGGCAACCCGGGTACCCAGCGGCTACCGCCTCAACGGCGTGAAGTCGTTCGTTCCGGCAGCGGGCTCGTCTGAGCTGTTCATCATCGGAGCGCAGCTCGACGGCCGCCCGGCCCTCTTCATCGTCGAATCCGACACCAAGGGCCTGATCGTCGAGGCCGACCCCGGCATGGGCGTGCGCGCCGCCGGCATGGGTCGCCTGCTGCTGCAGGACGTCGCCGTTCCGGCGTCGGCGCTCCTGGGTGGCGCCGAGGGCGACGCCGCCTTCGCCGCGTACCGCGACGTGGTGCGCCTGTCGCGTCTGGGCTGGTCGGCACTCGCCTCCGGCACCGCCAAGGCCGTCCTCGACTACGTGATCCCCTACGTGAACGAGCGCGAGGCGTTCGGCGAGCCGATCTCCAACCGACAGGCGGTGGCATTCATGGTGGCCAACATCGCCACCGAGGTCGATTCGATCCGGCTGGTGACATTGCGTGGTGCCGCGCGTGCCGAGCAGGGCCTGTCGTTCGCCCGCGAAGCCGCACTGGCCCGCAAGCTCACCATCGACAAGGGTCTGCAGATCGGACTCGACGGCATCCAGTTGCTGGGCGGCCACGGCTTCACCAAGGAACATCCGGTGGAGCGTTGGTATCGCGACCTGCGCGGTGCGGGTATCGGCGAGGGCGTCGTCGTCCTCTAGACGACCGGATCCGGTGAGGAATATCTGACATGAGCATCAATCTCGAACTGCCCAAGAAGCTGAACGCGACGATCGATCAGGCCCACCAGGCCGCGGCCGAGATCTTCCGGCCGATCTCGCGCAAGTACGACCTGCGCGAGCACGACTATCCCGTGGAACTCGATACCCTGGCGAGCCTGTACGACGGTCTCTCGGAAGCCGGTCAGGCCGGCGCGGGCGCCGACGGCGGACGCAGCCAGAAGAAGTCCGACAAGCCGCGTGCGGAAGGCGCCGTGGTCAACGGCGGCAACATGCAGTCGGTGATCAACACGATGGAGACCTCGTGGGGCGACGTCGGCCTGATGCTGACGATCCCGTATCAGGGTCTCGGCAACGCCGCGATCGCCGCGGTCGCGACCGACGACCAGCTCAAGAGCTTCGGCAAGGTGTGGGCCGCGATGGCCATCACCGAGCCCAGCTTCGGCTCGGACTCCGCGGCGGTGTCGACCACGGCGACCCCCGACGGCGACGACTACGTCCTCAACGGCGAGAAGATTTTCGTCACCGCCGGTTCCCGCGCCACCCACATCGTGGTGTGGGCGTCGGTCGACAAGAGCCTCGGACGCGCCGCCATCAAGAGCTTCGTCGTCCCGCGGGAGCACCCGGGCGTCGAGGTGGTGCGGCTCGAGCACAAACTGGGCATCCGCGTGTCCGACACCGCGGTGATCCGATTCGAGAACTGCCGCATCCCCAAGGACAACCTGCTCGGCTCGCCGGAGGTCGACACCAAGAAGGGCTTCGGCGGGGTCATGCAGACCTTCGACAACACGCGGCCCATGGTCGCCGGTATGGCCGTGGGTGTCGCCCGGGCAGCCCTGGAGGAACTGCGACGCATCCTCGAGGAGGCCGGCATCGAGATCGACTACGACCGCCCAGCCGCCGACCAGCATGCCGCCGCAGCGGAATTCATCCGGATGGAGTCGGACTTCGAGGCCGCATACCTGCACACCATGCGTGCCGCGTGGATGGCCGACAACTCCGAACCCAACTCGCTCGAGGCGTCGATGTCCAAGGCCAAGGCCGGCCGGACCGGCACCGACATCACCAACAAGGTGGTGGAACTGACCGGCACCCTGGGCTATTCGGAGCGCCTGCTGGTGGAGAAGTGGGCCCGTGACTCGAAGATCCTCGACATCTTCGAGGGGACCCAGCAGATCCAGAACCTCATCATCGCGCGTCGTGTGCTGAACAAGAGCAGCGCCGAACTGAAGTGAGCGGCTCCGCCGGTCGGGTGGCGAAACGCTACCCGACCGGCGGCGCCACACGACCGGCCGGGCACCCCGACCCACGAGGGCTCACACGACCCACGCCAGGTACAGGCCCAGCCCGCACGCCGCCGCGCTCCCGAGCACAGACACGAGCACATTGAGCACCGCGGCCATCGACCGCCGTTGCTCCAGCAGCCGAACAGTTTCGAAGCTCGCCGTGCTGAATGTCGTGTAGCCGCCGCAGAATCCGGTCCCGACGACGGTCTGCACGTCCGGCTCGAGCGTCGCGAACATCACCGAGCCGGCGATCAGGCCGAGGAGCAACGATCCGCTGATGTTGATCAGCAGCGTCGCCCACGGAAACGTCGTGGGTCGCCACTGCTTGATCGCGCCGTCGAGGATGAATCGCGTGCCGGCGCCCAGGGCACCGGCGACCATCACCAGTACGACGATCACGTGGTCGCCTCCGGCCGCCGACGAACTGCCGCCTGGGCCGCCACGATCCCCAGCCACGCACACAGCACCCCCGCGCAGACACTGGCGATGCCGTAGCCGACCGCGACGGGGAGTGCATCCCGGTGGGTGAGCAGCGACATCTCGAGCGCGAAACTGCTGTAGGTGGTGAACGAGCCACATAGTCCGGTGCCGAGCAACAGTCGATTCCGACGTCGCCCGCCGGCGTCCTCCCCGGAGCGCGCCAGTCCCTCGAGGAGGGCGCCGAGCGCGAACGCACCGACGAAATTCACCAGGAATGTTCCCCAGGGCCAGGCGGTGTCCTCGTGCGGCAGAAGCTCTTCCACCCAGTACCGGAGCCCGGTCCCGCACGCTCCGCCGACGAGCACCCACGCGATCGCGCTCGGCCGCAGGTGCAGGGGACGCACCACATCGGGGTCGGTGGGGAGTTCCCGGTGCGAATCGGCTCGCGATGCTCCGTCAGGCGGGTCTTCTGCCCCCATCGTCCCCCCGCGTCCCTACCCGCCGAGCTGCTTCGCCAGGTCGGCGAGCACGTCCGGATCCTCGATCGTCGACGGTACCGCGTACTCCTCGTGATCGGCGATCTGGCGCATGGTCTTTCGGAGGATCTTGCCCGACCGGGTCTTCGGCAGCGCGGCCACGACGGTCACGTCGCGGAAGGTCGCGACCGCACCGATCTCGTTGCGCACCTTCGCGACCAGCTCGTCACGCAAAGTGTCCGGATCGATTTCCGCTCCGGCCTTGAGGACCACGTAGCCGCTCGGCCGTTGGCCTTTCAGGTCGTCGTGGATGCCGACCACCGCGCATTCGGCCACCGCCGGGTGCGCGGCGACGACGGCTTCGATGCTGCCCGTCGACAGCCGGTGCCCAGCAACGTTGATGACGTCGTCGGACCGCCCGAGCACGAACACGTACCCGTCGTCGTCGAGGTATCCGGAGTCGCCGGTGAGGTAGTACCCGGGGAAGGCCGACAGGTACGACTTGCGGAAGCGCTCCTCGTCGCGCCAGAGGCCGGTCAGCGTCCCCGGCGGCAGCGGCAGCTCGATGACGATGCTGCCCTCCTCCCCCGCCCCCAGCGCGGTGCCCTCGGCGTCGACGATGCCGACCCGGTAGCCCGGCACCGGTACAGTCGGCGAGCCCGCCTTGATCGGCATCGGTTCCAGGCCGCGGAGATTCGCGGCGATCGCCCAGCCCGTCTCGGTCTGCCACCAATGGTCCACGACCGGAACGCCGAGTGTGGCGCTCGCCCACTCGAAGGTGTCCGGGTCCAGGCGCTCCCCGGCGGCGAACAGGGTCCGCAGCGTCGTCGTGTCGTACTTCGTGAGTTCGGCGGCCTCGGGGTCGGCCTTGCGGATGGCGCGGATGGCGGTCGGCGCGGTGAACAGGGCGTTGACCCCGTGGTCGGCGATCACCCGCCAGAACGCACCGGCGTCGGGGGTGCCGACGGGTTTGCCCTCGTACATCACCGTGGTCGCGCCGACGAGCAGCGGACCGTAGACGATGTAGGAGTGTCCGACGACCCACCCGACGTCGGAGGCCGTCCACCACACGTCGCCGGCGCGGATGTCGTAGATGTTCGGCATGGACCATGTGAGTGCGACGGCGTGGCCGCCGTTGTCGCGGACGACTCCCTTCGGTTTGCCGGTGGTGCCCGACGTGTAGAGGATGTAGAGCGGGTCGGTCGCGGCGACCGGCGTCGGGCCGACCGGCGACGCGGACGACATCAGTTCGTCCCAGTCGAGCCATCCGTCGTGATCCGATGCGTCGCCGGCGATCTCGGGCCGGTTCTTGACGATCACGGTCGGTGGCGGCGACGCGGCCAGGTCGAGGGCCTTGTCGATGATCGGCAGATACTCCACCGCACGTCCCGGTTCCAACCCGCCGGACGCGGTCACGATGGCCACCGGCTCGGCGTCGTCGATCCGCGTGGCGAGCTCGCGTGCGGCGAACCCGCCGAACACAACCGAATGAACCGCGCCCACGCGCGCGCAGGCGAGCATCGCGATCGCGGCTTCCGGAATCATCGGGAGATAGATCACCACCCGGTCGCCGGCCGCGACCCCGTTCGCCGACAGCACTCCCGCGAAGCGCGAGACCTCGTCGAGCAGTTCGGCGTAGGTGTACGTGCGGACCGTGCCGACCATGGCCGAGTCCCAGACCATCGCGGTGCGGTCGCCGGCTCCCGCGGCCACGTGCCGATCCAGCGCGTTGTAGGACGTGTTGAGGGTTCCGTCGGGGAACCATCGGTAGAAGGGCGCGGCGGAATCATCGAGCGCACGCGTCGGCGGGGAGATCCAGTCCACCGCATCGGCGGCAGCCAGCCAGAACTCCTCGCGGTCGTCTCGTGCCCGGTCGAACGCTTCGCGGTAGTGGCCCATCATGTCCCCTCGACAGCTGGTCGTCATCGATCCGTGTCCGCACTGAGGTTAACCACGACCGCGAGGGCGCGGCCTCACTTCACCACAGTGATGTCGTGCTCGGGTCGCCCGAGGGCCGTTCAGTACAGCCACTTGCGGAACTCGGGTTCCGCGTACGCCTTCTCGAGTTCGTCGAGGTCGAGTTCGGGCATCAGTGCCTTGGAGATCTGCGCAGTGCTGGGCAATGCGGTCGGACGCCAGGTCTCCGGCCGCCACAGATCCGACCGCAGGAAGGCCTTGGAGCAGTGGAAGAAGACCTCTTCGACGTCGATCTCGACGGCGAGGATGGGCCGGGACCGTTTGACGGTCAGAAGGTCGAAGTAGTCGGCGTCGTCGACGATGCGTGCGCGGCCGTTGACCCGCAGGGTGTCGCCGCGACCCGGGATCACCGCGATGGTGCCCACCTGCGGGTTCTGCAAGATGTTGAGGAATCCGTCGACGCGCCGGTTGCCCGGGCGTTCGGGGATCGCGATCGTCGTCTCGTTCACGACATGGACGACCTGACCCGCCGGGTCCCCTTTCGGCGAGACATCGAGGCGTCCGGCACGGTCGGCGGTCGCGAGGAAGACCATCGGGGTCGCGGCCAACCAGTCGATGTGGATCTGCTGCAGCGTCGGTCGGACCTTGTTCGCCACGGTCTCGTGCGGATGGCCGATGACCGCCCGCAATTGCTCCTCGCTCGTGATCTCCACGTATCCATGGTGGCACCGGGTGCGGGAATCGAGAAACCCGGCGTCGTTTGAACTCGGTGGGACCCGGTTTATCGCTCCGATGGGCGGGTAATCGGTGTCACCTCAGATGGTCGTCCGTGATGAGGAGGTATCGATGAGTGAACTCCCACCCGAGGAGCTCTCCACGGTTCAACTGATCGAGAGGCTGCAGCGCCAGAGCACCGACCTGGTCAAGACGGAGATCCGTAACGCGATGGACGAGGTGAGTGCGAAGGGCACCCGCCTCGGGGTGGGCATCGGGGTCTCGGGAGCGGGTGCGCTGCTCCTGCTGTTCGGGCTCGGCACCCTCGTGGCCGCGGCGGTGCTGGGTCTGGCAGAGGCGGTACCCGCGTGGTTGGCGGCCGTCATCGTCGCCGCAATACTCATCCTGGTCGGCGCGGTGACCGCGCTGGTCGGTGCTCGACGTGCGCGCGCCGCGGTCCCGCCCACACCCGAGCAGGCCACCCAGAGCGTCCGCGACGATGTGACCACCGTGAAGGAGCACCTCCGATGACCACTCCGTCCGATGACGGCGTCACCGACGACGCCCTGCCACCCGTCGAGCAGCAACGTGCAGAACTCGCCGAGACGGTCGACGCGCTGGCACGCAAAGCCGACGTCAAGGCCCGCGTCCAGGATTCGGCCGCCGACCTGGCCCAGACTGCTCGCAACAACCAGAACACCCTGGCCGCAGGCGGTGCCGCCGCGCTCGGCCTCGTGGCCGTGCTCGTGATCACCCGGCGATGGAGGAGGAACCGATGAGCGCCGTATCCAAGGCCATGTACAAGCCTCTGTCGATCGCGACGAGCGTCCTCGGCGGCGTCGTTGCCAGTGCAGCATTCGGTCAGATCTGGAAGCGCATCTCCGACGAACCCGACGTCCCCGATCCCAAAGACCTGCGCCACGGCACCACCGAGGTTCTTGTCGGAGCAGCCGTCCAAGGGTTGATCTTCGCGCTGGTGCGCGCCTCGATCGACCGTGCCGCGGCCCGCGGATACAAGGCGGTCACCCACGAGGACCCGACGTGACCCAGCCGTACGATCGTTGACTTCACGCGGGTCGTCTCTACTCGCGCGGGTCGCCTCGGGTCACGCGAGTGGTCGACGATCCGCGCGACAACGGACGACCCGCGTCGGACATGAAAAAGGCCCACGGTCCCTGTCGGAACCGTGGGCCTTTCCTTGGTAGCGGGGACAGGATTTGAACCTGCGACCTCTGGGTTATGAGCCCAGCGAGCTACCGAGCTGCTCCACCCCGCGTTGGTGAACACAACGTTACACACACGTTCGCGGCAAAGGCAAATCGCCTCCCTCGGCCATCGCGGAATCTCCGCCGAACTGCGAAAACCGCTGTGACGCAAGACACTTTGGTGCCGCCATGAGGACATGGGCGGCAGGAAAACGGGCCCGAATCGACCCGGATGCCGAGTCGACGACCGCGCCCGGAACGGCCTCGGCCACGCGGCTGCGAGGTGGTTCGACTGTGACAAAAATCACAAGGAGGTAGTCTGGCGGTGTACACACGAACACCGTTCAGATCGAGGAGGAACGATGGCATCTCATCATCTGCACATGCCCCATCACGAGAGCCACGGAAATCACCCGATGAGCGTTGTCGGGTATCTGCTGGTGCTCGTCGGATTCGCATCCGCGGCCCTGTGGTTGGTGTCGATGGCCGGCGGTCACGTCGCACTGGCGATCGTCTTCGGACTGATGATGGTGGGCGCGTTCGCCGGCGCCACCGCGATCTTCATGTCTCTGAGCCACCGTCATCACCACAGCCCGGTTCTGCCCGACAACACCGATGCCGAGCTCGGCCGCTACCGCAGTCGCTATCGCGAATGAGTGATCCGGCCGGGTTCCGATTCGTTGCGAACCGGAACCCGGCCGGAGATCCTCACTAATTCGGCAGTGACTCGTACTGCTCCACGGCCGCGTTCAGCTGGTCGAGGGCCTCACCGTAGGCGGTGAAGTTGCCCGAGCTCTGCGCCTCCGCCAGCGCGTCGAGCGCCTGGCTGATCGCCTGGAGCGCGGCGTCGCGTTCCGCGGAGGAACCCGCCGCAGGCGGTGCCGGAACTGCGGCCTGCTGCTCGCCGTCGGGCTGCTGCTCCCCCTCGGGCTGCTCGGTGGCCGGTGGTGCCGCCTCACCGGGTACCAGCGCGGCACCCTGCGGCGAGATACCCACCTGTGAGAGCGCACCCGCCGTGGTCGGTGCGTAGCCGACACGGTTCTCGTATCGCGTGATGACCCGGAACAGGCGCGGGTAGGTGCCCTCGCCACGAGCCTGCGCGTACATCGGGACGACGTACAGGATGCCGCTGTTGCCCACGGGCAGGGTCAACAGGTTGCCGAACATGACGTCGACGTTGCCCTGGAAGTTACGTCGGCTCTCGGCAACCCGGTCGTCCTGCTGCATCGGGTTGAACGCCTGGCGCGGGCCGTCCCGCTGCGTGTTGGTCGGGATCGTCTTGACGGTGATCTCGCCGTAGGACCCGGGATCGGAGGACACCGTCATGTATGACCCCAGGATGGGACGGTTGAGTCGGGTCAGCACCGAGGTCAGCTGGAACGACGGATCCGCGGTGCGCGGCGACGACGCCACGAAGTAGTACGGAGGCTGATCGAGCCCCTGCGCGTCGGCGTCCTCGTTCGTCGGATCCGACGGCACCGACCAGAAGTCACTGCCCTCGAAGAACTGCTGCGGATTGGTGACGTGATACTTCGTCAACAACGACCGCTGGATCTTGAACAGGTCCTCCGGGTAGCGGACGTGCTCGGCCAGTGATTCCTGCTGGTCAAACTCGGAACGCGACTTCACCGTCCCCGGAAAGACGTTCATCCACGTCTTCAAGACGGGGTCCTGATCGTCGAACTGGTAGAGCGTCACTTCGCCCGTGTAGGCGTCGACGGTGGCCTTCACCGAGTTACGGACGTAGGAGACCGTGCGGTTCACCTGGGTGCGGCCCGTCTGGCCCTGATTCAGTTCCTGCGCATCGGTGGTCGCCGCCTGCAGGGAGGTCCGCTGCGCGTACGGATAGTTGTCGAGGGTGGTGTACCCGTCGACGATCCACTTGATCGAACCGTCCTCCATCACCGCCGGATACGTCTTCGAATCGACGGTCAGCCACGGGGCCACCTGCTCGACACGGTCCCGCGGGTCGCGGTTGTAGAGCAGTTTCGAGTTCTCGTTGATCTCACCGGAGAGCAGGAAGTTCCGCTCGGCGAACCGCACCGAATACAGCAGGCGACTGAAGTAGTTGCTCAGCGACACACCAGCGTCGCCCTCGTAGGTGTAGGTGGAGTCCTGTGTGTCGTACTCGCGGGACTGATCGTTGTTCGAGCCGACGATCGCGTAGTCGGGATCCACCTGGGCGATCAGTTCGCCGAAGTAGATGCGCGGCTGCGTGACCTTGATGGGCGCCTCGGCCTGATACTCGTCGGTCTGGAAGTTCGACAGGTCGCTGACGTAGAAGACCGGCGAGCCGCCGCCCTCGACGTCGTCGGATGCCGGCTGATTGACCCGGTTGGCGGGCGCGGCGATGAACCCGTTGCCGTGGGTGTAGACGAGGTGCTTGTTGAGCCAGTTGGTCTGGTTCCCGACCAGGCGTCCCGGGTCGATCTCACGAACGGCGACCACGAAATCGCGCATCTCGCCGTCGATCTCGTACCGATCGAGCGCCAGCTGCGTGGGGAATCCATAGAAGTTCTGCCGCTGCTGCAGCTGCGTGAACGCCGGCGAGACGATGTTCGGATCCAGGATGCGCAGGTTCGACAGCGTCGGGACGTCGGCATCGACGGTGGCCTGATTGACCGGCTCCGCGGTCCAGTTCGGTTGTGTGGTGACCTGTTCGGGCCCGATGCCGTAGGCCTGCTCGGTCGCCGTGATGTTGCGCGCTATGTATTCCGATTCCTTCTGCGCCGCGTTCGGCCGGACCGAGAACTGCTCCATCGCCAGCGGCCAGCCGACACCGATCACCAACGCCGACAACACCATCAGTGCCGTCGCCAGCGCCGGCACGCGCAGGTCGCGCAGCACGATGCCGGCGAAGAATGCGACCGCACAGATGATCGCGATCGACATGAGGATCAGCTTCGACGGCAGCACCGCGTTGATGTCGGTGTAGCTGGCACCGGTGAAGATCTCCTGTTTGCGCTGGCTGGACAGCAGCGAATACCGGTCGAGCCAGTAGGCGGCCGCCTTCAGCAACAGGAAAGTCCCGGCGAGGGCGGCCAGCTGGATGCGCGCCGCGGTCGAGATCGACGGGCCGTTGCCGTTCGAACCGCCGCCGGCGAGGCGGATACCGCCGAACAGGTAGTGCGTCAGCAGGTTCGCCAGGAATGCGATCACCACGACGACGAACAGCAGGTTCAGGATCAGCCGGATGAACGGGAGGTCGAACGCGTAGAAGCTCACGTCCATGCCGAACTGCGGATCGGTGACGCCGAAGCTCTCTCCGTGCAGGAACATCTGCACCGTGGCCCACGACCCCTGGGTGACCAGGCCGGCCAGCAGGCCGATGATGATCGCGGGGATCACCGCGAACCACTTGGTGCGGCCCATCACCGTGGCGCGGTAGCGCGCCAGCGGATCATTCGGCCCCGACGCCGGCACGAAGACCGGCCGGGAGCGGTAGGCCATGGCGATAGCACCGAACACCAGCAGGCCGACCACCAACGTCGTGATCAGGAACAGGATGATCCGGGTCCACATGACCGTCGAGAACACCCGGGTGTACCCGACGTCGGAGAACCACAACCAGTCCGTGCCGAGCCCGACGAGCCGAGGCCCGACCAGGAGCAGCACCAGGATGCCGACACCGATCCCGATGGCGATCTTGCTCCTGCGCGACAGTGTCGGCATGCCTGCCGGCCCGCGAACGCCCACCTGACCCACTCTCCAAAGTTCTCATTCCGGACATCGGCCCGACCGGCGTGAGTGCCCGCCTGACTCGTGCACCCAACTGTACTGGTCCGTCCCGACCCGCATCGACGGGCCACATTGCGCCACCCGCGACCGACAAGGCAACGATCGGCTGCGCGGGTGAGTTCCACGTCACATCCGGATGGGTCGGGGCGGCTTGCGAGGCGGCAAGATGGGACGCGTGAGCACCGAACCCGATCCGGCCACCGAGCCCACCCCGTCCGTCGACGACCTCGGCGCCGCCCTCCGCGACATCGTCGAGTTCGTCGACGCGCAGGGCTGGGGCCTGCCACCGATGCTGTTCGCGCTCGTGCCGACCGCCGTGCTGGCCGCGACCCAGCCCGGATTGATCGACCCGGACGACGATTCCGTGCTCAGTCCGGTGGCCCAGGAACCCATTCCCACAGCCGGGCACGACGAGGACCCGGGTACTGCGCTCGAACAGGTGCTCGCGACGACGACCTGGCCGGAGATGGTCGCGGGCGCGGCCGTCATCCAGGAGATCGTGGTGCTGCCGCCCGGCGCCGACGCAACCGGCGCGCCGCACACCCACCCGGATCGGCGAACCGCCCGGCTCGTCGTCGGCGCACTACGGAACCGGACGACGCTGGCGCTTCTCCACCTGCAGCCGGACAGCGCGCAGCACGACGAGAACGGCTCCGAAGCCTTGGCCGAGATCGAGCTGCTCACCCGCCACGATCTGGCGACCGACCTGCGAAACGCACTCGCCCACACCTTCGACGACCCGACACCTGACACAGCCGGCTGAGCACTGCGGAGGCGATGGTCAGCAGTGCGGCGCGTCCCGACCTTCCCCGATGTCGTCGAGCGCGTCGACCGCACCCTGGAGATCGGCCACCCGCACCAGGGTCAAACCGTCCGGGACGTCCGACGCCGCCTCGGCGCAGTTGCGTTCGGGCACCAGGAAGACCGAGGCACCCGCGTCGCGTGCCGCGCGGGTCTTGTGGGTGATCCCGCCGATCGGCCCGACCGCACCGTCTTCGTCGATGGTGCCGGTACCTGCGATGAAGTCACCGTTCGTGAGCTCGCCCGGACTGAGCCGGTCGATCACGGCCAGGCTCAGCATCATGCCCGCGGACGGCCCGCCGATGTCGCCGACGTTGTAGGAGATCTCCAGCGCGGGATCGGCATTGACCACCTCCGGGGTGACCCCCAGGTAGCCGGCCTCGGCGTCGTCGGGTCGGGCCGCGAGGGTCACCGACACGGTCTGCCGCGCTCCGCCGCGATCGATCTCGACGGGCACCGGGTCGCCCGGCGCCTGGGACATCACCGCGTCCTGCATCTCGGCGGTCGTCGACACCGGACTTCCGGCGACGGTCAGCACCTGGTCCCCCGGTTCCAGCTCCCCCGCGGCCGGACCGTCGTCGGCCACCGAGACGAGCACCAGTTTGGTCGGCCGATCCAGGTAGCGCAGGGCCGCGGCCGTCGCGCTCTCCTCCGACCCCGTCATCTCCTGCTGGTTGCGTTCCCGCACCTGGTCGGGCGTCTGGTCCGGCGGGAAGAGTCGGTCGCGTGGCTCGATGCTGTACGTGCCCGACATCCACATTCCCAGTGCCTGGAACAGCGACATCCCATCGGTGACCGACACGGTCGTCAGGTTGAGATTGCCGGTGGTCGGATCGGTGGGCACCCCGGCGATGTCGACCACCGGCTTGTCGTCGAGTTCCCCCAGCGTGTTGACCGTCGGTCCGGGGCCGAGGGCCACGAACGGGACCTGCACCGAGGTGCCGACGAACAACAGGGCCACGAACACCAGCGCCGTCACGGCGACTGTCGCTATCCGACGATGGCCGGGCTGGAGACTCATTCCGCTCACAGTAGTTGACCTCACCTGTCGATCAGCCCGACGCCCGGCGAGCCCCTACGCGCCCGCCCGGAGGCAATCCACCCTGGTCGCAGGCATTGAGCGGCGTACGCTCAAGGCGAACGCCGAGCGCGAGACCGGGCGGTACCGTGGAGATATGAATGATCTGCCCTTCGGGTTCTCCCCATCCGGCGACGGCGACGACGACCGCCGCGGTGACAACGATCGCCGCAAGAACGAGGGATCTTCGGGCGGCGAGACCCCCGGCGGCGCGCAGAATCCATTCGGCTTCACGCCCGGCAGTGGGGGTTTCGACCCGTCGTCCTTCGATCCGTCCCAGTTGGGACAGATGTTCTCGCAGCTCGGGAACATGCTCAGCGGCATGGGCGCCGGGATGACCTCCGGCCCCGGTGGCGGCGCGGTGAACTACCAGGTGGCGACCAACCTGGCGCGTCAGCAGATCGGCAACTTCACGCCGGTCCTGGACAAGGAGACCACCGCGGTCACCGACGCGGTGCGGCTGGCCGAGGTCTGGCTCGACGACGTCACCACGTTCCCCAGCGGGGTGCGGCAGTCGGTGGCATGGACTCCGGTGACCTGGCTCGAGGAGTCGATGCCGACGTGGAAGCGCCTCTGCGACCCCGTCGCCGAACAGTTGTCGCGCACCTGGGAACAGAACCTTCCCGCCGAGGCCGCGCAGTTCGCCGGCCCGATGATGGGCATGCTCACCCAGATGAGCGGTATGGCGTTCGGCACCCAGCTCGGCCAGGGCCTGGGCCATCTGGCCAAGGAGGTACTCACCTCCACCGACGTCGGACTGCCGTTGGCACCGGAAGGTGTGGCGGTCCTGCTACCGGAGGCCATCGCCACCTTCGCCGACGGACTCGAGCAGCCCGCACAGGAGATCATCGTCTTTCTTGCGGCGCGTGAGGCTGCGCATGTGCGGCTGTTCACGCATGTCCCGTGGCTTCGGCAGCGGCTGCTGTCCACGGTCGAGGAGTACGCACGCGGCATCAGCATCGACTTCAGTGGCATCGCCGACATGACCTCCGACGTGGACCCGCAGGAGCTGTTGTCGAACCCGTCGAAGCTGGAGGAGCTGATCGGATCGTCGGCGTCGTTCGAGCCGACCACGACGCCGGAACAGCAAGCCGCGCTCGCCCGCCTCGAGACGTTGCTCGCGCTCGTCGAGGGCTGGGTGGAGCAGACGGTCTCCGCCGCCCTGTCCGACCGCATCCCCAGCGTCGGCGCCCTGACCGAGACGATGCGTCGTCGCCGCGCGTCGGGCGGACCGGCCGAACAGACCTTCGCGACCCTGGTCGGCATGGAGTTGCGACCGCGCAAGGTCCGCGAGGCGTCGGCACTGTGGCGTCAGCTGCTCGAGGCCGGCGACATCGCCACCCGCGACGGTGTGTGGGCACACCCCGACCTGATGCCCGACGCCGAAGACCTCGACAACCCGGCCGGATTCATCGACGGCGTCATCGGCGGTGCGGTGAGTTCGTTCGACGACCCGATCGCGCAACTCGAGGCGACGCTGGCCCAGGAACGTGCTGCCGAGAAGTCATCCGACGACACGGCCGACGACAACGATTCCGGCCCCGATCGTCCCGACACCGACAAGCGCGACGACTGATCGGCTCACACAGGGTTGTCCACCGGCCGTCCGGCCTGTGGACAACTCTGCGGCGCCGACGCCGGGAGGTGGCACAGTGACGCCATGTCCGATCGAGGTGTGCCGCATGCCGTTCCCGACCACAGCCGGTCCCGGGACGCGACGGCGCCGCCCCCGGACGATCGGAGCGCGTTTCCGCTGATCCGGCCCGGCACCCCCGTGATGGTGCGGCCCGGCAATCGTGTGCACGTGGGTAGCGATCCGCGTCGCAGCCTGGTCGTCGACCTCATGTCGCCACTGCGGGCCGACGATGTCGCGGCGCTCTTGCGTGGCCTGACCCGACCACGATCGGGCGCCGACATCATCCGCCGCGCGGAGCTGATCGGGCTCGCCGCCGCCGATCTCGGCGCAATCCTCGCGCAACTCACCGACGCGGGACTCGCCGTCGCGGCACCGTCACCGGTGACACCGCTGCGGATTCGACTCCACGGACGAGGTCCCATCACCGATCTCCTGTCCATCTCGCTCACCGACGCCGGCATGGCACCTCGACGCTCGACGCGCCGGCTGTCGCTGGCAGCGAGCACCGACGGCTGGACGTCGAACCTGGTGGTGCTCACCGACTACCTGGTCCATGACCCGTCGAACATCAAGGCACTCAACGCCGCTCGTGTCCCACACCTCCAGGTCCGGGTGCGGGACGGAGTGGGGGTCGTCGGCCCGTTGGTGCTGCCCGGCCTGTCGAGTTGCCTACGCTGCGCCGACCACCACCGCGCGACGATGGAGCCGGACTGGCCGATGCTGGCCGCGCAGATGGTCGAGCAACGTGGCCACGCGGCCGCGGGAACCGTACGCGGTACCGCGGCCATCGCACAGGTGCAGATCGAGGATCTCGCGGCGGCATTGGGGTCGGGCACCACCCGGCCGCCACCCCAGTTGCTCAACCGGGCACTGGAGTTCCGACCGGGACCGGCCGAGTTGGTGGCCACCGAATGGCCGCCGCATCCGTTGTGTGATTGCCGGCCCGCCATCGCTCGTGCCGGTTGACCGATCCCGACCGGACACATCCGTGGAGTGCGTGTGGCCGGCCCGATCGGCCGGTCCTCTATTCTGTTGTGGGGAAAGGACGCTATGAGTGACATCGCTCGGGGGCAGGGACGACGGAACGCGAGACTCGCGTCGCTGCCGATCGGAATGGCAGGACGAGCTGCGGCCGGGCTCGGCAAACGTATGGTCGGCCGGGACAAGGACGAGGTCCAGCAGGAGATGCTGGAGCGGGCCGCCGAACAGCTGTTCGCCGTTCTCGGGGAGCTCAAGGGCGGGGCCATGAAGGTCGGGCAGGCCATGTCCATCATGGAGGCCGCGATCCCGGACGAGTTCGGGGAACCGTTCCGCGAGGCCCTGACCAAGCTGCAGGCCGAAGCGCCGCCATTGCCTGCACCGAAGGTGCACAAGGTTCTCGACCAACAGCTCGGGACGAAGTGGCGTGAGCGCTTTCGCGACTTCTCCGACGAACCCGCCGCCTCGGCGAGTATCGGGCAGGTCCACAAGGGCATCTGGTCCGATGGCCGCGAGGTGGCCGTCAAGGTCCAGTACCCGGGCGCCGACCACGCTCTGAAGGCCGATCTGAAGACCTTGTCGCGGATGTCGGGTGTCCTGCAGAGGCTGTCGCCGGGCACCGATGTCAAGGCGATGATGGACGAACTCATCGACCGCACCGAGGCGGAGCTGGACTACCTCGGTGAGGCCGACAATCAGCGGGCATTCGCGAAGGCGTTCGACGGCGATCCCGACTTCGTCATCCCCAAGGTGGTGGCCAGCGCACCCAAGGTCATCGTCTCGGAATGGCTTGTCGGCACACCGTTGTCGAAGATCATCGTCTCCGGCGACCAGCAGACCCGCGACGACGCGGCCGCGAAAATGGCGACATTCGAGGTGAGTTCACCGTTCCGGTCGGGACTCCTGCACGGCGATCCGCATCCGGGGAACTTCTTCATCACCCCGGACGGTCGTTTCGGTGCGCTCGACTTCGGTGCCGTCGGCCACTACCCCAACGGGCTGCCCGCCGAGACCGGACCGATCCTCCGTCTCGCCCGCGACAAGCAGTACGCCGAGCTCAAAGAGCTCATGGTGCAGACCGACTTCATCCTCGCGTCGCGGGCCGATCGGGTCAGTGCGGCCGACATCGAGGCCTACCTCAAGCCGTACGTCGATCCGCTGTACTCCGAGTCGTTCCACTTCACCCGCAAGTGGATGCAGCGGGCCGCCGGCAAGGCGACCGACGTCCGCGGTGACGTGTACAAGACGTCGCGGAATCTGAACGTGCCCAAGAACTATGTGATGGTGTTCCGGGTTCTCGCCGGTTGTGTTGGTATCGCCTCGCAGCTCGAGGCGAATGCGCCCTACCGGGCGATCATGGAGAAGTGGGTGCCCGGGCTCGCGGACTGAGCCCCGGACGGCGGGGCCGGTCAACGCGCACCGTCCGACCAGACGCGCAGGCCGCACGGTGAGCGCGTGGTAGGACGCCGCGCGTTCACTCGCCCTGCCGGCAGCGCCGCCGACAAACACCTACGCGCACCGTCCGTAAGGATCGGTGCGCGTAGGTGTCGATACGGTCGTCACGCGACGTTCTTGCGCGGCCGTCCGCGGGGGCGCTTGCGCGCGATCACCGCGCCGCGCTCGAAGATCTCGCCGCCCCAGACCCCCCAGGGCTCTGCACGGTCGAGTGCGGCCTGCAGGCAGGCACGCTGCAAAGGGCATTCGGCACACATGGCCTTCGCCCGCTCGAGATCTCGGGGATCCTCGGCGAACCACAGATCGGCGTCGGCCACCTGGCAGGGCAGGTCAAGGCGACCGACCGACTCGCGGTCCGCCGAAAGACAGGACTCGAGAACGCATTCGACAGTCATTCTGCTCTCCACATCTGCTCGTGTTGGGTGTTGGTGCACCCGAGTCCCGATGTGAGATTCCGATTGCGGAATGTCGACCTCGACGCCCATCCACTGGGATGAGTGCCGGATGAGGTCATTCACAAAGGGCCACGGGTTCGCCTTCGCGATTCGCCCGTGGCCCGAAGTCGGAGTCAGTGACTCCGAGAATTTCGTATCTGCACGGGGAACCGCTGCGGCGCTCGCGCTGCGGCGATTGCGGCGCCTGCGGGTGCGTTCGCTACCCGCCCGGCTGCCGGATGGAGTGCCATCAGGCGCACTCGGGTCTCGTCGACCCAGGAGCGGTCGCGACGGAATGCGCCGATGGCGAGAGCCATACACGGCTTTGCGACAGGCGCGCCGAGGCTCGCCTGAATGTGGATTCCGTTCACTGATCCGCTCCTTTCTGTGCTCGAGGGCTTCCACTCATGAGGTGACCCGTTACGGACATACGGATCTCTCCCCGTGCTGACGAATCCAGAGTAGAGGTCGCGGCAAAGATCGCACAACCTATTTTTGACCTGCGGTTTTCACCCTGCCCGATTCGTCTTGACGAGTTCGACGAGTTCACCGCCGAACTGCTCGAGCTTCACCGGGCCGATCCCGGGAATGGCCCCCAGTGTCCGGGTGTCGTCGGGTCGGCGGTCCGCGATCGCCTCCAGCATCGCGTCGGTGAGGATCGCGAGTTCGCCGACGCCCCGTTCGCGGGCGTGACTGCTGCGCCAACTGCGCAGGGCCGCGAGCAGGCCGTCACCGCGTTCCTCGATGCGGCAACTCCCGCACCGGCCACGCACGCGGGACTCGGGGTTCACCAGCTGGGCGCCGCACTCACGGCACCGGCTGCTGCGGCGCGGATCGAGGTCGATGCCGTCCAGGAACCGGGTTCGGCGCCTGCTCACGCGGCCACTACCGGTCCGGGACAGGCTCCACGAGAGATACAGGTGCTCACGGGCACGCGTGATGCCGACGTAGAAGAGCCGACGCTCCTCCTCGATCGCCCGAGCCCCGTGCCCGATCGCCTGCGCGATCGGCACCGACCCCTCCGTCAGGCCGACGAGGAAGACCGCATCCCACTCCAGACCCTTGGCCGCATGCAGCGACGCCAGCGTCACGCCGGTCCGTTCGGGTGTGTGGCGCTCTTCGGCACGCATGGTCAGCTCGGTCACCAGGCGCCGCAACGACATGCCCGGCTCGTCGGTGATGAGTTCGTCGACGACGGACATCAACGCGCGCAACGACTCCCACCGTGCCTTCGCGTGCGGCCCGACCGGCTCATCGTCGGTCAGCCCGAGCGGGGCGAGCACCGCACGGACCACGCGGATCGGTTCGGCGTCGGCCGGCAGGTCGTCGCGGTCAGCGGTCGCGGTGAGCTTGCGCATGGCCTGAACGATCTCGGTCCTGGTGAAGAATGCCTCCGACCCACGCACCTGATAAGGGATTCCGACCTCGGTGAGCGCCTCCTCGAAGCGCTCGGACTGTGCGTTGACCCGGTAGAGGATCGCGATCTCCGCCGGGTCGGTGCCGGCACCGACCAGATGTTTGATCTGCGCGACGACCCCGCGGGCCTCCCGCATGTCGTCGGCGAACTCCGCCGGGCGCGGGACGGGACCCCGGGGGCGCTGCCCGATGAGCTCGAGGCGGGTGCCGGGACTGCGTTCCTCGGCCGCGGCGATGACCTGGTTGGCCACCGCGACGACTTCGGGGGTGGAGCGGTAGTCCCGTTCCAGCCGCACCAGTGTGGCCTCCGGGAAGCGGCGGGTGAACCCGAGCAGGTAGTCGGCCGTCGCCCCGGCGAACGAGTAGATCGTCTGGTTGGCGTCCCCGACGACCGTGAGGTTGTCCCGTTCCCCGAGCCAGACGTCGAGCAGACGCTGCTGCACCGGCGTGATGTCCTGATACTCGTCCACGACGAAACACCGGTAGCGAGAACGGAAGTCGGAAGCGGCGTCGGATTCGGCGAGGACCTCGGCGGCGTAGATGATCAGGTCGTCGAAGTCGAACATCAGGTGCGCACCGTCGCGCTTGGCCACCTCATAGGTGTCGAACACGGCGGCCACCGACTCGTGGTCGTACGGGGTTTCCCGGCCCGCCGCGGCGGCGCGCGCCACATAGTCGTCGGGGGTGATCAGAGATCCCTTGGCCCATTCGATCTCGGAGGCGAGGTCTCGCAGCGTCTCGCTGGTCGTCGTGATGCCGACGTGCCGGGCGGCCCGGGCCACCACCGGGAGCTTGTGATCGAGCAGTTCCCAGGTGAGGCCACGCGGCCAGAAATACCGCAGCTGCCGGAGCGCGGCGGCGTGAAATGTCTGTGCCGCGACTGGCGCGCCGGGTCCGATGGCATCGAGCGATCGCAGGCGGGCGCGCATCTCGCCGGCGGCCCGCGTGGTGAAGGTGACGGCGAGGACGTGGGCGGGGCCCACCTGTCCGCTGTCGATCAGATGCGCGATTCTGCGGGTGATGGTGCGGGTCTTGCCGGTGCCGGCGCCGGCGAGAACACACACCGGTCCCCGCGGTGCCAGCACCGCACGCTGCTGCTCGGGGTCGAGACCGTCGAGGATGCGGTGGGGATCGGGCACCGGTCCACTATGCCACCGGCCGCCGACAGCGCGGCCGCGTCACCATGAGGCGTCCGCGCCTCCGTGGCCCTCAGGATGGCGCGTCGCCAAGAACGGTCAGACGCCCAGTTTCGCCTTGACGTCCGCGATCGACGGATTGGTCGCCGTGGTGCCGTCGGCGTAGAGCACGGTCGGGACGACGTGGTTGCCGCCGTTGACGCTGCCCACGAACTCCGCGGCATCGGGGTTCAGCTCGATGTCCACCTCCTGCCACTTCAGGCCGAGGCTCTTCAGCCCGGTCTTCAGTCGTGCGCAGTACCCGCACCAGCTGGTGGTGTACATGGTCAGCTCGCCGGTGTCGGAGACCCGGGCCGAGGCGTCGTCGTCGATCACGTTGCTCATGTCATCCACAACAGCAGATGCCGGGCGCGTGTTCCCGACCGGGCGTCCACGGTCGGCCCCGCCGCCGGACGTCAGCGCTGCCCGTAGGCCCAGGCGCTGATCAGGGACCGCGCGATGGAGATCGAGCCGGGAAGTCGAAGCCGCCGCTCCCCGGCTTCGGTCCCCACCGAACCGTCGCCGCGCACCCATTCGGTCCCGGTTTCCAGGGCGTCGATGACCTCGGCACGGTCGAACCAGGCGGCGTCGCCGATCTCGCCGTCGAGGAACTCCAGGCGCGCGTCCGGGTCGCCGATCGCGGCGAATCCCAACATCAACGACCGCGGGAACGGCCACGGCTGGCTGCCGAGGTAGCGGGGGTCGGTCACGGTGATGCCGACCTCCTCGTGGACCTCCCGGACCACGCACTGTTCCAGTGACTCACCCGGCTCGACGAACCCGGCCAGGGTCGAATACCACCCGTCCGGCCAGACGGACTGCCGGCCCAGCAGCAGCCGGTCGGCGCCGTCGTGGACCACGGTGATGATGGCCGGATCGGTTCGGGGGAACTCGTCGACCCCGGTCTCCGGATGGCGGCGCACCCACCCGCCCCGCGCGGGATGGGTGGGTGTTCCGTCGACCGGCGAGAACCGTGCGGTGGCATGCCAGTTGAGGATGCCGAGCGCGGTGGCCAGCAGGCCCGCCTCGTCGGCTGCGAGACCGTGCGCCCCACGCCGCGGGTCGTCGGTACGGCCGTCGAGCGTGTCGGTGCGCATCGCCCACAGGTCGGTGCCGGCCACACCGAGGAAGACGGCGTCCGCCGGCGGTTCCCTTCCGAGGTCGGTGGCGTCGGCCCACCGCAGCCCGCCGTCCTCGGATACCGGGTAGCGTCCCGCGGCGTCGATCTGCAAGACCAGGGCACCCGGCCACCCCGACCGCATCCGGTCGGGATCATCGCGGATGTCGTCGGCGCGATCGACCGTCGACCGCGCCAGCAGCGGCGGCTCCGCCAGGATGAAGTCACCCATCAGTCCGAGGATCCCTTGCGCACATACAGGAGCCGGTCGCCGACTTCGATCTGCTCGACCTCGCTGTCGTCGACGCGGTGCAGCACGCCGTTGCGCACCACTCCCAGCACGATGTCGCGCGTGTGGGCGGGCGAACCGCCCGACTCTGTCGGCTCGACCTCACGTTCGGCGATCGCGTATCCGGCGTCGGGGGTGAGCAGGTCCTCGATGACCTCCACCACCGACGGCGTCATCGTCGCGATACCGAGCAGGCGGCCCGCGGTCTCCGACGACACCACCACCGAGTTCGCACCGGATTGGCGCATCAGATGGGTGTTCTCGGACTCCCGGATCGACGCGACGATCTTGGCGCGTGGGTTGATCTCGCGGGCGGTCAGGGTGGCCAGGACCGCGGTGTCGTCGCGGTTGGCGGCCACGACGATGCTGGCTGCGTGCGCCACACCGGCCAGCCGCAACACGTCGGACTTGGTGGCGTCGCCGCGCACCGTGACGAGTCCGTCCGACGCGGCCGCGTCGAGCACGTTCGGGTCGGCATCGACCACCACGATCTCCGACGGCTTGGTGCCGTCGCCGATCATCGCATCCACGGCGGTCCGGCCCTTGGTGCCGTAACCGATGACGACGGTGTGGTTGCGCACGGCGTTCCTCCAACGTTGGATCTTGAGTGCCTGCCGCGACTCCTTGGTCAGCACCTCCAGTGTGGTTCCGATCAACACGATCAGGAACAGCACGCGCAGCGGGGTGATGATCAGCAGGTTGGTCAGGCGCGCGAACGGGGTGATCGGGGCGATGTCGCCGTATCCGGTGGTCGACAGGCTCACCGCGGAGTAGTACATCGCATCCAGGAAGCTCAGTCCGTCGCCCTGGGTGTCGCTGTAGCCGTCCCGGTCGAGATAGACGAGCACGGCGGTGGAGAACAGCGCCACGAAGGCGTACACGACGCGCTTGCCGATGGCCCGCGCCGGACTCTGCCGCAGCTCGGGGATCCGGACGACATCGACCAGCGCATAGTCGGGCCCCTCGGACAGGTGCTCGGAACGCAGGCGCCGCCGGAAACCGGACGGTCGCCTCACGTGTGCTGCCGTTCGCTCACGAAGGGGAATCTAGCTCATTTCGCCAACAGTGCAGCGAGAGCGGGTCGATCGGGCAGGTCATCGGGCTCCAGGGTGTAGCCGGAGCGCACGTAGTGGAATGCCGCCCGGACCTTCTCCAACGGCACCCCGGCGAGTTGGGCCCAGGCGATCCGGTAGGCCGCGAGCTGAACGAACAACGACTCGCGTCGCGCCGGTTCGGGGACCGATCCGGTCTTCCAGTCCACGACCAGCCACCCGCCGTCGGGTTCGGCGAAGACCGCGTCGATGCGGCCGCGGATGACCGTCGGACCGATCACCGTCTCGAACGGCACCTCCACCTCGGTCGGGCTGCGTTGGGCCCACCGGGACGCCAGGAATGCCTCGCGCAGCTCGTCGAGATCCGTGTCCGGGGCCGCGGTGGCGTCGGCGGCGCCGGGCAGTTCGTCGATGTCGAGCAGGCGCGTCGCGCCGAACCACCCTTCCACCCAGGCATGGAAGGCCGTGCCGCGGCGCGCCGTCGGGTTCGGCGCGAAAGGGGTGGGCCGACGCAGGCGGCGCGCGAACGCGGCTTCGTCGGCGTCGAGTTCGACGAGTTGACTCACCGAGAGGTGCGTCGGCAACGCGACATCGATCTCTGCCTGATTGGTGCGGTGGTGCTCGGCGAGCAGCGCGTCCACCTCCGATCGCCACGCGGCGATCTCCTCGTCCTCGCTCGTGGACACACCGTCGGTCGCGAGGGTGTCCGGTGTCGGGTCGAACAGTGCCGGGGTACCGCGCCGGGAGATGGCGTCGGCGACCAGACGCGACGCGTCGGCCACCGCGTCGCGCCGCTCCCCCAACGGATCTCGCGGCCATGGCGCGCTGACGACCTGGTCGGCCAGCGGATTCGTCGCGCCGTCGGGCGGTTCCGGCGTGTCGATCGCGATGGCCATGCCCGTCGACTCGATCGTCGGGTCGTCGATCGCGGCGGCGACGATCCCGCGGATCTCGGTGAAGAACGACGATCCGCCCCGGGGCCGGTCCCCCGTCTCCGACCAGTGGTGCGCCGAGATCAGCAGCGAGTGTTTGGCCCGGGTCAGCGCGACGTAGAGGAGGCGCCGGTCCTCCTCGAGTCGGCGCTGCGCGATCGCCTCCTTGTGTTCGGTCAGCGCCGCCTCGAGTTCCTTGCGGTCGGCCGCCGCGCGCAGGTCCAACGGCGGGAACCCTTCCGCGTTGGTGTCGTCGGCGAGATCACCCCGCAAGCCGGCCGGCAACTCCTTCGCGCTGCCGAGCCACGTGGTGTCCGCGCGGCCGCCGGGAAAGATGTTCTCGCACAGATGCGGTACCACCACCACATCCCATTCCAGACCCTTCGCCGCATGCACGGTGAGGATCTGCACCCGCTGCTCGGCCACCTCGATCCGGCCGGGTTCGAGTCCTTTCTCGATGGTCTCCGCGGTATCCAAGAAGGCCAGCAGGCCGGGCAGATTGGCGCCGGGCCGTTCGGCGTAACTGGTGACGTACTCCGCGAACGCGTCCAGATGCTCACGGCCGGTGATCGCCCCGCGCATGCGGCGGGCCCGGATCTGGGCCTCCACGGCCACGCCGATGGTGTTCTCGACGTCGGCGACCAGTTCCGGCAGCGGCTGCCCGATCCGGCGGCGCAGCGACTCCAGTTGTGCGCCGAACGCCCGGATGCGTGCAAAACCCTCGGAGCTGTACCGGTGAGCCTCGCCCGGATCGACGAGGGCGTCGGCGATTCCGGCACGATCGACGATCTCGGTGGGCAGCACCGCGTCGAGAGCCTCGTCGAGCTCTTCCCGAGAGGCGACGACGCCGCCGGACGCGGTGAACTCCACGGCCGCGAGTTCGGTGGCCCGCTTCCACAATGCGGCCAGGTCGCCCGCGCCGAGCTGCCATCGCGCGCCCGTCAACAGCCGCATCGCCGCGGTGCCGGCCATCGGGTCGGCGATCAGTCGCAGCATCGCCACCACGTCCTCGATCTCCGGAACATGCAGCAGCCCGCCGATGCCGACGACCTCGGCGGGTATACCGCGGCTCTCGAGTTCGGCGGCGATGGGCGCGGAGTCGTCGTTGCGGCGGACCAGGACGGCGGTGGTCGGCGGCGCATCTCCGGCGGTCTCGGCGCCCCGATAGATCCGCTCGATGTGCTCGCCGATCCAGCGCCGTTCGTCGACCACGGTCTCGGTCAACGCCACGTCGACACTCCCGGTCGGGGCATCCGGCCTGGGCCGCAGCACACTCACCGGTATCCCCTTGCGGCGAAGCTCTTCCGACGTCTCGTTGGCCAGCCGCAACGCGTGGGCCGCGTTGCGCCAGCTCGTCAGCAGTTCCAGCCGCTGCGCCGGTGACGAGTCGGACTGCCGGAAATCGTCGGTGAAGCGGGGCAGGTTGGCCGCCGACGCGCCGCGCCAGCCGTAGATCGACTGGATCGGATCGCCGACGGCGGTCACCGCCACCGAGGTGTCGCGTGCGGCAGCCCGCTTCGGCTTCCCGGGTGCGCGACCGAACAGCGTCGCGAGCAGCACCCGTTGCGAGTGACCGGTGTCCTGGTACTCGTCGAGTAACACGGCCTTGAACGATTCCCGCTCGGCGGCAACCACTTCCGGATTCCGCATGACCAGCCGGGCGGCCAGTGACATCTGGCTGCCGAAGTCGAGGGCGGTCGCCGCCCGCATCGTCTCACCGAGCGCGATGACCATCGGGATGAGTTCGCGCCGTTCGTCGATGACGTCTTTGACCTTCAGCAATGCCTGGGTCGGGGTGTCGCGCTGACGGGGGCCCTTCGGCAGGGTGTCGATCAGTTCGTACAGATCGTCACCGGCGCGGCGCAGATCATCGATGTCGACGAGATGCTCGGCCATCTCCCCGTAGAGCTTCAGCACCGCCTCGGTGACGCTGGCCGGGACCTTCGTGGTGCGCAACTCGCCCGTCCAGTTCGACACCACCGCAAAGGCCATCTGCCACAACTCGGTTTCCGACAGCAGGGTCGAGTTGGGTTCCACCGGTAGCAGCAGTCCGTAGTCGGCGATCAGGCGTCCGGCGTAGGCGTGATAGGTGCTGACCTCGGGGTCGCCACCACCGAGTCGGGCGGCGATCGAACCGTCCGGGTCCCAGCCGCGCAGCGCGGGTGAACCCGCCAACATCGACAGTCGGCGCCTGATGCGCGCGCCGAGCTCGCTGGCCGCCTTGCGTGTGAAGGTGAGACCGAGGATCTCGTCGGGTGCGACTAATCCGTTGGCGACCAGCCACACGACCCGCGCCGCCATCGTCTCCGTCTTGCCCGCACCGGCGCCGGCGACGACCAGCACCGGTTCCATCGGCGCCTCGATCACTGCGACCTGTTCCGGGGTGGGTGTCGGGAGCCCGAGAGCGGCGGAGATCGCCACGGCCGAGATGGTGGGCCGGTCAGTCATCGATCACCGACTTGCCGCGCAGCTGCGCCGGGCAGCTGGTGGACAGGGCGCAGTGGCTGCAGCCGGGGTTGCGGGTCGCGGCGAACACGGGCCCGATGCTGGCGCGGGCGGCGCCCCGCACCACGGAGATCCATTCGTCGACCTGTTCGGTGGTGAGTGGGTCCTGCACCCGCTCCGCGGCGCCGGTGTTCTTGTTCGCCGACGACACGTACACCAGCCGCCCACCGCCCGGTTCGGCAGGCGCCGTGCCGGATTCCGCGGTGCCGCCGAGCGCCAGGGCGAGCTGATACGTCGCCAACTGTGCGTGGTCCTGCGCGTCTGCCTTGGACACCGCCGACTTTGCGGTCTTCACGTCCACCACCACCGGCCGGCCCTGGGCGTCACGTTCCAGGCGGTCGATCCGCCCGCGCAACCGAACCGCCATCTCGGTGTCGTCGGGCCCGCGCTCACCGGTATCGGGGGCACCGGGGTCAGGGGCACCGGGACCTGCGGGCACCGTCGCGTCGATCTCGGCCTCGACCCCGATCTCCGACAGGTCATCTCGCGAGATCCGCAGCCAGTCCCGGAAATTCGTCAGCATCCCCTCGGCACGTTCGAGCTCACGAACCGAATACCACGCCGCGCCGGTGTCCACGCGGTCCCAGATCCCGCGCAGCGCGGCGGTGACCTCGGCCGGGTCGATCTGTCCGGCGACTGCCTGGACGAGCGTGTGCACGAGGCTGCCCGTCAGCGCGGGCGTACCGTCACCGTCGCGCCCGCCGTGGCGTTCGAGGACCCACCGCAGCGAGCAGCGGGTCAGTGATTCGACGTTGGACGGCGACAAGGTGACCGGCCCCCGGTCCGGGGTCCACAGGGCTGTCTCGGTACTCGGACCGCCCAGTCCGAACCAGTCACGTGGCGCAGCGCCGGCAATGTCGGAATCCGCCAGCTGCGCAAGCAGTTCGGCGGCGGCGACGGCCCGCGGCCCGGGTTCGCCGTCGGGTGAAAGTCCGCGCATGCCCGCGACGACCTCCGACCGCAGCGTCGCCACCAGCGATGGCAACGACAGAACCCGGTCGACGCCCGGATCGAGGGGCAACTCGGCGAGGGCGACGTCCGTCTCGTCGTCTGCGTCCGCCGGGGCCAGGCCCCGATACCGCCGGATCGCGTCGGCGACCTCGACGACGAACCGCGAGGGCGATGCGTCCCCGCCGCCGTCGTCCACGGCGGTGACCAGGAGCCGTCGGCGTGCCCGGGTACACGCCACCAGCAGCAGCCGGCGTTCGTCGGCGAGCGCCGAGGTCGACCGCGCCACGGTGTCGAGGGCATCCGGATCGACGCCGTCGAGGAGGTCGACGAGCTGGCCGGTCGCCAGGACACTGCCGCGACTGCGCAACGACGGCCACAACCCGTCCAGCACACCGGCCACCGCCACCACGTCCCATTCGCGGCCCGCGGCGGCGTGCGCCGAGAGCACCGTGACCGCGTCCGAGGCCGACCCGGCGAGGCGACTGTCCCGCGGGATCTGCAACGCTCCCAGATAGCGGACGAAACCAGCCGGGCCGGCGGCCGGCAGCGTGTCGACGAAGTTCGCGGCCGCCTCGAACATCGCCATCACCGCGTCGAGATCCCGGTCTGCCTGCTCACCCGCCGGGCCACCGCGGATCGCGCTCGATGCCCAGCGTCGTTCCAGGCCGGTGGTCTGCCAGGCCGCCCAGAGGGTTTCCTCGATGCCGCGGCGCGAGCGGTGTGCCCGATCGGCGGCGTCGATGACGTCGAGGGTCCGGACCAGCGGTCGGGCCTCTGCGTCGGTGAGCCCGCGGATGTACTTCTCGGCCGACGTGCGGTCGATCAGCGCGTGCCGGATCGCGATCAGCGAGTCGGTGGCGGCGCCCCCGCCGGTGCGTTCGTCGAGCCGCCGCACCCCGCGCCGCAGGCGCCGCATCGCCCCCGGGTCGGCGCCGCCGATCGGACCGCCCAACAGGGCGACCGCATCGTCGACGGTGAATTCCTCGGCAGCCACGTCCGGTTCGGCCTCCCGCGCCGCCACCACCCGCAGCACCTGCATCAGGGCGGCGACCGCGCGCTGGCGATGCAGCGGCAGGTCGCTCGTCGGAGTCGTGACCGGCACGCCCGCCGACCGGAACGCCCGACGAAGCGCGGGCAGCGCCAGCGAGACCGAACGCACGATGACCGCCATCCGCGACCAGGGCACGCCGCCGAACAGGTGGGCACGTCGCAGCAGGTCGGCCACCGCGGTGGCCTCCTTGGCCGACGAACTGAACACCCTGACCTCCGCGCCGTCGCCGAATCCCGTAAGAGCTTCGGCGCCGTCGCGCTGGAGATCCTCCGGGTACGGGTGCGGGCGTGCGCCGGGTAGGCGCGCGGTGAGCGCGGCCCCGACCGCGGCGATCTCGGGATGGGTACGAAAAGAGCTGTCCAGCAATATGTCCCGCGCTGATCCGGACTCCGCGAGCCCGTCGACGAACCGCGGGCTCGCTCCGCGGAAGCCGAACACCGATTGGTCCGTGTCGGCGGCGATGATCGTCGAATCGGCACCCGTCCCGATCAACGTCACCAGCCCTGCGGCCTGCGGATCGAGGTGTTGTGCGTCGTCGACCAACAGATGCCGGATGCGACGCCGCTGCCCGGCCAACAGGTCGGGGTCGGTGGCGAACGCGGACAGCGCCGACCCGATGAGTTCCGCCGCGTCCACCGCGGGCGCCGAGGCGCCGGGAGCATCGGCACCCACCACCCCGCGCAACAACATGTTCTGCTCGTACTGCGCGTAGGCACGACCGGCCGCCACCCATTCGGGTCGGCGGTGCTCGCGGCCGAGTGCGCCGAGCTCCTCCGGACCCACGCCCCGTTCCGCTGCGCGCATCATCAGGTCGCGCAGGGCCTGTGCGAATCCGTCGGTGCCCAACGCGGGTCGAAGCCGCTCCGGCCAGTACTGTGCGCCGTCCTCGATGTCGCCGGCGAGCAGTTCACGCAGCACCATGTCCTGCTCGGAGCCGGTGATCAGCCGGGGCGGAGGATTCCCGTGGGCCGACGCCTGCAACCGCAGCACCGCGAACGCATAGGAATGCACGGTTCGGACCAGGGGCTCGCGTAGGGCCCGATCCTCCGGGCCGGCGCCGGCCACGTCGGGAGACGCAGCCAGGACCCGCCGGGTGATCTCCTCGCGCAAGGATGCGGCGGCACGCCGTGACGCGGCGAGCACCAGCACGGACTCGTCGTCGACGTCGTCGCGCAGCAGACGTGCCACCGCGGCGTCGACGATCACCGAGGTCTTGCCGGTGCCGGGGCCGCCGTGCACCCGGATCGGCGACCACGCGCGGTCCGTCTCACGGGTCACCGGTGAGTCGATGACCCGGGACACGTGGGCCGGCCACCGTCGTCGCCGGTCGTCGACGGTCGGGGCGGGGGTGAGCCGGGTACGCAGAGCGGACCCGCCACCCGGGGCGGTGGCATCGCTGCGTCGGACCATTTCCCCATCGAAGCATGCGGTCCCGACAACGGTCGCGACGGAGCCGGGCCCGATGCGCACGTCGCCGGCGCGTGCCCACTGCGGCAGGATGGCGTCATGTCGTTGACCACTCATGTGTTCGGGCCGGAGGCGCCGGCGACGCCGACCGTGCTGGCGTTGCACGGGCTGACGGGGCACGGGCTGAGGTGGCAGGCGCTGGCGCGCGAGCATCTGGCCGACGTCCGGGTCGTGGCGCCCGACCTGCTCGGGCACGGCCGGTCACCGTGGACGCCGCCGTGGTCGTTCACCGACCATATCGACGCGCTGGTGGCGGTCGTCGCCGAGCACATCCCGGGTGATGCGGAACCGTTCGTAATCATCGGTCACTCGTTCGGCGGCGCCCTGGCGGTCCGTCTCGCGCATCGGCTCGCGGACGCCGTCCGTGGGCTGGTGCTCCTGGACCCGGCGCAGGGCCTGGACCCGGCGTGGGCCTTGCAGGTCGCCACCGACAGTCTGGCGCACTGGGATTACGCCGATGCAGACGCAGCGCGCGCCGCGAAACGCGAGGAAGGCTGGGCAGACATCCCGGAGTCGTTGCTGGACAGGGAGATCGAAGAGCATCTATGTCCCCTGGACAACGGCCGGGTCGGCTGGCGGGTCAGCGCGGCCGCTGCTGCGACGGCATGGAGTGAGATGGCTCGCGACGCCGTGTTGCCGCCGAGAGGCATCCCGACGAGCATCGTCGTCGCCGACCGGGTGGACCCGCCGTTCGTGCGCCCGGCGTTTCTCGAGGCCTGCGCCGAGGAGGACTCGGTACGTGTCGTGCACGCCGACTGCGGGCACATGGTGCCCTACCTCGAGCCGGCGCTCACCGCACGGCTGATCCGCGAACGGCTGGACGGGGCCTGAGCGTGGCCGCCGTCACCGACGCCGACGTCGAACGGGTCCGCAGCCTCGTCGCGGCGATCCCAGCCGGCAGTGTCACCACGTACGGCGACCTCGCCCACGCGGCCGGATTGTCGAGTCCGCGCATCGTCGGATGGATCATGCGTACCGACTCGGCCGACCTGCCGTGGCATCGAGTGGTCCCGGCCTCCGGGCGGCCGGCCGCGCATCTGGCCTCCCGGCAGCTGGAAAGGCTTGCCGCCGAAGGCGTGCCCATTCACTCCGGGCGGATTGCCCTGCGGGAGTGTCGGTGGACGCCTCAACCGATGGTCGAGTAGCCACGACTCCCCCGATGGTCGAGTAGCCACGAGGCGCTAGCCGAGTGGCGTATCGAGACCTATTTGAGCCGCAAGAGGTCTCGATACGTCGCTCGCCTAGCGGCTCGCTCCTACTCGACCAGCGGTAAGAGGGAGTGCGGCGGCCCCGACCAGCGGTGAGAGGAGTGCGGCGGCCCCGACCAGCGGTGAGAGGAGTGCGGCTACTCGACCACCGGAAATGAAAAAGCGGCCACACAACCAACGGGAACGGAATGGGCCAGTCAGCCACTGACCCGCGCCTGCCGACGGTATGGGCTGATCGCCGCGCGCATGCGGGTCACGATGAGGTCGACGATGCGGCGGTCGGCGCCGAGCGGATCGGCGACGGCATCGGCGCCGTAGGTATGGAGTCGCTGATGAAACAGCCCGGGCGCCAACAGGTAGCTGGCGATCACCACCCGACGGCCGTGGCGCGCGGCACGTTCCACCGCCTCGGGAACCGTCGGCGTCGCCGTCGTGATGAACCCCACCTCGACCCGTCCACCGATGATCGACTCGAGCTGCCGCGCAGCGAGATGCACCTGACCACAAGCGCTCTCGTCGGAGGAACCGGCAGCGGCGAGTACGACGGAGTCGCCGGGTTCCCATCCCGCCTCGACCAACCGCAGTCGCGCGACGTCGGCGATCGCCGGGTCGGGCCCGAGGGCACGCGTCACCACCGTGTCGGCACGCCCGGCGGCCTCGACATGGTGCGGGAGATCTTTGCGCACATGGTATCCCGAGGCGAGGAACGCCGGCACCAACACCGCGGGGCGGTCGACGTCGCCGATGACCTCCGCCGGGGTGGGGCCGAGGACGTCGACGAACGCGGTCCGGGTGGTCCCGACGCGCTCGCCGACCTTCTCGGCGATCTCCGCGATGACGTTGACGCCATGGGGATTCCGGGTCCCGTGTGCAACGAGGACCGGGCTGATGTCACGCAGCCGGTCACCGAACGGCAGGTATTGACGGGTATGACGATGTCTCACTCGCCGTCCTCCTCTCCCTCGTACTCCAGGTCGACCGCGAGGCGGTATCCCCGCTTGACCACGGTCTGGATCATCTTCGGATCACCCAGCGCGTTGCGCAGTCGGGCCACGGCCACTTCCACGGCATGGGTGTCGGAGCTGTCGCCGGGCAGTCCGGCCAGCAGTTCCTGGCGCGAGACCACTCGGCCGGGCGACGCCGCCAACGCCTTGAGCATGATCAGGCTGGTCGCCGACAACTCGCGCAGTTCCCCGTCGACGATCACCGCCTGTCCTCGAATCGCGGTGTCGTGGCCGTGGACTCGCAAGTTGTGGCTTCTCCGGGGCAGCTCGTCGGTGATCAGCCGCGCAAGCGCGCCGAGCCGAAACCGTTTCGGGTAGGTGGTGGGGATCTGCAGCGCCTCGAGCGGACCGGCGGTCACCGAGCCCACACACATCACCGGCACCGCGGTGCGCATGGCGTGCAGGAACTGCTGCAGCTTCCCGAGCTCTTTGGCGCGCGTGAGGATCGACGCGGCGGCCGGCGCGCTGGTGAAGGTGATCGCGTCGATGTCACCACGGATCACGGCGCCGATCATCCGGTCGATGCGATCCACGTCGGGGTGCATGTTCCAGCGGTACACCGGGATCGGCAGCACCTCCGCACCTGCGGCGCGCAGCACGGCGCAGAAATCGGGCAGCGGCTCCCATTCGGTCGTCGCCCCGTGCAACTGCACCGCGATACGCACACCGTCGACCCCCTCTTCCAGGAGACGGTCGAGGACCTCCGACGACGATTCGCTCTCCGGCGACCACTCCTCTCGGAGTCCGGCCGCACGGATCGCGCCCTTCGCCTTGGGTCCTCGCGCGATGAGCCGGCTCTTACCCAAAGCGGTGATCAGTGGCTCGGCACTTCCCCACCCGTCGGCGGCCTCGACCCAACCGCGGAAGCCGATCCCCGTGGTGGCCACCATCAGATCCGGCGGGTCGCCGATGATCGTCTCGGTGACCTCCTCCAGTTCGGTGTCGTCCACCAGCGGCAGGATGCGGATCGTGGGTGCCGCCATCACCTCCGCACCTCGGCGGGTGAGCAATGCCGCGAACTCTTCGGCGCGGCGGGCCGCGGTGATCCCGATCGTGAATCCGGCAAGGGGCAGCGTCTCGGCGTCGTCGGCGAGGGCCGAATCTCTCCTGTTGTTCATCGGCGCTGGAAGTACACCTCGACGATGTCGTCGACGACACGTACGGCGTAACTGGGCACCGACATCGACTCGTCGTCGAGGCAGATACCGGTGCGCAGGGAGAACACCTGCTTGCCCAGCGGACTCGCGACGGTCGGTTCGCCGCCGCGGTCACCGGCCACCCCGCGCGACAGGACCGCGGCACGGGAGAACGGGTCGATGTTGCCGATTGCGTAGAGCCGGGTTCGTCCGACGACGGCCTCACGGTCGGTCTCCATCGCGGGAATGCGGAACAACGCTGCCTGCTCGAAGTCCGGGCCGAGAACACCTGCCCCGCGTCCGATCGCCAGGTCCGAGATCGCGCAGGCGCGCACCCAGGTGCCGGGCACCGCATCGGGGGAGGTCGTCGGGTCTGCGGGCTCGTTCGCCGCCGACTGCTCAGCGACTGTCATGTCGGCACTCCTTCTCGTTCGGTGGCCTCGCGGACGTCGAGCTGACCGTCGGCGCGGCCGGGCATCGACGGCATGTCGAGCAGGACCGGGATCTTGCGTTCGGTGTCGGCGTCGGTGAACTGGATCGTCGGGTCGACCACCTCCGGTGCGTTCACGAACGAGACGAAGCGCTTGAGCTTCTCCTCGTCTTCGAGTACCGCTGCCCACTCGTCGCGGTAGCCGACGACATGGCGTTCCATGGCCGATTCCAGATCGGCCGCGAGACCCAGGCTGTCGTCGCAGACCACCGCCTTCAGATGATCGAGTCCGCCCTCCATCGCCTCCAGCCACGGCGCGGTGCGCTGCAGGCGATCGGCGGTGCGGATGTAGAACATCAGGTAACGATCAATGTAGGCGACCAGCGTCTGGTCATCCACTCCACTGGCCAGCAGCTGGGCATGCTTCGGGCTCTGCCCACCGTTGCCGGCGACGTAGAGATTCCACCCGTGCTCGGTGGCGATGACACCGACGTCCTTGCCCCTCGCCTCGGCGCATTCGCGGGCACAGCCCGACACACCGAACTTCAGTTTGTGCGGCGACCGCAGGCCGCGGTAGCGCTTCTCCAACAGGACCGCCATGCCCACCGAATCCTGCACACCGTAGCGGCACCAGGTGGACCCGACGCAGCTCTTCACCGTGCGCAGGCTCTTGCCGTAGGCGTGCCCGGATTCCATGCCGGCATCGACGAGGCGACGCCAGATCTCCGGGAGCTGGTCGACGCGGGCGCCGAACAGGTCGATGCGCTGACCACCGGTGATCTTGGTGTACAGACCGAAGTCACGGGCGATCTCACCGATCACGATGAGCTGTTCGGGGGTCACCTCCCCGCCCGGCATGCGCGGGACGACCGAGTAGGAGCCGTTCTTCTGCATGTTGGCGAGGAAGTGGTCGTTGGTGTCCTGCAGGGACGCCTGCTCGCCGTCGAGGATGTGGTCGCTCGACGTGGAGGCCAGGATGGACGCCACCGTCGGCTTGCAGATGTCGCAGCCCTGTCCGGATCCGTATCGCTCGATGATCTCGGAGAACGTGCGGATGCCGGTCACCGAGATGATCTCGAAGAGTTCCGCACGGGACTGTTCGAAGTGCTCACAGAGCGCCTTGGACAGTTCGACACCGGATGCGGCGAGCAACGACTTGACGCTCGGCAGACAGCCACCGCAGGTGGTTCCGGCGCAGGTGGTCTTCTTGATGTCGGCGATCTCGCAGGCGCCGTCGGCGATCGCCGAGCAGATGGTTCCCTTGGAAACGCCGTTACACGAACAGATCTCGGCCTCGTCGGGCAGCGCGTCGACGCCGACCGCGGGACCCGAGGCGGGTGCGATGAGTGCCGCGGGGTCGCCGGGGATCTCGCTGCCCACCATCGGTTTGAGCAGCGCGTATGCCGACGCATCACCCACGAGGATGCCGCCGAGCAGTGTCTTGGCGTCGTCGGAGACCACCACCTTGGCGTACCGCCCGGCAACGGGGTCGTGGTAGACGATCTCCAGCGAGTTCTCGGTGGTCGCCATCGCGTCGCCGAAACTGGCGACATCCACACCCAGCAACTTGAGCTTGGTGGACATGTCGGCGCCCGGGAACGTGGTCTGCTGGCCGAGGAGTTGGTCGGCCACGACCTCGGCCGTGCTGTACCCCGGCGCGACGAGGCCGTAGCAGCGACCCTCGACCGCGGCCACCTCGCCGATCGCGTACACGTCGGGATCGTCGGTGCGACAGGAGGTGTCGACGAGCACGCCGCCCCGCTCACCGACCGCGAGTCCCGCGTCACGGGCGACCTGGTCGCGCGGCCGCACACCGGCCGAGAACACCACCACGGCGGCGTCGAGTTCGGTGTCGTCCGACAGGGTCACGGTGAGACCGCCCGACTCGGAATCGGCGATGTTCGCCGTGCCGACCCCGGTGTGCACCGTGAGGCCGAGGTCGGTGACGAGGTTCTCCAGCACCGAGCCGCCGCCGTCATCGACCTGCATCGGCATCAGTCGCGGCGCGAACTCCACGACGTGCGGCGACATGCCCATCAGCTTCAGCGCGTTCGCCGCTTCCAGACCGAGGAGACCACCGCCCACGACGATCCCGGGCGCGCCCGGGCCGGCGGCGTCGGCCGCCGCCCGGATCGCATCCAGGTCGTCGAGAGTCCGGTACACGAAGCACTTCTCGTTGTCGTGCCCCGGCACCGGCGGGACGAAGGCGTACGAACCGGTCGCGAGCACGAGTGCGTCGTAACCGATCTCGCGTCCGGTCGACGTGATCACCCGACGACCGGCGCGGTCGACGTCGGTCACGGCCTCCCCCAGGTGGGTGACCACCTGGGGGTCGCCGACGTAGGTGTTGCCGTCGAGTGCCAGCGAATCCCGCTGCCAGGAACCGACGTACGAGGACAGCCCGACCCGGTCATAGGCGGGATCGGCCTCTTCCGAGACCACCTCGATTCGCCAGGTGTTGTCGGTGTCTCGGGCACGGAGGGTCTGTACGAAACGGTGACCCACCATGCCGTGGCCGACCACGACGACTGTCTTCGATGCTTCGGTCACTGGTAACTCCTTGATGTTTCCGGTCTGGGGCGGCGGCTCAGGCCATCGCCTTGTCGGCGGGTCCCGAACCGTCCTTGGCCTCGGTGGCCGCTGTCTTCTCCGCGGCCACCTGCAGGTCGGTGGTCTCGCTGATGACCATCGGACGACGGACGTAGAACAGATAGGTGATCACACCGGCGAGGACGTAGAAGCCCATGAAGATCCAGAACGCCACGGTGGCCGACTGATTCGACTGATAGCTGGCCCGCAGCACGAGGTTGATACCCACACCGCCGAGACCGCCTGCAGCGCCGGCGATTCCGATGAGTGCGCCGGACATGCTGCGCGACCACTTGGTCTTGCCCAGGGCGTTGAGACCGCCCAGTTCCTTGGACTTGTTCTCCCAGATGGTCGGGATGATCTTGTAGACCGAGCCATTGGAGATGCCGGAGAGCAGGAACAGCAGGATGAAGCCGATGACGAACGCGGTGAGCGTTCCACCGCTGATGGTGCCGTTGCTGTCGGCGATGGTGCCGGCGATCACGAGGATCGACGCGGACAGGGTCATCGCGGCGAAGCACCACAGCGTCACCTTGCCACCACCGATGCGGTCGGCGAGCTTGCCTCCGTACGGCCGTGAGATCGAACCCAGCAGCGGGCCGATCCACGCGATCTGAGCGGCAGCCAGGGCGGGCTTGTCCGCGCCGGCCTCGGTGAAGCTGATGTTGAGCACCTGGGCGAACGCGAATCCGAAGCCGATGAACGAGCCGAAGGTACCGATGTAGAGCAGGCAGATGAGCCAGGTGTCCTTGAACTTCAGGCAGTCGATCATGGCCCGGCCGCTGGAGGTCTGGTGATCCAGGTTGTCCATGTAGATCGCGGCGCCGACACCGGCCACCGCGAGTGCGACGAGGTAGATGGCACAGACGATCTCGGGCTGGTCGGCGAACAACCAGATCACGGCCAGACCGATCAGCTGGACGACCGGGACACCGATGTTGCCGCCACCCGCGTTGAGGCCCAGGGCCCATCCCTTGAGGCGTTGCGGATAGAACGCGTTGATGTTGGTCATCGAGCTGGCGAAGTTGCCACCACCGAAGCCGGTCATGGCTGCGACGGCCAGGAACCAGCCGAACCCGAACTCGCCGGGGTTCATCATCAGCATCATCGTCAGCCCGGTCGGGATGAGCAGCACGATCGCACTGAAGATGGCCCAGTTACGTCCGCCGAAGATCGCGGTCGCCTGGGTATAGGGAATCCGCAGGCAGGAACCGACGAAGGTGGCGGTGGCCGCGATGATGAACTTCTGGTCCAGGGAGATGCCGTACTCGGGTCCCATGAACAGGGCCATCACGGAGAACAGCGACCACACCGAGAATCCGACGTGTTCGCAGATGACCGACCAGATCAGGTTGCGCTTGGCGACGGCGGCGTTGCCGTTGTCCCAGGCTTCGCGGTCCTCCGGGTCCCAGTCGGTGATCCGGTGGTCGCGCGCCAACGCGGTCCGCACGGAGGCGGGAAGTACGGGCATGAGTCATCCAATCGTTTGAGTGAGGCTGATTGACCGACGACTCTGTCGGACGATTGGTGACAAAGTTAGGGAGCCAGTGTTGCCGCGATTTTCCCTCGCGTGACCTGAGAGTCACGTTGTGCTCACATCCGGGGCGATCCGATGTGAGAAGGAAGTGGTGGACGCTGACCTGCGACTACAGCATCAGCCGGACGAGATCGACCACTCGTTGCAGGCCCGGGAGTGCGCCTGAGGTGGCACGGGGATGTAACGCGTGGACGGCCAGGCGAAACATGACGGCGCGCAGCATCATCTGCGACCACTCCGGTTGATCGGCCCAGCGTCGCACGAGATCGTCGTCGGCGCCACCCCATGCCAGGGAGTCGACCACCACCACCGCCGCCGCCCACGATGCCGGGCGCCAGTACGGGACGATGTCGGTGATCCCGGGTGCCGCGGCCCCGGCGAACAGCACGGTGCCAAACAGGTCCCCATGCACCACCTGTGACTCGAGAGAGACGTTCTTACGAAGGGTGGCAAGGGTTTTCAGCATCTGAACGCTGTCCTGGCCGTCCGGAGTGGTCGGCTCGCCCAGACCGGCTGCCCGCGCGGTGCGCAGCGGGACGTCCTCCCAGGCCGCCCGGTCCGCGGCGGTGAACACGTCGACGTCGGTGTGCGGCGGGGCCGGCGACTGCAGCAGGAACCTGGGGCGCTCCAGCCCCGCGGTGGCCGCGTGCAGCCGGTCGGCGACGAGGACGACCTCGTCGTGGCGCGGCTCCGGCGCACCGGCGATGTAGGTGTCCGCCCGCCAGCCGGACACCACATACCGACCGTCGGTGGCGCGGAACGGACGCGCGATGCGCAGGCCTTCGACGTACAGGTTCTCGCGGACGGTCGCCGACCAGGCGGCCCGGGCGTGATCGGGGACCAGCGACAACACGACCTCGCCGACCCGCCACCCACCGATCCAGGAGTCGCCCATCGGGATCGGCGGGTGCGCGGTCAGCCCGAACGTGTTCAGCACGTGTTCGGGTGGCTCGACGGTGTTCACGCCTGCAGAGATTACCGAGCGTTGCAGGCGAAATGCGGCAACGACTCGGGTCTGGCGTGCGCACACGCGCGCGCCGCCACTCGATTTCTGTGATGCACGACACACCCAATGCGCGTCACACCAGGGTCGGGAGCGGTGTCATTGGTACGTGCCCGAGGCTTCCGGAACCGACCACGACACGGTGTTCACCGAACTGCGTCCACTCCTGTTCACCGTGCTACGACATTCTCGGCTCGGCCACAGATGCCGAAGACGTCGTTCACGACTGCTACCTGCGCTGGCGTGCCCAGGACGCCGGTCCGATAGCCGATCCGCGTGCCTACCTGGTGACGGCGGTGAGTCGCACCGCGCTGAACCACCTGCGAACACTGCACCGCAGGCGCGAGACATATGTCGGCGAGTGGCTGCCGGAACCCATCCGGACCGAACCCCATGGGGGCACCGGCGACGCCGCCGACGATGTCGTGCTGGCCGAGTCGGTGTCGATGGCCATGCTGCTTGTCCTCGAGACGCTGTCACCGGTCGAGCGGACCGTGTTCGTCCTTCATGAGGTCTTCGACTACCCGCACGAAGAGATCGCGGCGATCGTCGACAGGTCACCGGCCACCGTGCGTCAGATCGCCCATCGGGCGCGGCGGCACATCTCGGCCCGCCGACCACGCGCGGCGGCGCGCCGGCCCGGGAACCACGTGGATCGTGAACGTCAGGAACACGACCTGGTGGTCCGGTTCCTGCAGGCCTCCCGCACCGGCGACCTCGGCGAACTGCTGTCGGTACTCGCCTCGGATGTGGTGCACATGTCCGACGGCGGCGGGCGGGTCTCCGCCGCGCGGCACGCGGTGCACGGCGCCGACCGGGTGGCCGCCTTCTCCATCGGCCTCGCGCGATCGGCGATGTCGGACGCCCGCGTCGAACTCGCACGATTCAACGAGGCCCCCGCGGTCGTGTTCCGTATCGACGACGTCATCGATTCGGTTGCGGTGTTCGACTGCCGCGACGACCACATCGTCGCTGTGTATGCCGTCCGTAATCCCGACAAGCTGCACCGCATCGACGACCTCCATCGTCTCGACAGAGGAAGGACATCACCATGGAAACCGTGACCGCAGAACGCGTCATCGAAGCCCCCGCCGAGGCCGTGTTCGACTGGATCAGCAACGCGCACAACTACACCGGCATCCCACTTGTGCTTACCGAACGCCTGGCCACACTCGGCCGTGAGGCGCCGTACGGCACCGGCGCGGTACGCGTCCTCGGTTGGGCGGTCGGCTGGTTCTGGGAGCGGATCACCGCCTACGATCCGCCGCACTCGTTCGAGTACGACGTGTACCGCAGCATTCCACCGTCCCGTCATCGCGAAGGCCGGGTGACATTCGACAGCTCGATCGGCGACGACGGCGTCGCGGCCACGCGAGTCGTCTGGCAGACGACGTTCGAACTGTCCATCCCGGTGATCGGCGGCTTCCTCACGCGACGCGTCGGCGTCCCGCTGCTGACCTACGCGTTCCGCCGAATACTCGAAGCCGCCGAGCGCGAGCTCGTCACGGAGCGCGCACTCAGGTGATCGACTAGATCAGTAGACCGGCAGCGTCTTGTCGACCTGATTGGCCCACGCGGTGACTCCGCCCTGCAGGTGGGTGGCGTCCGCGAAACCGGCACGTTTGAGAGCGGCGAGCGCCTCGGCCGACCGGACCCCGGTCTTGCAGTAGAGCACCGTGGGCCGGTCCTGCGGCAGTTTGGCCAGACCGGCGCCCGAGAGGATCTCGTCCTTCGGGATGAGGGTCGCACCGTCGATGTGGACGATGTCCCACTCCACCGGCTCTCGGACGTCGATGATCGCCAGCCGGTCACCCGCGTCGATCTTGTCCTTGAGTTCGGCGGCCGTCAGCGTCGAACCGTCCGCGGCGTCGGCCGCCTCGGTGGACACCACACCGCAGAAGTCGTCGTAGTCGATGAGTTCGGTGACCCGCTCACCCTCCGGATCCTTGCGGATCCTGATGGTCCGGTAGCTCATGTCGAGCGCGTCGTACACCATCAGTCGGCCGAGCAGGGGTTCACCGATACCGCAGATGAGTTTGATCGCCTCGGTACCCATGATGGAGCCGATCGAGGCACAGAGGATGCCCAGCACGCCACCCTCGGCGCACGAGGGCACCATCCCGGGCGGCGGGGCCTGCGGATAGAGGTCGCGATAGTTGAGTCCCCGGCCGTCCGGTGCGTCCTCCCAGAACACCGACGCCTGACCCTCGAACCGGAAGATCGATCCCCACACATACGGCTTGTGCGCCAACACCGCCGCATCGTTCACGAGGTAGCGGGTGGCGAAGTTGTCGGTGCCGTCGAGGATCAGGTCGTACTGCGAGAACAGCTCGATCGCACCTTCGGGTTCCAGACGCTCGTCGTGGATGTTCACGGTGACGAACGGGTTGATCTCGACGATCGAGTCGCGCGCGCTCTCCGCCTTCGGACGCCCGATGTCGGACTGGCCGTGGATCACCTGGCGCTGCAGGTTGGACTCGTCGACCACGTCGAACTCGACGATGCCGATCGTCCCGACACCGGCCGCGGCCAGGTAGAGCAGGGTCGGCGAGCCGAGACCGCCGGCGCCGATCACGAGTACCTTCGCGTTTTTCAGCCTCTTCTGACCGTCCATCCCCACGTCCGGGATGATCAGATGGCGGCTGTAGCGGGCCACCTCTTCGTTGGACAATTCCGCTGCGGGCTCGACCAGCGGTGGCAAGGACGACACAGGCTCCTCCAGTACGTCTGACGATCTTCGGCGATCTCGTTCTGCGTGATCTCCACTCGGGCGATCTGCTTTAGGGCGATCTACTGAGTCAACAGCCGCGACCGCACGGTCATTCCGAATCCGCCCGGACCGCTCCGCCGTTCGGGAACGGCCACGGATTCGGCTTGCACACGAGGTTGCGGTTGGCCTGCATGTCGGGATCGAGCGCCATGATCTCGCTGTTGGCCACCCCGAACGACTGCTGCATCATGACCGGGGCCAGTGCGCCGTCTTCCCGGCAGGGCTCGTGCGCCTCGTAGCCGATCCCGTGACCCGTCTCGTGATTGATGAGGTATTGGCGGTAGGACAGGTCGTCGCCGCTGTAGGACAGCGCGCCGCGCACCCATCGCGCCTCGTTGAGCGTGACCCGCTCTTCCGGCGGGTAGAAACACGACGTCTCGAGTTGGATCTGATAGCCGCACAGCTCCCGGGTGGTGGCCGGCGAAGCCAACGTGATGCGGAGGTCCGGGTCTCCCGAATCGATTCGCCGGAAGCTGACCTTGCCGTCACCGATCCAACTGCGAGGGTTGGCGAGGGTGGAGTCGACCATCCTCGCGAACGACTGGTCACCGCCGAAGTCCCGGGCATTCACGCCGTTCTCCACTTCGACGGTGTAGGTGTACACCTCACCGCCTGTCCCCACTTGCGGGCCGGCGCCGGGAACGACGTGGTAGGTCTCGCGACCCTGCTCGGTGTAGGGCCCACCTGCTGGCAGCGTCCCCGCGGGCAGCGCCTCGGGCTCGATGGTGCCGGTCGGCGCACCGACCGGCGCGGTCTCCTCGCTCACGTCGGTGTTGCGCGACGCCTCATCCGGATTGACGTCGGCAGCGGACACGGAGGCCGAATCGTCTGCCGTGCGGACCGTCACGACGATGAGCACGATGGTCAGGATGAACAAGACCGGGATGGCGTAGGCCCGCCACCCGTAGGTCGCGACGAACTTGCCCAAAGCGCTCTGCTTCTTGCGTTCCGGCTGGGCGTCGCGGTCCACGCGGGGCCGGCCGGTGTCATCGGTGGGATCCCAGCGGGCCCGCAGCGGCTGGTCCGGTCTCGGCCGCGGCCTGGCGGCCTGGGTACCGACGCCGGTGTCCGGTCGCGGACGCCGCGGCCCCACATCCCGCGCGCGAACGCGTCCGTCGCCGACCCCCCCACCGCTCGTACCGGCCGTCCCGGCACCCGCGTTCCCGGAGTTCGACCCGCCTCCTGGGTGACTCACAGGACAACCTTCTCACAGGTCAACGCGCATCCGTGGAGCGGAGTGTCGGGGTGGGAGTGTGCGGCTCCGTCGTCGCCGACGGCCGCGAGTACTCTCAACGCATGTCGACCACCACAAATCCGTCGCACGGTGCCGCGCGCAACACACGGCTGCCGCGCAGCGCCCGCCGCATGCAGCTCCTCGACGCGGCGAGCGAGATCTTTGTGGAGCGCGGCTATCACTCCGCGGGCATGGACGAGATCGCGGTCCACGCCGGTGTCAGCAAACCGGTGCTGTACCAGCACTTCCCGTCGAAGCTGGATCTGTACATCGCCGTGGTCGATTCCCACGCCGAGAAACTGGTCAGTGACGTCAACAAGGCACTGCTGACGACCACCGACAACAAGCAACGTGTCCGGGCCGCGGTGGAGGCGTTCTTCGACTTCATCGACCAGGACAATTCCGGCTATCGGCTCATCTTCTCGTCGGATGCCAAGGACCCGGCCGTGATCCGGCGGGTCGAGGGGGCCACCGAGGCCTGCGTCGACGCGGTCTACGGACTGGTGATGCACGACTCGGGACTCGATCCGTACCGGTCGCGGATGCTGGCGGCGGGGCTGGTGGGCGCCAGCCAGGTCAACGCACGCTACTGGCTGGAGGCCAAGCGTCCCGTCGACAAGCGCGCGGCCGTGGACACGACTGTCGCGCTGTTGTGGGGCGGTCTGTCGCATGTGCCGCTGCAGGGCATGTCGCCCGAGGGCGGGTCCCCCGCCGAACCAGACGCCTAGGGTCCCGCGAGACCAGACACCACAGACCGGCCGCCGTCGATCATGTCGACGGCGGCCGGTCTGTTGATTCTGATTCGCAGGTCGGTGAGTCGTCAGCTCAGGTGGCGACGAAACCGACCCGACGGTTCTCGGTGCTGCCGACCTCGACGTAGGCGATCTTCGTCACCGGCACCAGGAAGCGGGCGCCCTTGTCGTCGGTCAGTGCCAGCAGAGACTGATCACCCGTCAGAGCCGCCTCGATTTCCGCATATGCCTTGTCGCTGGTGAGCGCGGTGTGGATGGACAGCTCACGCGGACTGTCGGTGATACCGATCTTCACTTCAACGGCCATGGCCACCCTTCCGAAGATTTCGCCGCGGCGCGATGTGACGCCGCCCGGCACAACATGTCTGCGGCCCCAGGCTAGTTCAGACCGTTTCGCGGACGACATGGGCTCCGCTCACAGCGGAACCCGGCCTCGCCGGACCGACCTATCCGAGGCCGAGGTCGCGCATCCGTTTGTCGTGTTCGGCGGTGATCGCGTCGAAGAAACCGGCGATACCGTGCAACGACGCCGAGCCCGCGAACAGCAGGTCGGTGACCTCCTCTTCGGCCGCCAACACCCACTGGGCATGCGTGACCGCTTCGCCGAGCAGGCGGCGCCCCCACAAGGTCAGCGGCGACTTGAGTGACGGGTTCGCCGCGACCGCGGCCGAGACCTGCTCCCGCGCGAAGTGTGAGTTGGCGGTCTCGGCCATGACCTCTCTGATCACCGACTGCGCGTCGGCCGGCAACGCACCGGAGACCTCGGTGTAGAAGTCCGCCGCGAGCCCGTCGCCGACATACGCCTTCACCAAGGCCTCGTACCAGGTCTTCGGGGTGGTCACCCGGTGGTAGCGATCGAAGATGGAGCGGTAGCGCTCCACGGCCTGGGTCGGGTCGATGTCGTGTGCGGCGACCTGTTCGGCAAGCGCGTCGAAGTGTCGCATCTCGGACGCCGCCATCCGCGCGATGGCCACCTGGCTGGCCACATCCGGCGCCATTCGTGACTCGTCGACGAGCCGATAGAAAGCGGCGTACTCCCCGGCCAGCAACACCGCGAAAAGCTTGGCGATCGCACCGCCGTCTTCGCTGGTCACGGCGCTGGTCGGCGGATCGGGAGAGACCCCGGACGGGGGCGGCGCAGTCGACATGGTGGTGATGGTATGCGGGGTCCGGGCGTTCACCAAGTACACTTGACGACGGTGTACTGACGCGATCATGACGATCCGGTGCCGTTTCGTCCGGCGAACGCCGGTCGGACCGAATCCGGATCACGCGCGGTCACCGGACAATGTGCGCGCACTCGTCGCCGGGCGTCGACGCCCGAGCGGAGCCACCACACAGTCACCGAAACCGGTTTGCGTGGTCCCTTCCGGACCCCGACGACGCGGTCCGACCAGGACCCTTCCGACGCAGACCGCTCGACCCCACTGTGGTGCCTTTCGTGCGTGCGGGAAATGCAGAAAGGCATACAACCTCACATGAGCGAAACCACCGGGACCGATTCCCGAGACGACATCCAGACCACGATCGTCGACGAGACCCACACGTCGCCGACCTTCGCCGAACTCGGCGTCGACGACAAGATCGTCGCGGCCCTGACCGCCGACGGCAAGACCCACACCTTCGCGATCCAGGAACTCACCCTGCCGCTGGCGCTCAGCGGCGATGACCTCATCGGTCAGGCACGTACCGGCATGGGCAAGACCTTCGGGTTCGGCGTCCCGATGCTGCATCGGCTCGCGAACGCCGAGGCGTCCGGCCTCCGCGCGCTCGACAACACGCCGCGCGCGTTGGTGATCGTGCCCACCCGCGAGCTGTGCCTGCAGGTGACCGGCGACCTCGAGGTCGCCGCCAAGCAACTGGACGTGACCCTGGCCGACGGCACCACCCGTCCACTGAAGATCAGTTCCATCTACGGCGGCCGTCCCTACGACTCGCAGATCGCCGACCTCAAGTCGGGCGTCGACCTGGTGGTCGGCACGCCCGGCCGGCTGCTCGACCTGGCCCAGCAGGGCCATCTCATCCTCGGCAAGGTGACGATGTTGGTCCTCGACGAGGCCGACGAGATGCTCGACCTCGGCTTCCTGCCAGACATCGAACGCATCATGGGCGCCCTGCCCACCCCGCGGCAGACCATGCTGTTCTCCGCGACCATGCCCGGCCCGATCGTCACCCTCGCGCGCACCTTCCTGCATCGACCCACGCACATCCGGGCCGAGCACGCCAACGACTCGGCGGTGCACGAGCGCACCACCCAGTACATCTATCGCGCGCACGCCCTGGACAAGGCCGAACTCGTCGCCCGCATCCTGCAGGCCGACGGCCGCGGCGCCACGATGATCTTCACCCGCACCAAGCGCACCGCCCAGAAGGTCGCCGACGACCTCGGCGAACGCGGGTTCTCTGTGGGTGCGGTACACGGTGACCTGGGACAGGTGGCCCGCGAGAAGGCGCTCAAGCGGTTCCGCAACGGCGACATCAATGTGCTCGTCGCCACCGACGTGGCCGCGCGCGGCATCGACGTCGACGACGTCACCCACGTCATCAACTACCAGTGCCCCGAGGACGACAAGACCTACATCCACCGCATCGGTCGCACCGGCCGCGCGGGCCGCACCGGCATCGCCATCACGCTCGTCGACTGGGACGAACTGCACCGGTGGGAGCTCATCGACAAGGCACTCGGCCTCGAGGTGCCCGCCCCTGTGGAGACCTACTCGACGTCGGAGCATCTGCGTACCGAGCTCGGCATCCCGGAGTCGGCGACCGGCCGGATCGCCGCACCGAAGCAGTCCGCGGACCGCGAGGAGCGGCGCAGCCGGCCCGAGCGGCAGAAGTCCAATCGGGTTCGGCGACGCACCCGGGGCGGCAGAAGTGCCGATCCGAACTCCGCGGAGACGACCGAGAAGACGGCGACGTCGGGCTCCGACGGTGACGCCGTCGGCGCCGACTCGGCGGCCGACGGGGGATCCGGTCGCGGCGACCGGCCGCGTCGACGTCGCCGCCGCCGTGGTGGCGCCAAGCACTCGGCGACCTCGACCGACCAGCAGCAGGAGAAGACCGCCACCGTCGCGTCGGCCGAGTGATCGCTTCCGACTCGATCCGGATCATTCGCGGCGACCGGAGCTCATGTGGCCCGAATCCGACCTGAGCGTCGCACGCCGGTCGACCTCGCGGTGACCGCTGCGATACTCGTCGCGATAGTCGTCGCCGGGCTGGTCATCTGGGCCAACAGTCCGGTCCGGCAGTCCGAGAGCGTGCAGGCCGCCGCGCCGGTTCCCGAGGTCGAACCGTCGTCGGCGGTGCCCGCGAACCTCGCCCCCGCGTGGCGCGCACGCTCATCGGCGACTCAGACCCCGGCGATCGCCGAGGCGACCGTCGTCACCGCCGATGCGGGAGAGGTGGTTGGGCGGGATCCGCAGACCGGCCGCGAGGTGTGGCACTATCGCCGGAATCTGGACCTCTGCGCGGTGATCGCCGCCTGGCCGGCGAGCAACAACAAGGTCCTCGCCGCATATCGCAATGCCCGCGGGTGCGGAGAGGTCACGGCGCTCGACGCGTCGTCCGGCAGTCGAGCGGGGAGCCGCAGCAGTGACGCCGACGACCACATTCGCCTGGTGTCGGACTCCGGATATGTTGTCTCCCAAGGACCCACGCGGCTGGAGACCTGGGGTTCGAACCTGGTGCGCGGCATCGAATACGGCCGCGTCGACGCGCCGGTGAAACCTGGTGTGCAGCCCGGACGACAGGACTGCCGCCTGTACTCCTCGGCGGTGGGCGGCAGCCGGGTCGCGGTGATCGAACGCTGTGGCGACGAACCCGGCTACCGTCTGACAGTTCTCGGCGCCGTTCTCGACGACGACGAGGACGTCGAGCAACACGGGTCGTCGCTCATCACCGACGGCACGGATGGGCCCCCGCCGGTGCTGATCGGGATGAGCAGCTCGGCCATCGCCGTCTACGACGGCGGCGCGAACCCGCCCATGCCGACATCGGATACGCCGGCCCCCGGGTCCCCCGCACCGACCGCCCCGACGATCCGGCAATTCACCACCGACGGGGTTCCCAGCGCCACGAACACCGTCAACGGCGCCCAGCATCCGCCCGCCGGCGTCGCCGTCGCCTCCGGCGGTCTGACCAGCTATTACACCGGCAAGTCGACGGTCGTGATGGATGCCGCCAACCTCCGGCCGATCTATCAGGTGCCCGGGGCGATCGGGACCGGGGATGTCATGGCCGGGCAGCTACTGCTGCCGACACCGGCAGGCGTCAGCGTTCGCGACGCCGCGACGGGTCGCGAACTGCGTGCCATCGCCCTGCCCCGCGACGGCCGTCGCGACGACCAGCCGGTCAGCCTGCGGGTGCTCGGTGCCACCGTCGTCGAACAGTGGGGAACGACCGTCCAGGCCTACCGGCCGCTGTAGCGACGCGCTGCCTACCTCCCCGGATCCCTGAGGTGCGAGCAGCGCAGCGACGACATCCCGTTCCCCAAGAGCAGCATCTAGCGACGACATCCGTTCCCTGAGGTGCGAGGAGCGCTAGCGACGAGCCACGAAGGGCGGCTCACCAGGCGTTCACGCCATGTCGAACGTCGGGACCGGCGTCCCCGCCTCCCAGTGCTTCCACAGGTTCTCGGCCAGCTCGCGATAGGCGTTGGCACCCTTGTTCTTCCTGCCCCGCATCACCGACGTCCCGGACGCCGACGCCTCCGCGAACCGCACAGTCCGCGGGATCGGCGGGTCGAGCACCGGGAGGTCGTACCGATCCGACACATCCCCGAGCACATCGCGGCTGTGCGTGGTCCGCGCGTCGTAGAGCGTGGCCACCGCGCCGAGCGTCGCCAGTCCGGGATTGGTGATCTGCTGCACCTCGTTGACGGTTCGCAGCAGCTGCCCCACGCCTCGATGTGCCAACGTCTCGCACTGCAGCGGGACCACCACCTCGTCGGCGGCGGTGAGTCCGTTCAGGGTCAGCACACCGAGCGATGGCGGGCAGTCGATCAGGATGACGTCGTAGTCCTCGGCGACCTCGGCGAACGCACGTTTGAGTGCGTACTCGCGACCCGGCCGCATCAGCAGCAGGGCCTCGGCACCGGCGAGGTCGATCGTCGCGGGCAGCAAGGTCACGTTGTCGTCGGTGTCGAGCAGGACGTCGGCGATCTCCTCCTCCCCGAGCAGCACGTCGTGAACCGACGACTCCAGCTGGTCTGGGTCGTGTCCGAGCGAAAAGGTAAGACAGCCTTGCGGATCGAGGTCGACGACCAGCACCGACACGTCGAGATCGGCCAATGCCGCGCCGAGCGACGCGACCGTTGTGGTCTTGGCGACCCCGCCTTTTTGATTCGCGATGGCCAGCATCCGGGTCATGGCCTCAACTGTACGGCTGATCACAACCGCAGTAGGTGATACCGACGTTACGACTGTCGCGTCGCGCCCGGGCAGGTCAGCGTCGGCGCGACGAGGAGCCCGATCCGGCCGCGGGGTCGTCGGTCGTGTACTCCCCCACGAGCCAGCGCGTCGATGCGGGACTGAAGATCAGCACGAGTACCGCGAGGGCGGCGATCGCCAGCGGGATGCCGAACCACGGTTGGCCGCTGTCGGTGAGCAAGGCGTAGGCGACCGGGAGCAGCAGGATCTGGGCGACCACGGCGATCGCACGACCCCAGCGGCGCCCGGTCAACAGTGCGATCCCGCCGATCAGGACGCCACCGCCGATGATGCCGAACCATGCGGCGGTGCCGTAGCCACTGATGAACGCCTCGCGATGCCCGGCGGCCTCGCGGATGGCCAGGACGATCGCGACGATGACGGCCACCAGACCTTCGAGTGCGGTGACCGCGCCGGCGGCCCGGATCGTCGTCGGCGGATTCGGCGCAGGGGGGTTCGGCGCAGGGGGGTTCGGCGCAGGGGGGTTCGGCGTCGCCGGGTCGGCGGACCCGTTCGGCTGCGGCTCGCCCTCGGGCGCCCGAGAGCCGCGTCGCTTCTTGCTCACCGCTCCAGACTATGGGGCCTCGACCGGCCGGGACACGGGCGGGTGCACGTCACACCGCCGCAACCAATATCGTGGGGTCTCGTGCGCATGATGCTCATCGTCAACCCCTTCGCCACGGCGACCACGCCCGCCGGGCGCGACGCGCTCGCGCACACCCTGAGTTCGCGGTTCGCCCTCGACGTCGAACACACCACACATCGCGGCCACGCGCGTGAGCTGGCCGAACGTGCGGTCGCCGAGGACTTCGACGTCGTCGTGGTCCACGGCGGCGACGGATCGGTGAACGAGGCCGTCAACGGGCTGCTGGGTGCTCCGGGCTCCGGCCACGACCCCGCCCGCCGGGCGCCGAGGCTTGGTGTGATCCCCGGCGGCAGCGCCAACGTGTTCGCCCGCACGCTCGGCATAGAAGCCGATCCGCTCGCCGCGACGTCGCAGATCATCGGCCTGCTCGAATCCGGCCAGTGTCGCCGCGTCGGCCTCGGCCACACCGCCGACCGGTGGTTCCTGTTCAACACCGGGATGGGCATGGATGCCGTCGTCGTCCATGCGATGGAGCGCAAGCGGCATGCCGGCAAGCCGGCCACACCGGCACGTTATTTCTGGACGACGGTGGCCGCGTTTCTGCGTAACGCCATGGACCGCTCGTCGTTCACCGTCGTGGTCCCCGACCATGACCCCATCACCGGGGTCCGGTTCGGTTTCGTCTCCAACACCAGCCCGTGGACCTACTTCGGCGACTTCGAGATCCGCACGAATCCGACCACCGGCTTCGATAGCCGCCTCGGACTGTTCGCCGCGACCTCCACCGGGGTGGCACGCAACATCCCGCTCGCCGCCCGGCTGCTCACCCATCGCACGCCGAAGGGCGGTCATCTTCACCGCGACGACGATGTGCCGTGGGTACGGTTCCGGGCGGACGAGCCGATCGATGTCCAGATGGACGGCGACTACATCGGCGCACATCACTCACTGGAGTTCGGGCACCGGGCCGATGCCCTGGTGGTGGTGGCGCCCGGAACGAACACCAGCGCGACTCCCAGGGCCACATAGGGAATCGCCGCGAGCGCGAACAGCATCGTCGGCGGCAGCCACTGCGAACCCAGTGCCCACGATCCGAATGCCATCACCGCGACCACCTCTTCACCGACGCCGACCACCGAGGTGACCGTCGCCCGCACCCTCGACGGCACCCGATCCTGCATCATCGCCTCCGCCATCACCGAGGACCACCCGAACACCCCGAACGCGAACGCCACCAGCACGATCCCCGCCGGGTGACCCGATGCCGCACCCGCAGCCAGTGCCACCGCACCGGCCAGGAGCCACGGCGCCAGCCGACGGGGTGACGGCCGGCGCGCGCCGGTCCGTTCGGCCGCGAAACCTCCGCCGATGTCCCCCACGGCCACCACCACCATCAGCAGTGCGACCGCCTCCGCCGTCGAGGCTCCACCCCACATCGCCGCCGCCAACAGAGGCAGGTACTCATCGAGCGCCTCGACCCAGGTCAGGGCGATCACCAGCACGAACAGTCGACGCAACACACCGTCGCGGCACAGGCGACGAATCATCCTCGTCCGGCTGGTCCGGGAATCTGTGATGCCGTCGTTGTCGGTGTCGTCGCTGTCGCGAGGGTCGGCATCCGCACCATCAGCACGTCCAGGGGGCGCATCCTCCGGCAACATCCAGGACGCTCCGGCGCAGATGACGCACGCGACCACGCTCGCCGCCCCGGCCGCGTGGTAGCCGCCCCATGCCGCGAGCGGGACGGCGAGCATCGTGCCCAGCAGTACGCCCAGCGCGGACATCGCACGCATCCGGCCCGCCACCTGCGCGTAGCGCAACGCCAGGCCGTGCGCGGCGAGGGTGTCGTAGACGAGGGCTTCCATGGTCCCCGAGCGCAGTGCCGACCCGGCCGACCAGAGCACGAATCCGGCAGCGAACGCCGCGTAGGACGGCCACCATGTCCAGAGCGCGAAGCCCGCCGCGGTGACGAGCGGACCGATCAGCAGCAGCGGCCGGCGGGGCACCCGGTCGGCGAGGATGCCGGTGGGGATCTCGAACACGAACGAGCACACCGACCACAGGACGAACAGAGATGAGATGGCTGCGGGTGACAATCCGGCTCCGGCGATGTCGCGGTCACCGAACATCACCGCATAGAGCGGGTACAGCGGGATGGCGTCCTCGGCCAGCGAGGCGATCGACGCCGCCGCGGTCAGTCGACGCGCAGGGTCAGACCGCGCCCGTGAGCTCAGCCGGTGTGATGAGGATCAACATCGTCGTCGTGGCATGGTTCACAGATTACCGGCACTGACTCGAAGACCACCAGGGATTTCTTTCGCAGGGCTACGCAGATCACAGACTCTGCGACCACAAACGGAGTAGAGTAGTACATCGGTGCGCAACCAAGTGCAGGCACCCCCTCACGGGGATGATCACCCAACAGTGATATTGCACACGTGTTAACGGAACACCATTGACTTCGCCTGGATTCGTGAAAGTATTCACAAGCAACAGTGCGGAAACATTCGGTGTGTCCGCGTGAACTATCGGTTACAGCCACAACAAACCAGACATTGGGAGTTGTCGAGTGGTGCGTCAAGCACCTGAAGGAGAAGGAATGGACTGGCGTCACAAAGCAATCTGTCGCGACGAAGACCCGGAACTGTTCTTCCCGGTGGGAACCAGTGGACCGGCCATCGCACAGATCGCTGATGCGAAGCTCGTCTGCGCCCGGTGCCCCGTCACGGCCGAATGCCTCTCGTGGGCCCTGGAGTCCGGTCAGGACGCAGGCGTCTGGGGAGGAATGAGCGAAGACGAGCGGCGCGCGCTCAAGCGACGCACCGCACGTACGCGGACGCGGAGCAGCGTCTGAGGGGTCCACAGCCCGAGTCGCCATAGCGACATCGAAGAGACCCGGCCCCGGCCGGGTCTCTTCGTCTGTGGGAGAGAATCTTCTGTCCGGCCGATGACCGGAGTCGTTGAGCCCGAACCCATCCGCCTCTCAGCGGAGCGGGATCTCCACGCTCACTTCGGTTCCCCGTCCACTCGGGCTCGCGCCCATGGTGAGCGTGCCGCCCAGCTCGATCGACACCAGCGTCTGGACGATCTGTAGCCCGAGGCGATCGGATGAGCCGACGTCGAATCCGTCCGGAAGTCCGGAACCGTTGTCGCGCACCGCGATCAGCAGTCGACGAACGTCCCGGTCGGCGACGATTTCGATCTGGGACTGCTCGGCCTCGTTGTCCGGGTCCGTCCCGTCGAATCCGTGCTCGATGGCATTCTGGATCAGCTCGGTGAGCACCATCACCAACGGCATCGCGAGTTCAGCCGACAACACACCCAGCCGATCACGATGCCGCACACCGACACTCGTGTCCCCGGACGCGACGTCCACCAGGATCGGCACCAGCCGATCGACCACCTCGTCGAGATCGACCTCCTCGTCCACGCTGCCGGAGAGCAGCTCATGGACGAGCGCGATCGACGCCACCCGTCGTACCGCCTCGGTGAGCGCCCCACGCGCCTCCGGGTTGGCGGTCCGACGTGCCTGCAACCGCAGCAGCGCCGACACCGACTGCAGATTGTTCTTGACGCGGTGGTGGATCTCGCGGATCGTGGCGTCCTTGCTGATCAGCGCCAGATCCCGGCGTTTCACCTCGGTCACGTCGCGGATCAGCACCACCGCACCCGTGCCGATCCCCCTCGGCCGCAACGGCACCGCGCGGATCAGGACCGTGGCGCGACGGGCATCCGCCTCCATCCGCATCCCGACATCCCGGTACGGCGTCGCCGGGGGCGCCGACACCCCCGCCGCCGCGTCGATGACCGTCGCCACGTCGTCGGACTCGAACGGATCGGTCAGCAATGCGGTGGTCACCTCCGACAACCGCGTGTGCGTGAGCTCGGCGGTCCACCCCATCCGGTGGAACGCGGACAGGGCGTTGGGACTCGCGTAGACCACGATGCCGTTCGCGTCGACGCGGACGAATCCGTCGCCCGCCCGTGGCGTCGACAGCCCTCGTGGATTGCCCTCCTGATGTGGGAACGTCCCGTCCGCGACCATCTGGCACAGGTCGTTCGCGGAGTCCTGGTAGGCCAGCTCCAACGGCGACGGCAACCGCGGATGGGTGAGGTCCACCGCGCGGGTGAGAACCGCGATGGGACCGTCGGCACCCGGGAATCCGACCGGGACCGCCTCCCGACGGATCGCGACCGACCCGAACCACTCCGGGTCCTCCTCGCGCAGGACCCGATCTGCGCGGTCGGCGCGGTCGAGCTGCGGATCGTCGGCAACCGAGCCCACCTCATCGCTGGGGAACACCGTCGACGCGGTGTTGGGCCGGCACTGGGCGACGGTCACCATGTCGCCGTTCTCGGTCCGCACCGACATCAGGAAGTCGGCGAAGGAGAGATCGGCGAGCAACTGCCACTCGGCGACCAGTCGCTGCAGGTGGGCGGCTGCCGCATCGGACAGCTTGGTGTGTTCGGCGAGGAGATCGGACAGTGTCGACATGGCCCGCGTTTAGCCACCACGGGCCGGGGTCGCGACGACCATCGCGGTGTGACCCACCGTCGGCCTGCTCATCGACGGTTTCCTACTCATAGACGGCGATGATGTCGCCTGCCTGGATGACGTCGCCCACCTTGACCCTCACCTCGGCCAGCGTCCCCGCATCCTCCGCGAGAACCGGGATCTCCATCTTCATCGACTCGAGCAGCACCAGGGTGTCGCCGACATCGACGTGCTGGCCGGCATCCGCGCGTACCTCGAGCACACTTGCCACGATCTCCGCGACGACATCTTCTGCCATGCCCATAACCTAGCCCATGGGCGATTGGGATCAGGGCCCGGCGACATGGGACAATCGACGACGCACATCGTATGAAGGAGGTCCGTCATGGGTAAGCGCGGACGCAAGAAGCGCGCACGCAAGAAGAACGCTGCCAACCACGGCAAGCGTCCGAACTCCTGAGTCGTCGACTCGGAGTAGCGCTCGTTGGGTGTCGACCCTTTCACGTCGACAGAACCCGAGAAAACGCCGAGAGCATCCACGTTGGGCTTGGAGAAGTGATTCTCTGAGCTGGGGTGGATGCTCTCGGCGTTTTCTCGGGTTCTGTCGACCGCCGTGGGGCGGGTTGGGGAGGTGACTCTCGGCGTCAGTCGGTGGGGCCGGACTCGCGGACGATCACGGTGCGACGGATCTCCACCCGCAGCCGCTCACGCAGCCCCTCGGGGGCGTGGTCGCCGCCACATTTGCGGTTGATCAGCGTCTTGAGCTGCTGCTCGATGCCGTAGTGCGCGAAGCACGACGGGCAGCTGTCGAGATGGCTCTGCAGCCGCGATCGTGCACCCGAATCGCACTCGTCGTCGAGGAGGAGCCAGACGTCTGCGAGCACCGCGGAGCAGTCGAGTTCGACGAACTCCGGGTCGTCTGCCGCGTCGTCCATCCGGGGGTCGTCGGAGCGGTGTGTGCTGCTCATCGCGCCACCCCGCTCTCCGACGCGCGGGCTGACCGGTTGAATCCGCGCTCACGCGCGACGTCGGCAAGGAGGTCGCGCAACTGTCGGCGTCCGCGGTGCAGACGCGACATGACGGTACCGATCGGGGTGTCCATGATCTCGGCGATCTCCTTGTACGGCAGCCCTTCGACGTCGGCGTAGTAGACCGCCATCCGGAAATCCTCGGGCAACTCCTGCAGAGCGTTCTTGATGTCGTCATCGGGCAGCGCCTCGAGCGCTTCGATCTCCGCCGAGCGCAGCCCTGTCGACGAGTGCTCGGCGGTGGCCGCGAGCTGCCAGTCGGTGATCTCCTCGGTGGGGTACTGCGCGGGCTGACGCTGCTTCTTGCGATACCCGTTGATGTAGGTGTTGGTCAGGATGCGGTAGAGCCACGCCTTGAGGTTCGTGCCCTCCCGGAACGAGGAGAACGCCGAGAACGCCTTGACGTAGGTCTCCTGCACCAGGTCCTCGGCATCGGCGGGATTGCGGGTCATCCGGAGCGCGGCGCCGTACATCTGGTCCAGCAACGGCAGCGCATCACGCTCGAACCGCTCCGTCAGCGCCTCCTGCGACTCACCCGGATCCGCGCGACGCGGGGCCTGTGACCCGGCCCCGGAGGCGGATGAGGAGGTGTCGTCGGCTGCGTCAGCGGGCGCCTGATCCTGCGACTCGGGTTCGACCACTACGATCCCTTCGGTGACGGCCTTGGCGGACGCCGATCCCGACGCTCGCAACACCCACGGGGTGTCGGTCAAGCTTACCGATGACGTGACGCCCGCGGGGCGGCGCCGGGACGGTTGCTGCGGGGAGGGGTGCTGGAGGACCGCCGAGGTGGGTTCGAGCAGACCGGTGTGACTCATCTGGCTGTTCGACCTTCCTTCCGAGTCGGGAAACGAGCAGGTGACGATAGGTGCGACGTCGACTACGGGCGTCGTCACATGGCTCAACAGCCGTCGCCCGACAAATGTTCCGGGTGAGAACGGACCGAACGGCAGAACGGAGATCCAGATGGGCGCGACCCCTGCGGTGACCGCGCTGGAGCGCGCGAAGATCGCCCACTCCGTACATCGCTATCCCCACGACAAGAACAGCAACGCCTACGGCGAAGAAGCCGTCGCCGCGCTCACCACGACACTCGCCGTCAGCGCCGATCAGGTGTTCAAGACACTCGTCATCGACCTCGGCGGACCGCTCGCCGTCGCCGTCGTGCCCGTGCCGCGACGGTTGTCGCTGAAAGCAGCCGCAGCAGCCCTGTCCGCCGTTGCCGGCGCGACCAAGGCCGCGATGGCCGACGAGAAGTCGGTCACCCGGTCCACGGGGTATGTCTTCGGTGGCGTCTCCCCCATCGGCCAGCGCACGCCGCTGCCGACGGTGGTGGACCGGTCCGCGCTGAACTGGCCGACGGTCTTCTGCAGCGCCGGGCGTCGGGGTCTGGAGGTGGAACTCGCGCCCGACGATCTGATCGCGGTCACCGAGGCCGTCGTCGCCGACATCGCGGTCTGACAGATCGCACCGCCACCACCCGCTCCCGGCACACCGTGTCGGTGCGGCGTGTCAGCATGGAAGCATGTGCGGCAGATATGCGGTGACCACCGACCCGGCGAAGCTCGCGGCCGAGATCGACGCGGTCAACGAGGTCCCCGTTCCGTTGGATCCCGCCGCGGACGACGCGTCCGGCGACACGAAGGCCGCAACCGATCAGGACGTCGGGCGCAGTGACACGCCCAGGTCTCCCGGGCCCAACTACAACGTGGCGCCGACAACGACCGTCATGACCGTCGTCCGTCGCCACGCACCGGACGATCCCGACGACGACCCGGCCCTGCGGATCCGCGCGATGCGGTGGGGACTGGTGCCGCCCTGGGCCAAGGAGGTCGGCAAGGGTCCGCTGCTGTTCAACGCGCGGGCGGAGAGCGCGGCGGAGAAGAGTTCGTTCCGGACGTCGGTGAAATCCAAACGCTGCCTCGTCCCGATGGACGGGTGGTACGAGTGGAAGAAGGGTCCGGCGGACGCCAAGGGCAAACCCACCAAGATCCCCTTCTTCATGTCACCGCACGACGGAACCCGGCTGTTCATGGCCGGGCTGTGGTCGGTCTGGCGTCCGAAGGACGCGCCGCGCGATGCGGCACCCCTGCTGAGCTGCTCCATCCTCACCACCGACGCGGTGGGCCACCTGCGCGACGTCCACGACCGGATGCCGTTGATCATGCCGTTCGACAGTTGGGGACCGTGGCTCGATCCGGATCACACGGCGCCCGACGCGCTGTTCGCGCCGCCGAGCGAGGCGGTTGCCGATGCGATCGACGTCCGCGAGGTGTCCCCGCTGGTGAACCGCGTCGCCAACAACGGCCCGGAGCTGCTCGAATCGGTGTGACCGTCGCGACCATGTCGATGTCCCCGGCGTTACGCGCACCCTCCGACCAGACGCGCGGGCAGCAACCTGAGCGTGTGGGTGGTGGCTGCGCGTTTGCGGAGCGGCGACAGCCAGTTCACTCCGGAACCAGCACCGCCGCCCCGTCGAACCGGCCGGCCTTCAGGTCGCGGAGCGCCTCGTCCGCCGATGCCAGCGGGTACGGGTGTGTCGTCGCCCGCACACCGAAACGGGCCGCCAGCGCCAGGAACTCGCGCCCGTCCTCGCGGGTGTTCGCCGTGACCGAGCGGATCTCTTTCTCGTAGAAGAGCTCTCGCTCATAGTTCAGCGGTCCGATGTCACTGAGGTGGATGCCGGCGATCGAGAGGATGCCGCCACGGTCCAGGGCCCGCATCGCGACCGGCACGAGTTCCCCGACCGGCGCGAACGTGATCGCGGCGTCGAGCGGTTCGGGAGGTGCGTCGTGCGATTCGCCGACCGACGCCGCGCCCAGCGAGCGGGCCAGCTCGCGGGAGCGCTCGCCCCGCGTCATCACGTGTACCTCGGCCCCCAACGCGATGGCGACCTGCGCACACAGGTGGGCGCTGCCGCCGAACCCGTAGAGGCCGAGTCGTTGCGGCACCGTGAACCCGAACTCTGCCGCGGGGTCGATCCGGCTCGCGCGTTTGAGGGCGCGGTAGCCGATGATGCCTGCACACAGCAACGGCGCGGCCGCGACGGTGTCGAGGTCGGCCGGCAGCCGGTAGGCGAACGAGGCCGGCACCGTCGTGTAGTCGGCGTAGCCGCCGTCGCGGTCCCACCCGGTGTAGGTCGATGCCGGACAGAGATTCTCGTCGCCGCGTCGGCAGTAGGCACAGGTTCCGTCGGTGTCGTGCAACCAGGCGACACCGACGCGGTCTCCCACGGCGAACCCGTCGACGAGCGGGCCGATGTCCGCGACCTCGCCGACAACCTCGTGCCCCGGGGTGACCCGTTCCCGATGCACGGGCAGATCCCCTTCGGCCACATGCAGGTCGGTCCGGCACACGCCGCAGGCGAGCACCCGCACGAGGACCTCACCCTCGGCCACAGTCGGCACGGCCTTCTCGACGAACTGTAGCGGTCCGTTCTCGATGGGTGCCGGGTCGGTCACCTCCCACGAACGCATGGGACCAGGGTATGGCCGATGCGCCGAACCTTTGGTCCTACTGGAACATGTAGTCGTCGAGCGGGAAGCGGTCCATCTCCCTCAGCGTCGAGAGCGTGGAACTGGGGCGGAGCAACGCCGCCTCACCGTGCTGGTTGAAGTAGTAACTGCGCGCAGAGGAGCAGTCCCCGTTGTAGAACACCGACGAGTCGAGCCGCTCGGTCACGCGATCCAGGAAGGCGTCGTTGGCCTCCTCGGACACCTCGAAGGTGTCGTCCCCGCGTCGCGCCAGTTCGCCGAACAGGCGTCGGATGTGCTTCATCTGCCCTTCGATCGTCGTGAAATACGACAGGCCGCTGTAGGAGTACGGGCTGTTCAGCGACAACAGGTTGGGGAAGCGCGGTACCGAGATGCCCTCGTAGGCCTGGAAACGGTTGTCCCTCCACCACTTCCCCAGGTCGCGGCCCTCGCGTCCGACGATCCGGAAGGCCGGAAAGTTCACCCCCCACAGATCGAAACCCGTGGCGAGGACGAGGACGTCGATCTCGATCCGCTCGCCCGCGACGGTCACGATGGCGTCCGGCTCGACATGGTCGATCGAGTCGGTCTGGAGGCTGACATGCGGATTGTTGAACGACCGCAGGTATGAGTTGGAGAACGTGGGGCGCTTGCACCCGAAGTCGTAGTCGGGCGTGAGCGCGTTACGTGTCCGACGATCCCGGACCTGCATGCGCAGGTGCGCCCGGGCGAGGAGTTCGGCGCCGCGATTACCGGCCTTGGCCTGTTTGAAATGCAGCACCCCGAACACCATCAGCGCCTCGAGTGCTGCCCTGTTCACCAGCCGAGCGGCGCGCTGGGTGACTGGCAGCCGCGCGAAGATCCGCTGCACGACAGTCGGAATCGGGAAGTCAACCTTGGGCACGACCCAGATCGGCGTCCGCTGAAAGACCGTCAGATGCCGTGCCTTGCGGGCGATCTCGGGAATGAGTTGCACGGCAGTCGCACCGGTGCCGACGATGGCGACACGCTCGGAGGTGAAGTCGTGACCGTCCTGCCATGCGGTGGTGTGGATGATGCGTCCACGAAACGACTCCATCCCGGCGAAGTCCGGGGTGTGGGGCTGGGAGAGGAATCCGGTGGCGGTCACCAGGTATCGGCAGGTTCGCTCGGCACCGTCGGCGGTGCTGACGTGCCAGACACGTTGTGTGTCATCCCATTCCGCCAGCGTGACGGTGGTACCGAACTCCATGTGGCGCTTCAGGTCGTAGCGGTCGGCGATGTGTTCGGCGTAGAGCTTGAGCTCTGCTCCCGGGGCGAACAGCCGCGACCAGTACGGGTTCGGCGCGAATGAGTACGAATAGGTCACCGACGCGATGTCGACGGCGAGACCCGGATAGTGGTTGACGTGCCACGTACCGCCCAGATCCTGCTCACGTTCGAGAATCGCGATGTTCTCGAATCCGAGTCGCTTGAACTCGATCCCGGCACCGAGGCCGCCGAAGCCGGCTCCGACGATCACCACGTCGTGGTCGGGCTGTCGCATTCTCATCGCTCCCCGCGTAGGCACACTTGAGTGTTACTGACAGACACGGTAATCGACGTGGGGGTTCCGGACCAGCCCCTGTCGACACCGTTTGTGCCGCGCCGGTAATGGTCCGGTAACAGCAGGTCACGAGCATCGTCTGATGGACAAGAACCTCCTCGAACACAGCCTCGCCCTGGTCGACCTGCCCGACGACGGTCTCACCGTCCGCTTCTACGAGATCCTGTTCGACCGCCACCCCGAGGTCCGGCCCATGTTCGCGCGCGGCATCCGGCAGCAGGCCACCATGCTGCGCACCGCCGTCATCGCGGTGGTCGATCACGTCGAGGATGCCGAGTGGCTGCAGTCGACACTCGGCACGCTCGGTCGGCGCCACGCCGAGTTGGGGGTCACCGAGCCGATGTACGGCGCGGTGGCCGAGTGCATGATCGCCGCGATGTCGGAGATCGGTGGACCGCGGTGGACCACGGAGATGACGGCCGCGTGGTCCGAGGCGTTGACCGCCGTCGCATCATTGATGCTCGCCGCCTATCCCACCGCCGACGACGCGTCCGGCGCGGCCTGAGCTGACCTTCCTGCGACGGCACCGGGAATAGCACCGCCGCCCCGGACGCTGGCAGAGACATGCCATCGACCGGGAGCCGCGCACAGACGTCCGTCGACAACCGTCGGCGCCCATCGACCGGGCGGTCGTTCGCCTCGGCGGTACTCGCGTTCGCGGTGGTCATGCTCGGCACGACACTTCCCACCCCGCTGTACGCGATCTACTCGACGGAACTCGGTTTCGGTGTCGCGACCACCACGGTGATCTTCGCGATCTACGCGGCGGGCGTGATCTTCGCGCTCATCGTGTTCGGCCGCTGGTCCGACGTCGTCGGCCGCCGGCCACTCCTTCTCGCCGGCGCACTGCTGTCCGCGGCGAGCGCGGTGGTCTTCATCACCGCGGGACCGGTGTGGCAGCTGATGGTCGGGCGGGTGCTCTCGGGACTGTCCGCGGGCATCTACGCCGGCGCCGCAACCGCTGCGGTGATCGAACTGGCGCCACCGAAGTGGCGTGGCCGTGCCCCCGCGATCGCGACCGCCGCCAACATCGGCGGCCTCGGGCTGGGCCCGCTGATCGCCGGGTTGCTCGCGCAGTTCGCCCCCGCACCACTGCATCTGGTGTTCGCGATCAACCTCGCGATCCTGGTGCCCGTCCTCGTCGGGATCTGGTTCATCAGCGAACCCGTCGACGTCGCGGCGGGCGCACGACTGTCGGTACAACGGCTCTCGGTCCCCACCGAGGTGCGCGGTGTGTTCGTGCGTGCGGCGATCGCGGCATTCGCCGGCTTCGCCGTGATGGGCACGTTCACCGGGGTGGTGCCCTCGTTCGTGTCGCACGTCCTCGGCATCGACAGTCATGCCGTCGCCGGAATTCTCGTCGCGGTCCTGTTCCTGTCGTCGGCGCTCACCCAGATAGCGGGCCGGTCCCAACCGACGGAACGGTCACTGGTGGTGGGGTGCGCGATCCTCGTCGTCGGGATGGTCGTGGTGATCGCCGGACTGCTCGCCGAGTCGCTGCCCATCCTGATCGCCGGTGCGGTGGTCAGCGGTATCGGTCAGGGGCTGTCGTTCAGCAAGGGCCTGGCCGCGGTGGTCGCCGCCAGTCCATCGAACCGTCGCGCCGAGGTGACCTCCACGTACTTCGTGGTCGCCTACGTGGCCATCTCGGTTCCGATCGTCGGTCTGGGCTTCGCCTCGACCCAGTGGGGCCTGCGGACATCCGGCGTCGTCTTCATGGTCGCGGTCGGCGTGCTGGCCCTGATAGCGCTGGCACTCACCGTGCTCGCGGTCCGGTCGGAGCGGCGCCAGGAGCGGTCAGGGCACTAGTTCGACCCGACGCCCTGTTCGACGAGGGCGGCCACCAGGCTCGCGAACCGCGCGTTGGACGCCAGGTCCTCGACCAGCACCACCTCGCCGTTCTCGTCGGCGAGCGGGATGCACCAATTGGGGTACTGCGACGAATCGGTCCCGGGCTGGTTCTGGATACGCCGCTCCCCGACTGCGTCGACGAGTGCCACCCCCAGCAGGACCGACGGTGTCTGCGCGATCAACCGGTAGAGCGCTTCGACGGTGGTCTGATCGGTCAGCGGCGCGTCGGCGGCGAGCAGGCCGCGACGTCGCGCGAGTTCCAGAATGGCGTCGCGGTCCTTCTCGTCGCGGGCTCGCTCGGCCTCCTCGCCGGTCTCCAGCAGACCGAGGCGTGACCGCAGCTCGATGTGATCGCCGGCCAGATAGCCCAGCGTGGGCGGCAGGTCGTGGGTCGTCACCGACGTCAGACACAGCTGGCGGTATTCCTCCGGCGGCACCGGGGCGTCGGGCCCGTGCTCGAACCAGAGGATCGAGGTGCCCAGAATGCCACGCTGCGTCAGGGCCTCCTGCACGTGGCGTTCGAAGACGCCGAGATCCTCACCGATGACCACGGCGCCGGCCCGCTGCGCCTCCAGCGCCAAGATGCCGATCAGGGCGTCGTGGTCGTACTGCACATAGGTGCCGTGCGCCGGGCTCTTGCCGTCGGGAATCCACCACAACCGGAAGAGTCCCAGGATGTGGTCGACCCGGAGGCCCCCCGCGTGACGCAGCACGGTGCGCAGCATGTCCCGGTAGGGCTCGTAGCCGACTTCGGCGAGTCGTCGCGGGTCCCACGGGGGTTGATCCCAGTTCTGTCCCTGCTGATTGAAGCCGTCGGGTGGGGCGCCGACGGTCGCGCCCCGGGCGAGGACGTCACCGAGCATCCACACGTCTGCGCTGTGCCGGGCCACGCCGACGGCGAGGTCGGCGACGATCCCGATACGCATCCCTGCCGACAACGCCGCGCGCTGCGCCGCGGCAAGCTGTTGATCGCAGATCCACTGCAACCACATGAAGAAGTCGACCCGGTCGGCGAGCTCCTTGCGTTTGGCCTTGACGAACTCCCGGTCCTGCAACCGGGTCGCCCACTTGGGACTGTCGGCCCCGTAGTGCTCGGCGAGGGCGCACCAGGTGGCGAACCTACGCAGACCTTTGCCCTCGCGTCGGCGGAACGCCCGGAAGTCGAAGTCGCGTTGCTCGGAGCGCGGCTGCCGGTAGATCACCTCGAGCGCGCTCATCTTCGCGCGGAATGACTTGTTGCGCTTGATCTTCTCGGTCCTGAGGTTCTCGTCGAAGAACTCCCGCTCCATCGCCTTGAGCTGTTTGCGCACCCGCTTGTCCAGTTCCGCGACCTCCGGGATGTCTCCGACCCGGATGTAGAGCGGGTTCACGAACCGGCGGGTCACGGGCAGGTAGGGAGACTGCTCGATGGGCGGTGTCGGCTGTGCGGCGTGCAGCGGATTGACCTGGACGAAGTCCGCACCGTGGCTGCTCGCCGCGGCTTCACAGATCCCGGCGAGGTCGGCGAAGTCGCCGACGCCCCACGATGTGGACGAGCGCACCGAGTACAGCTGCACGGCCAGGCCCCACCTCCGCTTGCCGAGGAGATCGTCCGCGGTGGACAGGCGTCGTGGGGTGACGATGAGCGGACGGTCGGCGGTCATCTCGGAGACCGGGTCGAAGGCGTGTACCCGGTGGTAGCCCGGGGCGAGGTCGGCGGGGATCTCGAAGGTCGCGCGCCCCAGGAGCACGCCGTCGACCTCGCGCGGGTCCACCCATTCGTCGACCTGCTCCGGCGCGACGGTGTCGCCGTTCTCCGTGACAATCCAGACGTGCACCGGATTCCAGTGCGGGACATGGACGATGAACCGCGCTGTGGCCGCCTCGACCGCGACCGTCACGTTGGGCAGCATCATGCGCCACGGCTCGTCGTCGAGGACGGCGTGCGCCGCCGCGATCTGCTCGGGCGTGTTGGCAGACACCCCGAGAGACCCGAGGACCGCGACGATGGTCTCCGAACTCACCTCGTGGTCGAGTTCGTCCCAGCCCACGTACCGGTCGGCGACGCCACAGCGTCGCGCCAATGCCACCAGGTTTCCGCGCGCCCCATCGTCGGTCGTCACGGATGAATCGTCTCAGGATTCCGCCGGTTGCGCGCGACACGAGCCGGCATGAACCAGGCGTGGTCCACCGATCCGGGGTTCTGTCGGCGCGATCCGGGGTTCCGTCGGCGAGGCGTCAGCCGAACAACACGCCCGGGTTGAACCGTCCGTCGGGGTCGAGGGCGGACTTGATCGCGCGCATCGCGGCCAGGTCGACCTCGCTGCGACCCAGTCCGGTCCAGGGCACCTTCGCGCGACCGATCCCGTGTTCGGCGCTGATGCTGCCACCGTTGGCGGCGACGATCCCGAACACCCGGCCGGTCAACTCCTCGACCCGATCCTCGGGCACATCGAGCAGATTGACGTGGATGTTGCCGTCACCGACGTGCCCGAACAGGATCGGCCGACACGGATGGTCGACCAGGCCGGCGACCGCCCCGAGTTCGGCCAACGCCTCGGGGAGCGCGCGGATGGGCACGGACACATCAAGTTTCACCACAGGGGTGACCGACGACCGCGAGATGGCCTCGGTGTGCTGCTCACGCGACGCCCACAGGTCTCGGGCCGGGCCGGGTTCGAGGACACCGTCGACCACGTCGGCCTCGTCGAGCACACCGACGACGACCTCTTCGATGTCGCCGGTGCCGGAGACCTCGATGAGGGTGTAGAAGGGTGCGGTCGCCGCGACGGGACGCCGCACCCCGTGGTCGTGCACGAGATCGAGGCCGGCCTCGGTCATGATCTCGGCGGCCTCCACGGTCAGGCCGCGCTCGGTCATCGTGTCCAGAAGCGTGAAGATGTCCTCGACGTGGCGCACCGCGGCCACCGTCACCACCGTCTCGGCGGGTGCTGTGACCAGACGGAACAGCACCCGGGTGATCACCGCGAGCGTGCCCTCGCTGCCGGCGAGCAGACCGGGCAGGTCATACCCCACGTTGTCCTTCACCAGCGAAGTCCAGCGCCGCAGCACCCGACCGTCGGCGAGCACCGCCTCGATCCCGAGCACCTGACGACGTGTGTTGCCGTGCCGGATCATCCGCACCCCGCCGGCGTTGGTCGCGACCACACCTCCGGCCGTCGCCGATTCCCGGGAGGCCAGGTCGACGGGAAACGCCAACCCGCATTCGCCTGCGGCACGGTCGATCTGGTCGATGGTGGCACCGGCCTGCACGCCCACACACCGGCCGACGGTGTCGACCTCGTCGATGTCGACCATGCGCGAGGTGCTCAGCACGACCAGCTTGGCAGACCCGTCGGAAGCCGCCGGCGGGACCGATCCGCCCACCAAACCCGTGTTGCCACCCTGCAGCCACAGGGTGGCCCCGGCGTCGGCGCACGCCGAGACGATCGCGGACACCTCGTCGGTGGTGCGCGGACGGACCACCGCATCCGCCGTCCCGGTCCAGCGCCCGGTCCAGTCGGTCAGATACCCGGCCATCGCGTCGGCGTCCGTGAGCACATGGCCGTCGGTGACGACGGAACGCAGCCTCGTCAGCAGCGCGTCGGAACCGGTCATCGTTCGATTGTCGGCGACTTCCGGCCGATTCTCACGTCAGCGGGACCGGCCTCACGACAGGGCGTCGCCGATGGGGGTGTCGCCGTCGTTGAATTCGATCCGCTTGCCCGTCGTCGCGGGGTCGGCGAGTACGGCGGCGGCGACCAGCGCCACATTGTCTCGGCTCACCTGATCGCCGGCCTCCCGGTCGCCGCCCACGGCGATCTGGCCGGTCCCGGGCTCGTCGGTGAGTGCACTGGGCCCGAGGATCGTCCACTGCAGACCCGAATCCACCAGATGGGAATCGGCGGCCGACTTCGCCTCGGCGTAGGTGAAGAAGGAGTTGTCCTCGGGCACACCGTGATCTGGCCGCGCCCCGAAGTACGACACCATCACGTACCGGTTCGCTCCCGCGGACGCGGCGGCATCCATCGAACGGATCGCCGCATCGCGATCGACCGCCATGGTGCGCTTGGGGTCGCCGCCCCCGGCTCCGGCGGACCAGACGACCGCGTCATGATCGGCCAGCACCGAGGCGATCTGCGCGGTGTCGAGGTTCTCGACATCTGCCACCACCGGGTCGGCCCCGGTGGCCTCGACGTCGTCGTGGTGTGCCGGGTTGCGGATGATGGCGGAGACCTTGTCACCGCGGTCGGACAGGATCTTCGCCAGTCGCAGAGCGATCTTGCCGTGTCCGCCGATGATCGCGACTCGTGCCATTGCCGACTCCTCTCGTCTGGTTCCTTCCCGACCAACGTACCCGCCGGCGCGGGACCGAAACCCCGGCCGACGGATACGCCTGTGGAGCTAGTGTCCCGCGCCGGAAATTCGTTGATGAGTTCGGCGGTCCAGGTGGATGCATCGCGAGGCGGCGGAGGAGCAGGTACTGGATGTACCTGCGACGACGCCAACGAAGCGAGGCGCCGCCTGGACGTCGAAATCATCAACGAATTTCCGGTGCGGGACACTAGACCTTGGTTCGACCGCGGACGAGGCCGACGATCCACAACAGCAGGCACGCTCCCGCGATGCAGGTGACGAAGCTGAAGATCAACCCACCACCTTCGACGTCGACGCCGAAGATGCTCAGCAGGAATCCGCCGAGCAACCCGCCCACGATGCCGACCACGATGTTGAGCAGGATTCCCTGCTGCGCGTTGGTCTTCATGATCATGCTGGCCACCCAACCGGCCAGCCCGCCGATGATGATCCATCCGATGATTCCCAGTCCGAGCATGAGCGCCTCCCGTTGTCGACGTTGCGGCGCTCCCCGTCTCGCCCAGGTCGACGAACGCGCCCACCATCGACGCTACGCGCCCGCTACTCGTGGAACTCGTTCTTCGGCAGACGCGGACGGGCCCCCGCCGGACGCCTACGGCCGGGGACGTGCAGTGTCCAGCGCGCCGGGGCCACGGTGAAGTCCATCCATCGACCCTCGCCGAGCCACAGCGACCAGAGGTCCTCGTCGGGGAAGTCGCCCATCCGCACGAAGATCTGTTGGCCGTCGGCGTGGGCGGTCAGCCAGCCCTGATCGTCCGGGTCGTCGGCGAACGACGCCGTGGCCGCCAGGACGCCCTCGAGATCGTCCACCCGCGCATCGCGTCGGACCATGAGACTCCCCCAGTTGTCGAAGTGATCGGTTGTCGACTACGTCAGTCGTCGAAGCGGACGGATCCGACCACGGCTGCGATCGCTCGGCGAAACGCCGCGCCTTCGCGGGCGGGTGCGGTTCCGGTGGCGTGCAACAGATATGCGACGTTGCCGCGACGGTACGCCGCGTACCTGATCGCGCAGAACCAGGTCGCGTCGTCGCCGATGTAGGTGCCCGCCTGCATCGACGAACCCTCGGTCCGGAATCCCGGCTGGGTTCGGGTCGCATCGCTCTCGTCCCAGGCGGGCAGCGCTCGTGCCTCCACGAACGCATGGTCGAGGAGATCGGACACGACCACGCCGTGGTCGACCAGGAAGCGGGTCAGCACGACGGCGACGGTGCCGTCGTGACCGCGCCCGGCGAGGAACAGCCGCAGGTAGCCGGGAGCCGTGACGCTGCTCCAGGTTTCGGCGTCGATGTCGACGAGGATCTCGCCGGGGATGGTCTCGTGGTCGGTGACGCGGCCGGCCGAGATCGCCATCTGCGCCAGCCGGTCCAGGATCGGCGTCTCGGCCACATCCGACCGGCGTGGATCGGGTACGCCCGGGTTCGCGCCGACCCGATGGCCGGAGGCGAGAGAAGTCAGAGGCGGGGCGAACCGCGGAGGCCGGAGGGCGGTGGGTTCGACGCGGACAGATTCGGAATGATCCGACGCCATGCACAGGTGGGTCGCGTCCCCCCGGTTCTCGGCCACGACCAGAGGATAGTCGCGGATCCCCGGGAAGTGGTGATCAGCCGAGCAGGCGGCGTGTGATCTCCGCGATGGTGTCCGAAAACGCCACGAGCGTAATGGATTCGACAGTCGAATCCGCTTCTTTGACAGCGCGAACCTGCTGGGCGACGGCGTCGTCGAGGGGCCATCCGTAGGCGCCGCCGGAGATCAGCGGGAAGGCTATCGACGCCGCACCGAGCGCGTTCGCCAAGCGCAGGCAGCGCGTGTAGCAGTCCCGCAGGGTCGGTGACCGGTCCTCACTCGATGAGTACACCGGTCCGACTGTGTGGATCACCCACCGCGCGGCGAGGTCGCCGGCGGTGGTGGCGACGGCCGCACCCGGTTCGAGCCCGGACGGCAGCGACGTCTCGCGCAGCAGTCGGCAGTCGCGGAGAATGGCCGGTCCGCCGGCGCGGTGGATCGCACCGTCCACACCGCCACCGCCCAGCAGCGATGAGTTCGCCGCGTTCACGATGGCGTCGGCTCGGACCGCCGTGATGTCGCCGACGGTGAGATCGATGTCGACCATCAGTTACGCCGGTCGTCCGTTCAGAACGTCGCAGGCGGGTTCGGGTTCGAGTTCTTGGCCGACCTCGACTTGTAGAGCGCGTAGCCGCCGTAGATCGCGAGGCCGAACACCGCGATCCAGAAGAGGCCCTTGAGCAGCGGGCCCACCATGGCCAGCGCGAGTAGCACCACCGCGATGACGCCGAGCACCTTCCAGAAGTTCATGCCGCTGTTGTTGGTTGTCCCGTTGGGATTCGTTGATGTTGTCATGTCTCCACTGTGATGGTTCGGGCGTCGGAAATCATCAGTCAGCCGTCGAAATCGGGGAAAGTTCAGGGGTCACCCTGACCGTCGGCGATCTGCCGACGTGGCCCGTGGCAGCCTGGCCGGTCGCTGGTAGTGGCAGCCCAGTTCCTCCGGGGTGACGAAACGACAACGGTCGCGGAACCAGGTGACGACGATCTCGGCGATCCGCCGACGCGACCGGCTCATCAGGAATCCGTGCGTGCAGTCGTCGAAAATGTCCTCGTAGAACCACCGGTCGAGCGAGGACCGCCACACCGTGTCGGAGGTCAGCAGTGGCGGCGCCATCAGTGTCGTCGACAACCGCACCAGGTACGTTCTCGCCCCGAGTACCTGGATCTGCGCGCAGTCGACGTCGGCTCCGTCATCGACGGGGATCCCCGAGGGACCGATATCGAGCACCGCGGACCGCGGCATCACCCCCATCGAGTCGACCAGCCACCGATCCATGCCCACCCAGTCGACCGACGGCCGGCGACCGCGCGCCGGGCCGCATCCCGGCCGCTCATGCCGGTGTTCGGGGTGATGATCGGGCTGATGCTCGGTCATGGGCGACACCTCCTGTGACGGGAACCGTGTCAGTGAAGCACCCGCCACCGACAAGGTCGGTTCTGCGGGCCGTACACCGCGCGGGCAGGATGGACGCCGTGCCGATTCCCGATTTCATCCGCGACCTCCGCAGCCACGTCGGCCACCGCCCGCTGTGGCTGTCGGGCGTCAGCGCCGTCATCCTCGACGAGGCCGGACGCATCCTGCTGACCCGGCGCGCCGACACCCGCGAATGGGCGGTGGTGTCGGGGGTGCTCGAGCCCGGGGAGGAACCCGCTCGCGCGATCGTCCGCGAGATCACCGAGGAGACCGGGGTCCGCGCCGAGGTGGTGCGGCTGACAAGTGTCGACGTCACCCCGATGATCACCTATCCCAACGGTGATCAGACGCAGTACCTCGACGTCTGCTTCCTCGCGCGGCACCTCGAGGGCGATCCGCACCCGGCCGACGACGAGAACACCGCCGTCGAATGGTTCGCGCCCGAGAACCTGCCGTCCGACCTCGCCGCCACATCCCGGCTCCGCATCGACAAGGCCCTGCGCGACGAGCCCACCGCCTGGTTTCGCCCCTGACGCGCGGTTCAGGACGACGTGGCCGCGTCGATGATCGCCCGCTGGATGCGGAGGTAGTACTCCCGCTGCGTCGGGTAATAGTCGTCGAAATCAATTGTCGCCGGGTCGGTTCCGTCCATCGTCGCGGTCAACCGATCCAGGTAGTACTCCCAGCCCGGCCCGGTGTTCTCGATCGTCGCCGGATCGTTGACGATCTCGGCGAGGGTCAGCGTCGTGATCCCCCGAGCCTCCGCCAGTTCCACGACCAGGTCCCAGGTGCCGAAATCGTCGGTGGTGTGGATCTGGAGGATCCGTGGTGGCTCACACCGTCGGATGTCGTAGCGCACCGGGACCATGTTGTCCTCGCCCTCGGCGTTCATCGTGAACTGGACGTGGCCTTCCTGTGGATCGCCGCTGTAGAACCCGATCCAGCGGGCGAGCCGATCGGATTCCGTCACCGCGGCCCAGACGTCCTCGATCGAGGCGCGATACGTGCGGGTGAACTCCACGGAGTCGCCTTCGGGTCGAAGCCGACGGCGGCCGGTGGGGATGGTGGTCATGCTGTTTCCTCCTCGTGGTCGGCGCGCGCGGAGCGGCGTTCACGCCTGGTCCTGTACACCTCTGTGTCGAGTGCGTCGAGCATGCTCGGGCCGACAGGTGCGCGCCGGACGAGGTCCGCTTCGTGATCGGCCAGCGACGCGACGAATTCGCTCACCTCGTCCAACGGTGCCGTCTCGAGGCGATAGTGGCGTTCCCGCCCCGACTCGGCCACCTGCACCAGCCCGGCCTCTCCCAGCACCCGGAGGTGTCGGGACACCGCCGGCCGGGAGATCGGGTGGTTGTCGGCGAGTTCCCGTTGGATGTCGACGACCCGTCGTGGGCCGCCGACGAGCATCCCCAGGATCTGTCGTCGCACCGGATCGGCGATCGCATCGAAGGTCGACACCCCTGAATGGTAACCTATGGGTTACCAATTGTCTCGGGTTCGTCGCCATGACCAGCGCGTCCGCGAGCCTCGGAATACTGAGCCGGGACGCGGACCTTGAACCGGGCATGGCCCACACAATCGTCGCGACCGGCTACGGCCCGCCCACCGAGGTCCTGGAACTGAAGGAGACAGAGCCGACGCTTCCCAGCCCCGGGCATGTGATCGTCGAGACGAAGGCGATCGGTGTGAACCCCGCCGACGCCAAGATCGTCCGCGGACAGATGGGTGGGGACGAGTCGAAACTGCCGCTCCCGATCGGCTTCGAGGCTGCCGGGGTGATCGCAGCGGTCGGCGACGGCGCGGTGACCCCCGACGGCACCCTCGGTGTCGGGGACCGGGTGATCGTCTATCGAGCACACGGCGCCTACACCGACCGACTGCAGGCCGACCTCACCGCCGTCCACCGCATCCCCGACGAGCTCGAGTTCGAGCATGCCGCCGGCCTGCTGCTGGTGGGCGTCACCGCCGCCGACACCGTGCAGACCGCGGGCGTCGACGCCGACGACGTCGTACTGATCCACGGCGGCTCGGGCGCGGTCGGTGTCATCGCGATCCAGCTGGCCCGCGCGCGGGGCGCGACCGTGATCGCGACGGCCGGCCCACGCAACCACGATCATCTCCGAGCTCTCGGGGCGATCCCGGTGGCCTACGGCGATGGACTGCTCGACCGAGTCCGGGACGTCGCGCCGGGGCCGATCACGTCGGTCATCGACACCGCCGGCGGCGACGAGGCGATCGACACCTCGCTGGAACTCGTCGACAACCCGGGCAAGATCGTGAGCATCGCCGCGTTCGGTCACTCCTCCGACGGCATCGTTCTGCTCAACGGCAGCACACCGGAGAGCCGTCGTCACCGTGCCGAAGCGGTCGACGGCCTGATCGCCGATGCCGCCACCGGCGCACTGGTCACCGAGGTGGCCAAGACCTTCCCGCTCGCGGCCGCGGCCGTCGCGCTCACCGAGCTCGAAACCAGCCATCCCCGAGGCAAATTCGTTCTCGTGCCCTGAGACCAACGGGCACGATCGCACAGCACGATTCCGCTCGATTCACGAGGAAAGGTGACAGCACCATGTCTGTACCCACGATCACCCTGAACAACGGCGTCGAGATCCCGCAGCTCGGCTTCGGCGTCTTCCAGATCCCGCCGGAGGACACGAAGGCCGCCACATTGACGGCTCTCGAGGTGGGCTACCGCCACATCGACACCGCCGAGATGTACGGCAACGAGAAGGAAGTCGGTCAGGCGGTCGCCGAATCCGGCATCCCACGCGACCAGATCTTCATCACCAGCAAGCTCAACAACGGTTTCCACGCGCACGACGACGCACTGCGCGCCACCGACCAGACGCTGGCCGACCTCGGCGTCGACGCGGTCGACCTGTTCCTCATCCACTGGCCGCTGCCCGGCATCGACGTCGACTACGTCGAGACGTGGCGGGCGATGGAGAAGATCCACGCCGAGGGCAAGGCCCGGGCGATCGGCGTCTCCAACTTCCAGCGAGCACATCTCGAGCGTTTGTTCGCCGAGACCGACGTGGTGCCCGCCGTCAATCAGATCGAGGTGCATCCGTATCTCACGCAGAATGCGTTGCGCGCATTCAACTCCGAGCACGGCATCGCGACCGAGGCGTGGTCGCCGATCGCGCAGGGCGATGTGCTCGACGATCCCGTCCTGGCCAAGATCGCCGGTGAGAAGGGGCGCACGCCCGCCCAGGTGACCCTGCGGTGGCATCTGCAGCGCGGCGACATCGTCTTCCCGAAGTCGGTGACCCGGGCTCGTGTCGAGGAGAACTTCGCCCTGTTCGACTTCGAGCTGTCGCCGGAGGACATGGCGGCCATCGACGGTATGAACAAGGATCGCCGCCGCGGCCCGGATCCGGACGAGTTCAACTACATTCCGTGACGTACATTCCGTGACCCCTCGGCGCGGTGGGCAGATCCTCATGGGTGAACAATGACGCCATGAGGTTCTCCCAGCGCGCCGAGGCGGTCACCCCCTTCTATGCGATGGAGTTCGGCAAGCGGGCGGCCGCACTCGAGGCGGCGGGCCATCATGTGGTCAAGCTCAGCATCGGCGAACCCGACTTCGGTGCCCCACCGGCCTTCCTCGCCGCCGTTCGCGATCTGACCGACGGCCGGCCGCTCACCTACACCGCCGCGCTCGGGCTGCCCGAACTACGTTCGGCGATAGCCGATTTCTACTCCCGTCACTTCGACTGCGAGGTGGACGCCGGTCGCGTCGTGGTGACGTCGGGCGCGTCCGCCGCGCTCCTGCTGAGCTGCGCCGCCCTGATCGATCCCGGCGACGAGGTCCTCGTCGCCGACCCGTCGTATCCGTGCAACCGGCGCTTCGCCGAGAGCTACGGTGCCCGCGTCCGCCTGATCCCCACCACCGCCGCGTCGCGTTTTCAGCTCACCACCGACCTGGTGGCGGACGCGTGGGCACCCGACACTCGGGGTGTCATGGTCGCGACACCATCGAACCCGACCGGCACATCCGTCCCGCACGCCGAGCTGCAACGGCTGTGTGCCGACGTGCGCGAGCGTGGCGGCTGGCGCATCGTCGACGAGATCTACCTCGGCCTCGCCGACGACGTCGACGGTCACGGCCCGCGCAGCATCCTCTCCGCGGACCCGGGCGCGATCGTGATCAACAGCTTCTCCAAGTACTTCGGCATGACGGGATGGCGACTGGGGTGGTGCATCGTGCCCGACGAAATGGTGGCCGTCATGGAACGCCTGGCCCAGAACTTCTACATCTGCCCACCGACGCCCGCCCAGCATGCGGCACTCGAGTGCTTCACCGAGGAATCCCTGGCCCTCACCGAGGCCCGCCGCGAACAGTTCCGAATCCGACGCGACCTCGTCGTCGACGGGCTCGCACGCATCGGTCTGTCGGTACCCGTGCAACCGGATGGGGCGTTCTACGTCTACATCGACGTCGCGTCGACCGGATTGACGTCTGCCGAGTTCTGCGATCGAGCGCTCGCCGAGGCACATGTCTCACTCACGCCGGGAAAGGACTTCGGCCATCACACGGCCGACGACCACATCCGACTGTCGTACGCGGCGTCGACGGACGAGCTGACCGAGGGCATCCGTCGGCTCGGCGAGTTCGTGCAGTCAATGCGTGCCTGACGGGGCAGGATCGACGGTCCGCCTAGACTGCGGGCACACGCCAGCGACGTCGAGGAGGATGCCGGCGATGAGGAGCACGCGCACGGTGGACGCGGCGGGAATCGTCGCGGCCACCGAGTCAGCAGTCGAGTCCGCGACGAGCGGGCCTTCCCGGGTTCCCGGTGTCGTCGCAGGTGTCACCTCTGAGGACGCACTGCTGTCACTGTCGGCTGCGGGCGTCCGAGCCGTCGACAGCCCCGACTCCATGACCACCGACGCGATGACCACCGACACCGTGTTCGCGTTGTTCTCGACCACGAAGGCGATCACCGCAACCGTCGCGCTCCAGCTGGTCGAGGACGGCCGGCTCGACCTCGACGCCCCCGCCGCCGAGTACGCGCCGCGACTTCGTCGGGTGTCGGTCATCGAAGGATTCGACCACGCCGGGAATCCGCAGCTGCGCGCACCTTCCACGCCCATCACGACACGACAATTGCTCACGCACACAGCCGGTTTCGGATACGACTTCTTCAACGAGACCTATCGCAGACTCACCCGCGACCACGGCGTGCCCGGTGTCATCAGCGCGACCCGCGAATCGCTCGCCACTCCGCTGCTGTTCGATCCCGGCACCGCATGGGAGTACGGCAGCAACGTCGACTGGGCGGGACTCGTCGTGGAGGGCATCACCGGCCAACGGCTCGGTGACGTCATGTCCGAGCGGGTGTTCTCACCGCTCGGCATGTCCGACACCTCGTTCACACTGACCGGCGACACGGCCGGGCGCCGGGCCGTGATGCATCACCGCACGGCGGACGGCGGTCTGCGGCCGAACCGGAAGTGGGCCATGCCGGCCGAACCAGAGCTCCACATGGGCGGCCAGGGCCTGTATTCGACGGTGCGCGACTACCTGGCATTCATCCGGATGTGGCTCAACGACGGCCTCTCCGATTCCGGCGACCAGCTGCTGAGGCCGGAAACGATCGCCGCCGCCGAACGCAACCACATCGGCGACCTGCGGGTGCGCAGGCTGCCCGGCGTACTCCCCGCGGTCACCCACGACGCCGAGTTCTTCCCCGGCGTGTCCAAGACCTGGGGGCTGAGCTCCATGCGCCTCGAGGAACCCGCCCCCACCGGCCGGCCGGCCGGCACCCTCGGTTGGGGCGGGCTGGCCAACCTCTACTACTGGATCGACCGACGCAACCGGATCGGCGGATTCTGGGCGGCACAGTTGTTCCCGTTCTTCGATCCGGCTGCGATCGCCGCCTACCTGGATTTCGAGAGTTCGGTGTACGACCTCACCGAGGCCTGACGCGCTCCTGACCTGCCACGATCACGGCAGATCGCGCCTCATCGTCGACGATGCGACGTATGTGCACCCACCGCGTCCAGCGCTGGCGACCCAGAAAAATGTGCCCGCTGTCTCACACTGAGACGGGTATGACCTGAATCACACGGTTACATCGGAGGCGCTCCAGCCCAGCAGGCCGGCACCTCGTCGGCCTTCTCACGAGGAGGCGCACATTGAGCAGGCAGAGCTTGACCAAAGCACATGCGAAGATCACCGAGTTGTCGTGGGAGCCCACCTTCGCGACGCCGGCGACCCGGTTCGGCACCGACTACACCTTCGAGAAGGCCCCGAAGAAGGACCCTCTCAAGCAGATCATGCGGTCCTACTTCCCGATGGAGGAGGAGAAGGACAATCGCGTCTACGGCGCCATGGACGGCGCCATCCGCGGCAACATGTTCCGGCAGGTCCAGGAGCGGTGGCTGGAATGGCAGAAGTTGTTCCTGTCGATCATCCCGTTTCCCGAGATCTCCGCAGCCCGCGCTATGCCGATGGCCATCGACGCGGTCCCCAATCCCGAGATTCACAACGGACTCGCCGTGCAGATGATCGACGAGGTTCGTCATTCGACGATCCAGATGAACCTCAAGAAGTTGTACATGAACAACTACATCGATCCGGCCGGCTTCGACATCACCGAGAAAGCGTTCGCCAACAACTACGCCGGCACCATCGGTCGACAGTTCGGCGAGGGATTCATCACCGGTGACGCCATCACCGCCGCCAACATCTACCTGACGGTCGTCGCCGAGACGGCATTCACCAACACGCTGTTCGTCGCCATGCCCGACGAGGCCGCCGCCAACGGTGACTACCTGCTGCCCACCGTGTTCCACTCGGTCCAGTCCGACGAGTCGCGGCACATCTCCAACGGCTACTCGATCCTGTTGATGGCCTTGGCCGACGAGCGCAATCGCCCGCTGCTCGAACGCGACCTGCGGTACGCCTGGTGGAACAACCACTGCGTCGTCGACGCCGCCATCGGCACGTTCATCGAGTACGGCACCAAGGACCGCCGCAAGGACCGGGAGAGCTACGCCGAGATGTGGCGGCGCTGGATCTACGACGACTACTACCGCAGTTATCTTCTGCCGCTGGAGAAGTACGGTCTCACGATCCCGCACGATCTGGTCGAGGAGGCGTGGAAGCGCATCGTCGACAAGCACTACGTGCACGAGGTCGCACGGTTCTTCGCCACCGGGTGGCCGGTCAACTACTGGCGCATCGACGCCATGACCGACAAGGACTTCGAGTGGTTCGAGGAGAAGTACCCCGGCTGGTACAACAAGTTCGGCAAGTGGTGGGAGAACTACAACCGTCTCGCCTACCCGGGTCGTAACAAGCCGATCGCCTTCGAGAATGTCGACTACGAGTACCCGCACCGCTGCTGGACCTGCATGGTGCCGTGCCTGATCCGTGAGGACATGGTCACCGACAAGGTCGACGGCCAGTGGCGCACCTACTGCTCGGAAACCTGCGCGTGGACCGACACCACCGCATTCCGCGGCGAGTACGAGGGCCGTGAGACACCGAACATGGGTCGCCTCACCGGTTTCCGTGAATGGGAGACGCTGCACCACGGCAAGGACCTCGCCGACATCATCAAGGACCTCGGGTACGTCCGCGACGACGGCAAGACGCTCATCCCGCAACCGCATCTGGATCTCGATCCGAAGAAGATGTGGACGCTGGACGACGTCCGCGGCAACACCTTCCAGAGTCCGAATGTGTTGCTGAACGAGATGTCGGACGCGGACCGGGAAGCCCATGTCGCGGCCTACCGGGCCAATCGCAACGGGGCCGTTCCCGCCTGAGGAAGGTGTTCGCCAGGCGACCCCATCGCCGGTCGAGTAGTCCGAGCCGCTAGGCGAGGACGTTATCGAGACCGCCGCACCAGGTCTCGATACGCCACTCACTCCGTTCGCGGCTACTCGACCAGCGAATTGGGGTCCACCAGCCCAACCGCCGGTCGCGGCTACTCGACCAGCAGACCCGAGACACCCGCCACTCGTCGCTGCTCGACTCCCAACCGCTGGTCGAGTAGCGGCGAGCGAGCGGAGCGAGCCCGGCGCGTATCGAGACCAAGCCACCACACATCCCACACACAGGAGAACCCGTGGCCGACACCCACCGCATCAACTTCGAACCCGTCGACATCGAGATGGAGGTCACCGAGGACGAGACGATTCTCGACGCCGCGTTCCGACAGGGCATCCACCTCATGCACGGATGTCGTGAAGGTCGGTGCTCGGCATGCAAGTCGTACATGCTCGACGGGGATGTCCAGATGGACGACTACTCGACGTTCGCGTGCAACGACGCCGAAGAGGCAGAGGGGTACGTACTCCTCTGCCGGACATACGCATACAGCGACTGCGACATCGAGCTGCTCAACTTCGACGAGGACGAGTTGCTCGGCGGCGCACCGATCCAGGATGTCCGCACCCGGGTCACCGCGATCGAACCGCTGACCCGCGACATCGTGTCCTTGCGGCTCGACGTCGTGGAACCCGCGGCATTCGAGTTCAAGTCCGGCCAGTACGTCGACCTCTTCGTCCCGGGCACCGACGAGAAGCGGTCGTTCTCCATCGCGACCACCCAGCAGACGCCGGACAAGCTCGAGTTCGTCATCAAGAAGTACGCAGGGGGCCTCTTCGCCGGCATGTTGGAGGAGGGACTCTCCGTCGGCGACGAGATCATGGTCAACGGCCCGTACGGGTCATGCACGCTGCGCAGCGGCCATGTGCTCCCGATCGTGGCCATCGGCGGCGGGGCCGGCATGGCCCCCCTGCTCTCGCTGCTGCGCCACATCAGCGAGAACGAGATCAACCGTCCGGTGCGCTTCTACTACGGCGCGCGGACCGCCGCCGACCTCTTCTATCTCGACGAGATCGCCTCTCTCGGTGCGAAGATCGCCGACTTCTCGTTCACCGCGTGCCTGTCGGAATCCATGGCCGACGTCGGTGACGGCGTGCACGTGGCCGAAGGCAACGTCACCGACATCGTCAAGGGATGCGAACCCGACCTAGCCCGAACGGAGGTGTATTTCTGCGGGCCGCCCCCGATGGTCGACGCCGCCTTGGCCCTCGCCGAGACGGCCGGAGTGCCCAGGGACCAGATCTTCTACGACAAGTTCACCAGCCCGGCTTTCGACTAGAAGCCCGAACGACAGGAACGAAAGGTATGTCCGCACCAACCGAACCGCGGGAACGCAGCTTCCCCTCCATCGAGTTCACCGACGCCGAGGCCGGCGCCAAGGAATTCCCGAGCAGCAAGAGCCGCAAGTACAACTACTATCAGCCGGCCAAGAAGCGTGCGACCACCTATGAGGACGTCACCGTCGACGTCCAGCCGGATCCGGAACGTCACCTGACACAAGGGTGGATCTATGGGTTCGGCGACGGACCGGGCGGTTACCCACAGGAATGGACGGCCGCCAAATCCAGCAACTGGCATGCCTTTCTCGATCCCAACGAGGAATGGGATCAGACGATCTACCGCAACAACTCGGCGGTCGTACACCAGGTGGACCTGTGCCTGCAGAACGCCAAACGCGCCCGCGCCTATGACGTGTGGAACAAGCCGTGGCTGAAGTTCATCGAACGCAACCTCGGTGCCTGGATGCACGCGGAGAACGGCCTCGCGCTCCATGTGTTCACCTCCATCCAGCGGTCCGGCCCGACCAACATGATCAACACCGCCGTCGCGGTCAATGCGGCCCACAAGATGCGATTCGCACAGGACCTGGCCCTGTTCAACCTCGACCTCGCTGAGGCGGAGGACGATTTCGACGGCAGCGCGCATCGTGATGTGTGGATGAACGCGCCCGAGTGGCAACCCGTGCGCGAGACGGTGGAGCGACTGACGGCGGTCGGCGACTGGTGCCAACTGCTGTTCGCGACCAACATCGTCTTCGAGCAACTGGTGGGTTCGCTGTTCCGTTCCGAACTCGTCATGCAGGTGGCCGCGGGCAACGGCGATTACATCACCCCCACCATCGTGGGCACCGGAGAGTACGACTACGACCGCGATCTCGCCTACACCCGCAACCTCTTCCGCATCCTCACCCGCGACGAGACCTACGGCGAGTCCAACAAGGCCCTGCTGAACGAGTGGATGGCCGTGTGGGTGCCGCGCTGTCTGGACGCGGCCCGGGCACTGCAACCGATCTGGTCGCAGCCGGCCGACAAGCCGGTCACCTTCGCCGCCAGCCTCGACGCCGCGATCGCCAAGTTCCGCAGCGTCCTCGAATCCATCGACGCCGACATCCCCGAGGAGTTGAACCAGTGAGCACCAGTATGCAATTCGGAGCCGAGACCGAGTTCTCCAACATGTGCGGTGTGACGCTCATGAATACGCCGATCGGCCGGGTCGTCGCCGACGTCATGGGCGCCAAGGACGGCGTGGAACTGACCGAGTACCCGTCGATGATCCGTGTCGACGGCGTCAACCGTCTCGATTTCGACTACGACGAACTGACCGACGCCCTCGGCCAGGACTTCGACGGATCGATCTTCGAGGAGATCAGCTCGACGCACTACGGACGCATGGTCCACCTCGACGACCGCACGATGCTGTTCGCCAGCCCGGAGGACGCCGCCGAGTTCATCGGTTTCGACCTGACCGCGTCCTCGTGAACCTCACCGCCCGGGGGTGACTCCCACATCCCCGGGCGGTGATCTCCACCCCGACCTGTTCCAGCCCAACAGAGAGAACGAGTGAGAAGCATGTACGAGAAGAACGGCGACAAGTACTTCATCGTCGACGGCCATGTCCACCTGTGGGATGGCCGCGAATCCAATCAGCGCAACATCCACGGCAAGCAGTTCATCGACTGCTTCTACGACTATCACAAGAACCTCAGCCCCGAGGAACAGGTGTGGGACTACGACACCTATTGCTACTACGGTGCAGACCAGCTGTGGAACGACCTGTTCGTCGACGGCCCGGTCGACCACGCCATCTTCCAGGCCACCATCCTGCGCGAGTTCTATGTGAACGGATTCGCCCAGGTCGACGACTCACTCAAACTGGCACAGGACAATCCGGGCAAACTGACCTACAACCACGCCTACGATCCGCGTGACGGCGAGCAGGGCCTGGTCCAACTCCGGCGCGACGCCGAGACCATGCAACTGCAGGGCGTCAAGCTCTACACCGCCGAATGGCACGGCGACTCACGCGGATACAAACTCGATGATCCGTGGTCGCGACGGTACCTCGAAGAATGTATCAACCTGGGTATCAAGAACATCCACGTGCACAAGGGGCCGACCATCCGGCCGCTGGACCGCGACGCCTTCGACGTCGCCGACGTCGACAAGGTGGCCACCGACTACCTCGATCTGAACTTCATCATCGAACACGTGGGTCTCCCCCGGTTGGAGGACTTCTGCTGGATCGCCACCCAGGAGTCGAACGTGTATGGCGGTCTTGCCGTGGCCATCCCGTTCATCCACACCCGCCCGCGCTACTTCGCCCAGATCATCGGCGAACTCCTGTACTGGATCGGCGAGGACAAGATCCTGTTCGCCTCCGACTACGCGCTGTGGACCCCGCAGTGGCTGGTGGAGCGATTCGTCGACTTCCAGATCCCCGAGGACATGACGGAGTACGCGCCCATCACCGTCGACCAGAAGAAGAAGATCCTGGGCCTCAACGCGGCCGCGTTGTATCCCAACATCGAAGTGCCAGAGGAGTTGCGAATCCCCACCGATGCCGCCGATCCAGGTGTGGAGGTCGCGGCCGGCGCCAAAGACGCGGTGAGCGCATGACCGCGGTGGCCGACGGGCCGGTGACCACCACGGTCACCGACGCCGTCCTCGCCGCGCTGGGCACGGTGGTCGATCCCGAGCTCGACGAACCGATCACCGACCTCAACTTCGTCCGCTCCATCCTGATCGACGACGACGGCGTCACCGTGCACCTACGGCTTCCCACGTCGTTCTGCTCACCCAATTTCGCCTATCTGATGGCCTCCGACGCACAGGACGCATTGCATCAGATCGACGACATCGGACTGGTCCGTGTGCTACTCGACGACCACCACGACAGCGACAAGATCAACGCCGGTCTGGCCGCGGAGGCGGGCTATGTGGGCACTTTCGGAGCGGAGGCCGACGACAGCCTCGACGAGCTACGGGAGATCTTCGTCCGCAAGGCACACACCGCCGCCATGGAGCGCTGCGTATCCGCGCTGCTGGCGTCCGGCGAGGTCACCATCGCCGACCTGGGGCATCTCACGGTGCGGGATCTGCCGCCGGGGCCGGCGAAAGCCGCGCTGCTACGCCGTCGGGTGAACGCTGGACTGAGCCTGTGCCCCAACAGTCTTGTCCTCGTCGATGACGACGGCCATCCCGTCGCACGCGACGACATCGCCATGGCCCTGCGCTTTGCCCGATCGGTCCGGATCTCCATCGAGGGCAACGGGCATTTCTGCCGAGGCCTGTTGGCCACCCGATACGCCGACGACGCCGACTGCGATGGCCGCAGCGGCCCGGTCATCACCGACCTGCGATCGCCGAGGAGAACATCATGAAAGCCGTCCAGGTGGTCGGATACCACGACAAGCTACAGCTCACCGACATCCCCGATCCGGAGATCACCGGCCCCCTCGATGTGATCGTGAAGATCGGCGGGGCCGGGGTGTGCCGCACCGATCTGCACATCCTGGAAGGCCAGTGGGCCGAGAAGAGCCAAGTGACGTTGCCGTACACGATCGGCCACGAGAACGCCGGTTGGGTGCATGCGGTCGGTGATGCCGTCACCAATGTGGCCGTCGGCGACACCGTCATCCTGCACCCGCTCATCACCTGCGGATTGTGTCGGGCCTGCCGCGATGGCGACGACGTGCATTGTGAGAACAGCGATTTCCCTGGAATCGACACCGACGGTGGCTACGCAGAGTATCTGAAGACAACCGCACGCAGTGTCGTCCGCATCAACGACTCACTGCAGCCGTCGGATGTGGCGGCACTGGCCGATGCCGGCCTCACCGCCTACCACGCCGCGGCGAAGGTCGCGCGGATGACCCGGCCCGGCGACACCTGTGTGGTGATCGGCGCGGGCGGTCTGGGCCACATCGGCATCCAGGTGCTCGACGCCATCTCGGGAGTCACCATCGTCGTCGTCGACCGCAACCCGGCCGCAGTGGAATTGGCGGTCGAGGTCGGGGCGCATCACGGCATCGTCGCCGACGGCACACATGTGCAGCAGATCCTCGAGATGACCGGCGGTCACGGTGCCGAGGCAGTACTGGACTTCGTCGGCGAGGGCGGCGCCACCGCGGAAGGCATCGCGATGTTACGTCGGGCCGGCAACTACTTCGTCGTCGGATACGGCGAGAACATCGACGTCCCCACCATCGACGTCATCTCCACGGAGATCAACTTCATCGGCAATCTCGTCGGGTCCTACAACGACCTGACGGAGCTGATGACCCTGGCCGCCCAGGGCAAGGTCACGTTGCACACGACCAAATATGCCCTCGACGACTATCAGCAGGCGATCGACGACCTCGACGCCGGCCGAGTGCGTGGTCGCGCCATCCTCATCCCCTGATCCCCAACACAATTCACGAAAGGCAGTGACACCATGGCCAAAGAGTTGCGCTACAACGCCGAAGCGCGGCTACGGCTGGAACGGGGCGTCAACGCCCTGGCAGACGCAGTCAAGGTGACCCTCGGACCGAAGGGCCGCAACGCGGTCCTCGAGAAGCTCACCGGCCCACCCACCATCACCAACGACGGGGTCACCATCGCCCGGGAGATCCAACTGCGAGATCCCTTCGCCAACATGGGCGCCCAGTTGGTCAAAGAAGTCGCCATGAAGACCAACGGGGTGGTCGGCGACGGCACCACCACCGCCACGGTGCTGGCGCAGGCCATGGTCCGCGAAGGCCTACGTGCCGTCGATCAGGGCGCCAACCCGATGCGCGTCCGCCGCGGTATCGAACGAGCGGTCGCCGCCGTGATCGACGCGCTGACCGATCAGGCCGTGCAGATCGGCGGCCGCGCCGATCTCGAACGGATCGCCAGTCTGGCCGCCAGCGACGACGAGGTCATCGGCGCGGTGATCGCGTCGGCTGTCGAGCATGTCGGCCGCACCGGTGTGATCACCACCGAGGAGAGCGACGCCCTCGGACTGTCCGTCGACGTGGTCGACGGGATCGAGTTCGACCACGGCTACATCTCCGGCTACATGGTCACCGACCACGAACGCATGGAGGCCGTCCTCGACAACCCGGTCGTGCTGCTGACGAACAAGAAGATCACCTCGGTGCAGGAGATCATGCCCGCCGTCGAGTCGGCCAAGCGTGCCGACCGGCCGCTGCTGGTCCTGGCCGAGGAGGTCGACGGTCCTGCCCTGCAACTGCTGGTCGGCGGCAACATGCACAAGACGATGCAATCGGTGGTGGTGCGAGCCCCCGGTTTCGGACACCGGCGGGTCGCCGAACTCGAGGACCTCGCGATAGCGCTCGGCGGGCAGGTGATCGCCAAGGACACCGGACTCGAGCTCTCGGAGGTCTCGCTCGAGCTTCTGGGCACCTGCGACCGGGTCACGGTCACCGAGAACGAGACCACGATCGTCGGCGCGCATGGCGACCAGTCGATGGTCGACGCACGAGTCGGGCAGCTCGAGGCACAGTTCGGTCGGGCGCGCATCGATGCCGACCGCGACAGTCTGGAGCTCCGGGTCGCCCGGCTCACCGGTCGAGTCGCGGTGATCCGGGTCGGGGGCGTCACCAGCGTCGAACTCAAGGAACGCATGCTCCGCGTCGAGGACGCGCTGGCTGCCACGCGAGCGGCCGTCGAGGCCGGGATCGTGTCCGGCGGCGGCACCGCCCTCGCCCAGGCGCACCGGGCACTCGAATCCCTCACCGCCGACGGTGACGGGGACATGAGGGACGACGCGGTGGGCATCGACGTGGTGCGGCGCTCTCTGGCCGAGCCGCTGTTCTGGATCGCGACGAACGCCGGATTCGACGGAGACGAGGTCGTCAAGGTCGTGACGGGTCTGCCGATCGGGCACGGGTTCAACGCCCTCACCGGTGGATACGGCGACATGTTCGACGAAGGGGTGATCGATCCGTGCAAGGTGACGCGGGCTGCACTGGAGAGTGCCGCGTCGATCGCCGCCCTGCTGATCACCACCGAGACAGCGGTGGTCGAGGAGGTTCTCGGCAATCCCGGTGCGATCGACGCGCCCGGTTTCGGCGATCTCGCGGAGGGGATGGTGAGGCCCTCGAACATCTACTGATCCGCTGTTCCCCGATGAGCTGGGCCGGTCGTGATCCGAACGACAGCGTTCGCGGCGTTGATCGCGACCGGCCCTTCCGGGCCGCCGAGCTCGGTTAGACTCGTGACCGATGTGAGATCCACATCACAAGGGAGTTCGTTTTCTGTGAGTTCTCAGCCCACTTCACAGTCCGGCACGCCCACCGCGATGGCGACGGCGCGTGAACGCTTCCTGTCCGACGACAACATCGCCGCCGGAGTTCGGGACAGCATCTCCACCTCGTGGCGCCGATCCCGGGCCTTCAACGTGCATGCCGACCGCCTCGAGTTGCCGTTCGTCCGCGAGCCCAATCTCGAGAGTCCGCTCGTCACCGCGGCAAGGCCGGTCATCCGGCAGCTGGCCGATGACCTGAGTGCGGAGCCGGTCAGCATCATCCTGACATCGCCCGACGGGGTCGTGCTCTCGAGGGCGACCGCGCACCGGCCGCTGGGACGAATGCTCGACGACGTCAGTCTGGCTCCCGGTTACAGCTACAGCGAGGAACACGCCGGCACCAACGGGATCGGAACCGCACTGGAGAATCGCCAGGCCACTCTGGTCCGCGGGTCCGAACACTACGCCGGGGTCCTCGCCGACCTGTCCTGTGCGGGCGTGCCGATCGTGCACCCGGTATCCGGGGCGTGCGTCGGCGCTCTCGACCTCACCGGGCTGGCCGACGACGGCGGTCCGTTGTTGCTGTCGTTGGCGAAGTCGGCGACCGCGCAGATCGAGCAACGCATGCTGTCTCAGGCAAGCGAACGCGAGTCACGGCTGCTCAACGCCTACTTGGCCACCTGTCGGCGCGCTCCGCAGATGATGGTGCTGGCCATCGCGGGCGAGGTCGTCCTGATGAATCAGCGGTTGCGGCTGGCCATCGACCCGCAGGATCAGATCTCCTTACTCGAGCACGCGGTCGATCAGACCGTCGACGCAACGATGTCCCGACGGGTCGGCACGATGGCCAGCGGCCGCGTCGCTCGGCTCTCCCCGGTGCCGGAGTACTGGGATGCCTCCGCGGGCATGGCGATCTTCCACGTTCACCTCATCGACGGCCACGACCGATTCGAACCGGCGGCGACGCAGCGGCGACGTGGTTCGGCGCTCCCCGGCGTCGTCGGCCGGAGCTCGTCGTGGCGGCAGTCCTGTGATCGCGTGGTCCGCTACACCAGAGACGGAGAGTGGATCGCGGCATCCGGCGAGACCGGCACCGGACGGTCCACCGTGCTGCGGGCCGGCGCGGCGCTCACCCGAGGCAATGTCCGGGTGTTCACGGGTGCGGATCTGCGGGTACCGGAATCGCTCGATGCGCTCGACGCGGAACTGGACCGCGACGACTTCAGTGTCGTCCTGCGCGACATCGACACCCTCGACGGGCCGACGCTGGCACACATCGCGGACATGCTCCAAGGCCGCGAAGGCGCGGGCTGGGTGGGCGTGACGGTCGGCGAGGTGACCGTGGATGCGCTGCACGAAGCCGACGCGGCAGCGATCCTGTTGCCGTTCTTCACCCATACCGTCCCGATACCGCCGTTGCGGCACCGGATCGAAGACCTCCACGACCTGATCCCGACGCTGCTGCGCCAGCTGACGCGCGGACGCGAACTCACCGTCTCGTCGGCGGCCATGCGTCAGCTCAGCAAGTACAGCTGGCCCGGGAACATCGCCGAACTCCGACAGATCCTGCGGGAGATGGTGAGCCATCAACGCTCCGGCGTGATCGACGTCAACCAGCTCCCGCCGTCGTGTCGCACGCTGAGCCGCCATACCCTCACGCGGATCGAGGCACTCGAGCGCGACGCCATCGTTCGCAGTCTGGAGGAGAACGGCGGCAACAAGCCGACCGCCGCGGCCGCGCTGGGTATCTCACGGGCGACGATCTACCGGAAGATCAAGGAGTTCGGCATCGACGTGTGACCCCGTGATCACGACATGGCGTTCTGCGGCAACGGCTTTCGCCACGCGGTGATCCGGACGCCGATGGCATCGAAGCGCGAGCCCGACCATTCGACGTCCAGGTCATGTCTGCGCAGGACATCCACGATCTGTTCGGCCAGCAACGTCTCCGTCTGTTCGTAGGCGAGGTGCTCGGCGTCGGCGTCGCCGTCGGACATCGCGTCGAGCACCGAATCCGGCAACGATTCGTGCGGGCGGAACCCGCTGTAGGTGAGGTGCAGCAGGGGCTCGTCGTCGGCGAGGTGCTCGGCGTCCTGTTCGTCGAAGAACACATACGCCCACTCGCGGAACTTGTACCAGTCGGCCCGATCGGGCGCAGGCGTGCGTTCCTCGTCGATGAGAGCGGTCGCGCAGCGCGCACAGCAGGCGTAGTTCATCCGGGCGAGGACCCCGATGTCGTCGAGCTCGTCGAACGCCGCGCGCAGCCGGCCGTAGTCTCCGGTGTCGGGCCAGTCGGTCTCCTCGGCGGCGCGAACGGCCCACATGTCCTGCACCGCGGCCACGGCTTCGTCGGGTGAACCGCCGGTGTCCTCGGCCCAATCACGCGCGTCCGACTCCAGTTCACCGAGCTCGTGAAAACCCGCCACCAGGCGCGGCCTGATCATCTGCCGTAGATCTGTGAGACTCGCTGCTCGCATGACGCTCCCATCCGTGTGCCCTCGACGGAGTTTGGACGCACATGCCCGCGCGGCGGTTCCACGATCACCGGAGTTCGTTCGTTCGGACGACCGCGAGCACTGTGCCGGCATGCACCGCCACCACCTCGCGGGCACCCGGTGTGCCGTACGCTCACCGACGTGCGGTTCACCGAGGAGCGAACGGATCTGGCGGCTGCGGCGCACCGATTGGATCGCGCCGGGATGACCCACGGGTCCGGCGGGAACCTCTCGGTCCGCGTCGGCGACCACGTCATCCTGACACCGTCGGGTTCCCGGCTCGCCGACGTCACGCCCGAACAGATGGTCGTGGTCGATCTCGACGGCGTGATCGTCGGGGACACCGAGTACGCCCCGACCTCTGAACTTCGCATCCACCTCGACGTCTACCGACACACCGCCGCGACAGCCGTGGCGCACGCCCATCCCGTCGCGTCGATCGCGGTCGCCAACATCGTCGACGAACTGCCCGTCGTCCACTACACCGCGGCAATGCTCGGCGGGACGATCCGCGTGGCGCCCTACGCTGTGTTCGGCAGCGACGAGCTGCGCGACGGTGTCACCGCAGCGCTGTCGGAGCGCACCGCCGCACTGATGCGCAACCACGGCTCGGTGGCGTTCGGAGACGACCTCGAGATGGCCTGCGAGCGCATCGAACTCGTCGACTGGCTGGCCGACGTGTACCTGCGATCCGCGGCCGTCGCACCACCGGCGACACTGACCCACGACGACATCGTCGAGGTGATCGTGACCGCGACGCAACGCCACTACTCGCCGTTCCCCAGGAGGAAAGCATGAGAGTCGCCACCTTCGGTGCCCACGTCCTCGACGTGCTCGCACAACCCGTCGACGAGATCCCCGACGGGCAGGGCGCGGCCCTCGTCCAGAGCATCCGGATGTCGGCGGCCGGACCTGCCGGTGGCACCGCGCTGACCCTGGCCAAGCTCGGCGTCGACACCCACACGGTCGGCGCGATCGGCGCCGACGATCCCGGCGATCTGCTCGTCACGATGCTCGCCCGATTCGGGGTCGACACCAGCCATCTGGTGCGAGTCGGACAGCCGACGTCGATGAGCATGCTGCCCATCCGCAGCAACGGTGACCGACCGGCGCTGCACCAGCCGGGCGCCAATCTCGCCTACCCTCTCGGTGACGCCCCGCTCGAGCTGCTGACCGGGATGGATCACGTCCACATCGGCGCCCCCGAACTCCTCAATCCGCCGGAACTGGCGCCGTTGCTCGCCGACATCCGGGCGGCCGGCACCACGATCTCCGCCGACATCCTCGCCGACGGCGACCCCGGCCTGCTCGCCTGGATCGAACCGGTTCTGCCCCACCTCGACTATCTGCTCCCCAACGACGACCAGGTACGCGGATTCACCGGTGAGGACGACCTCGTCACGGGTTGCCGACGGCTCATCGACCGTGGCGTCGCCTGCGTGGTACCCACCGCAGGCGCCGACGGTGCGTACGTGGTGACCGCCGACGACGCCGAGCACGCCGCCGCCCGCGAGGTCGTCGTCGTCGACACCAGCGGGTGCGGCGACGCGTTCTCGGCGGGCTTCATCGCCGCGCGAGGTCATGACCGGAGCCTGCTCGAGGCAGCCGAAATCGGTTGTGCGGTGGCCGGAATCGTCGCCACCGGGCTCGGCTCCGACCACGGCGACATCACCTGGGAGGGTGTCGCCGCCCGCTGATCGCGGCGCGGCCCAGATCTGACGTCGGACCCACCCCCAGAATTCTGGGTGAGGAAGTTCCCGGCGACGCGGGATGGGAAATGTTGTGCACACGGGCGAATCTCGATACATGAGCACACCAACACCCACCACCGTACGAATCAACCCGTCCCGCTGGAACGCCCAGTTCCGCTTCGACCATGCGCAGTTGCGGCCGGCGCCGCGCGAGGTCCTCACCATCGCCGGTCAGGCCTCCGTCGACAACGACGGCACCGTTCTGCATGAAGGTGACGTCGGAGCGCAGCTCTCGCTGGCGATGCACCACATCGAGGAGATCCTCGCGACGGCGGACATGACGCTCGCCGACGTCTTCATGCTGACCATCTATTCGACCGACATCCCCGCGACACTCGCCGCGTACGAGGCATTGACCGAACGCCTCGACGCGCATGGCGCCACCCCTCCCGCCGCACTGATCGGCGTCGCCGCCCTCGCCCTGCCGGGCCTCGCCATCGAGATCACGGCGCAGGCCGGGCGCTGAGCGTCCGAGGTCTCGATACGCCCTCGGCTAGCGAGTAGTGGCGCCCCTTTTCTTCGCTGGTCGAGTAGCGCGAGGCGCTAGCCGAGCGCGTATCGAGACCTCTCTTCCGCCGGCCGAGCACCCCTTTCTCGCTAGCCGAGCGCGTATCGAGACCAGCATCCACACCCCACTCCCCCAACCCATCTCACAGGAGAAATCCATGTCCCTCACCACCCCCGAAGAACACACCCCGCCGTCGACCACCGCGGCCGTCGCACAGCTCGACGCCGTCGTCGCCGGCCCGGTCCTGACGCCCGATGACGCCGACTTCGCCGCCGAACTGGCGGGCTTCAATGTCGCCGGCGTCCCCGTTCCGGCGCTCGTCGTCGGCGCCACGTCCGCCGCGGATGTCGCCGAGGCGGTCCGATACGCCCGGGCCAACGGCATGCGTGTCGGTGTACGCGCCACCGGGCACGGCCCGGTGATCGACGGCCAGGGCTACCTCACCATCACCACCTCCCGGATGACCGACCTCCACGTGGATTCGGTCGCCAAGACCGCCCGGGTCGGAGCCGGCGTGCGGTGGCGTGATGTTCTCGCGGCGACCGCACCCCACGGCCTGACCGGCCTGGTCGGTTCGTCGTCGTCGGTCGGGGTGGTCGGCTACACGCTCGGCGGCGGTCTCAGTCCGCTCGGGCGGCAGTTCGGCTTCGCGGCCGACCGCGTCCGCCGCATCGAGGTGGTGACCGCCGACGGCACCATCCGCACCGTCGACGCCGGCGCCGGATCCGACCTGTTCTGGGCGCTGCTCGGCGGACGGGACGGCTGCGGCATCGTCACCGCCATCGAGTTCGACCTCGTCGAACTCGCCACGATCTACGGTGGCGGCATCTTCTTCGCCGGCGCGGCCGCCGCAGAGGTGCTCCACGCGTGGCGGGAGTGGGCACCGTCGCTGCCCGACGCCGCGGGTACCTCGATCGCCATCCTGCGGCTACCGCCGGACCCGACGCTGCCGCCGCCGCTGCAGGGACAGACCGCTGTGCACCTGCGTTTCACCTACACCGGCGACCCCGCGGTGGGCGCCCAGCTGCTCGCCCCGATGCGCGACGCCGGCCCGGTGCTGCTGCAGAACGTCGACGTGATGCCGGTCGCGGCGATGGATGCGGTGCACATGGACCCGCCCGGCCCGTTGCCGAGCATGGAACGCGGATGTGGCCTGGCCGACCTACCCGCTCAGGCGGTCGACGCGCTGCTGGCGGTCGCCGGACCGCAGGTGCCGAGCCCGCTGGCCATCATCGAGATCCGTTTACTGGGCGGCGAACTGGTCAGACCGCAAGGAGTGGAGAACGCGGTGACCGGGCGCGGGGCCGCCTACGGATTGCTCGCCGTCGGGGTGCCGGCCGGCCCGCTGGGCGATCAGGCGCCGGCGCACGTGGCGGCGGTCAACGGTGCGGTCGCGCCATGGGCGACCTCGGGTGTCCTCAACTTCGCGGGCCAGACCCCCGCCGCCGAACTGTCCACGCTGTGGTCTGCCGACGACTGGTCCCGGCTCGCCGAGATCCGGCGTCGGCACGACCCCGACGGGATGTTCACGCGGATCGGGTGAACCAACTGCGGATGGGTCGCGGGGATGTCCCGCGGCCCATCTGCACGACCGGGGCGCGTCCCCCACTTATCTGGGATGGACAGATGACCTGCAGAAACGGAGAATCATCGCATGACGCGAAGTCTGGCTGCCGAGCGGGTGCGCAGCGATGTCGACGTGCTCGCCCGCGCCGGGCTCGGAGTGTGCGACTTCATCGGTGAGGCCGTCGAATCAATCACCCGAGCGGTCCCCCACGCCGCGGCGTGCATGGCCACCGTCGACCCGAACACGCTGCTGCTGACCGGCGCACGGAAATACGGCAGCCTCCTCGGTCGCAACGACCACGACGACGAGTGGGGCCTGATCGAGTACGGGATGACCGAGTCGTCGTCGTTCCGGGAACTCGCGATGTCGGGCGTCGACGCCGTCGGCATGCACCAGTTGACCTCCGGTGAGACCCGCCGCTCGCACCGGATGGCCGAGTTCATGGCGCCGATCTTCGACTTCACCGACGAGGCACGCGTCATCCTGCGCGACGGCGAGCAGGTGTGGGGTGCGCTGGCCATCTTCCGCGAAACCGGCGCGTCGGCGTTCACGACCGACGAGGTCGACTTCCTGCGCACGGTGTCCCAGCCGCTGGCGAGAGGGGTGCGCACCGGCCTGCTGGCCACCGTGATCGCCGAGCCGCAAACGCAGCCGTCCGGCCCCAGTGTGCTCATCGTCGACGGCTGCGACCAGGTGATCCAGATGAGCGCAGGAACCGATGGTCGCCTCGACGACCTGTTGGCGGGCAACAACAGTGGCGCCGCGACGTCGGTCATCACCGCTCTCGTCGGCGCGGCCCGCCGCTACGGCCGGGGCGAGACGAACGTGCCTCCCCGACTACGGGTTCGTGGTGCGTCCGGTATGTGGCTGGTGGTGCACGCCTCCCCACTGTCGAACACCGATGGCCGCGTCGGCGAGGTCGTCGTCACCATCGAAGAGGCCCGACCACCCGAGATCGTGCCCCTCGTCGTCGCGGCGTTCGGCCTGACCTCCCGCGAACGCGACGTCACCCAGATGGTGCTGCAAGGCGTGGCGACCAAGGACATCGCCACGACCCTGCACGTCTCCGCCTACACGGTGCAGGACCACCTCAAGTCCATCTTCGACAAAGCCGGCGTCCGCAGCCGCCGGGAACTCATCGCGCGCGTCTACTTCGACCAGTACGCACCCCGGATGAACGAGCCCCTACTGCCGTCGGGTTCGTTCGGCGCCACGCCGACGGGATAGCGCACAGCCGCCTCGCCCCCCCGCCGACAGAACCCCGAATCCCGCCGACAGAACCCGAAAATGCGCCGACGGAACCCAGAACTTCGTCGACAGCATCGCGATCGACCGTGACCTCCGCATCGAGACTCCGCGGTGCGAGCATCTGCACAGGCACATCGGAGAGCCTGAGGATTCACTCAGGCCGACGACGGGTTCTGTCGGCGGGATCTCGGGTTCCGTCGGCGCGGGTCAGCGGACCATTCGGATGGCCAGGTCTCCGTAGGTGCGTCCCAGCACGACGGGATCGCGGTGGGTGCGTGAGGGGAACCATCGGCACACATCGACGCACAACGACGACAACGCGAGGACGGCATCGTCGGCGGCACCGACCGTGAACTCGCCGGAGGCGATCCCGCGTCGCACGATCTCGGCCAGCACCTCGGTGGTCTCGCGCCGGATGGCCGTGATGGTCCGGTAATGCTCGCGGGTCAGGCCGTGCAATTCGTACTGCACGACTTTCGCAAGCTCGTGGTGCTCGGCCTGCCACCGAGCGAACTCCTCGACGACGACGCGCAATCGTTCGCTGTCGGGCAGGTCACTGTCATCGACCGCCCGCATCGCCGCCAGGACCCCTCGGTGACCGTCCAGCGCGATCGCGTAGAGCAACTCTTCCTTCGACCGGTAGTGCGGGTACATCGCGGCAGCGCTCATGTTCAATCGCTTCGCGATCTGCCGGGTGGAGGTACCGCCGTAGCCGACCTCGGCGAACGATGCAATCGCCGCCTGTCGGATACGTTCGGCCGCGGCGGACTCGCCGGTGCGCGTCACGGTCATCGGACACCTCCCTCGACCTCGGTCCCATTGACCGGATCACCCCGTACGGTGCATCATAAGCGAGCGCTTAGAAATGAGCGACCGTTTGGCTGACGAAGGAGTTCCATGGCCGCCCCACTCTCCCGTCGCGATCTCGAGTTCCTGCTCTACGAATGGCTCGACGTCGAGGAGCTGACCACCCGCGAGCGGTTCCGGGAGCACTCCCGCGAGACCTTCGACGCCGTACTGGACCTCAGCGAGGACCTGGCCACCAAGCTGTTCGCACCGGCCAACAAGCTCGGCGACCAGAACGAACCGTACGTCGGCGACGACGGAAAGGTCGTGCTGCCCGACGAGGTCGAAAGCGGCATCAACGAGTACGTGAAGGCCGGTCTCATGGCGGGCTCCTTCGACGAGGCACTCGGCGGCATGCAGCTGCCCACGGTGGTCAACCGCGCATCGAGCGCCTGGTTCCAGGCAGCCAACGCCGCCATGTCGTCGTATGCGTTCCTGACCGTCGGCAACGCCAACCTCCTCGCCGAGTACGGCAGCGGCGAACAGATCGACACCTGGGTGCGGCCGATGGTCGAGGGCCGCTTCTTCGGCACCATGTGCCTCTCGGAGCCGCAGGCCGGGTCGTCACTCGCCGACATCACCACCAAGGCGCAGCCGCAGGCCGACGGCACCTACCGGATCACCGGCACCAAGATGTGGATCTCCGCCGGCGACCACGAACTGTCCGAGAACATCGTCCATCTCGTCCTCGCGAAAGCCCCGGGCGGCGGCCCCGGCGTCAAGGGCATCTCACTGTTCGTGGTACCCAAGTACCTCGCCGACGGCACCCGCAACGACGTCGCGCTCGTCGGCCTCAACCACAAGATGGGCAACCGCGCGACGACCAACACGCTCCTGAACTTCGGTGACGGAACCCATTCCCCGACAACCGAGCCCGGAGCAGTTGGATACCTGGTCGGCGACGAGCACCGCGGTCTCTCCTACATGTTCAAGATGATGAACGAGGCCCGGATCGGTGTCGGATTCCTCGCCACCTCACTGGGATACGCCGGCTATCAGGCCTCCCTGGAGTACGCGAAGGTACGCGCACAGGGTCGCCCCGTCGACCAGAAAGATCCGGCGTCCAAGCCGGTACCCATCATCGAGCACGCCGACGTCAAGCGGATGCTGCTGGCCCAGAAGTCCTATGTCGAAGGCGCTCTCGCGCTGGGCCTGTACTGCAGCAAGCTCGTCGACATCCAGCAGACCAGCACCGGCGACGACCACGAACGCGCCGGCCTCCTGCTCGACGTCCTCACGCCGATCGCCAAGAGCTGGCCGTCCCAGTGGTGCCTGGAGGCCAACAGTCTCGCGATCCAGGTGCTCGGCGGGTACGGGTACACCAAGGAATTCGACGTCGAGCAGTACTACCGCGACAACCGGCTCAACCCGATCCATGAGGGCACGCACGGGATCCACGGACTCGATCTACTCGGCCGTAAGGTCGTGATGTCCGGCGGCGCCGGATTGGCACTGCTGGCCGAGACCATCGGCGCGACAGTCGAACACGCCTCGGGCAACGCCGACACGGCCGCACTCGCCGAGCAACTGCGCACCGCCGTCGACCACCTCGCGACCACCACCGCCACCGCCTGGTCCACCGGCGATCCGGCCGTCGCGCTGGCCAACGCCACCGCCTACCTGGAGGCCGCAGGACACATCGTGATCGCCTGGATGTGGCTCGAACAGCTTCTCGCCGTAAGCGATCGGACCGGCGACTTCTACGACGGCAAGCGTGCCGCGGCGCGGTACTTCTTCCGGTACGAACTGCCGAAGACCCGCACGCAGCTGGACCTGGTCGCAGCGCTCGACCGCACCACCCTCGACACCGACCCCGCCTGGTTCTGACCAGCGCAGGTGACCCCCCCCAGGAGACAGAGGAGTTTCATGTCCGTGATGGATCTGTTCAGCGTGACCGACAAGGTCGTCGTCGTGACCGGAGCGTCCTCCGGTCTCGGTGTCGCGTTCGCCAAGGGCTTCGCCGAGGCCGGCGCCGACGTCGTGCTGGCGGCTCGTCGCGCCGAGAAACTCGCCGACACCGCGGCGGCAGTGGAAGCCCTGGGCCGCAAGGCGCTCAGCGTCCCGGCCGATGTCGCCGACCCCGACCAGTGCCAGGCGGTCGTCGACGCCGCGATGGAGACCTTCGGACGAGTAGACATCCTGATCAACAACGCCGGTGTGGGCACAGCGGTTCCCGCGACCCGCGAGACGCCCGAGCAGTTCCGCTCGGTCATCGACGTCAACCTCAACGGTTCGTACTGGATGGCGCAGGCGTGTGGTCGCGTCATGCAACCGGGCAGCACGATCGTCAACATCTCGAGCGTGCTCGGCATCACCACAGCCGGTCTCCCACAGGCCGCGTACGCCGCGAGCAAGGCCGGGGTCATCGGCCTCACCCGCGACCTCGCCCAGCAATGGGGTTCGCGAAAAGGTATCCGCGTCAACGCCATCGCCCCGGGCTTCTTCGCGAGCGAGATGACCGACACCTACCACGACGGTTACCTCGAGAGTCAGCTGCCGCGGGTCCTCCTCGGCCGCATGGGTCAGGGTGAGGAACTGGCCGCGACCGCCATCTGGCTGGCTTCGGCCGCGTCTGGATATGTCACCGGCCAGACCGTCGCCGTCGACGGCGGCGTGACAGTCACGTAGACACCGCCCATTCACAACAGGGCGTCGAGAGCTACAGGAGCACAATGCGTTACGTCGCGGTCGGCGACAGTTTCACCGAGGGTGTGGGCGGCGATCTCGCCGGCGACCAGGTGCAGGGGTGGGCCGATCTGGTCGCGGCCGACCTGGCCGCCGAGTACGGCGGCATCGACTACGCCAATCTGGCGGTGCGGGGCCGGCTGCTGGCGCCGATCGCCACCGACCAGATCGACGCCGCACTGGCGCTCGATCCCCTCCCGACCCTGCTGACCTTCAACGGCGGCGGCAACGACATGCTGCGCCGCGGGATCGACCTCGCCGGACTGATCGACCTCACCCGGACCGCCGTACGGCGCTGCCGCGACGCCGGGATCGAGGTCGTGTTGCTCGCGGGCGCCGATCCGTCGGGAGGCCTCCCGTTCCGTGACAAGATCCGCGCACGTGGCGAGTACCTGACCACGGAGATCTCGTCGCTGGCCTCCGCGGAGGACATCACGTTCGTCGACATGTTCCACGACGACGAGATCCGTCGCCCGGCGTACTGGTCCGACGACCGCCTCCATCTCAATCCCATCGGACATCAGCGGGTCGCCGCACAGGTACTGCGGACACTCGGCGTACACACCGTGCCGGTTCCGGAGCGCCCCACCGTGACCTCGCGCGTCCCGCGGGCTGTCAACGATCTGCGGTTCGTGCGAAGCCATCTGACGCCGTGGATGATCCGCCGGCTGCGCGGTCGGTCGTCCGGGGACACCCGGTCGGCCAAGTACCCCGATTGGGTGACGATCGACGCCGCGTCGGTCGGCATCGGCGGAGCGGATTCGTAGACTGTCGGGTGCCATGGCATCCACACCTGCGCTGCTGCGCGAACCCGCCCATCAGGTCGACCCACGCGCCGTCACCATGTGGCGGTTGACGCCCTTGCTCGCCGGGCTGCCGATCCTCGCCGCGTCCGTGGTGGTCGCAGCGCTCATCCCGTCGCCGCAACGGTGGATCGCATTAGGCGCCGCGATCCTCACGGTCATGCTCACCGCGTTCTACGTGCTCGTCGTACCGGCGTGGCGGTACCGCTTCCACCGCTGGGAGATCAGCGACGACGCGGTGTACACGCAGGCGGGCTGGTTCGTCCGCAGCCGCGTGATCATCCCGATCGCCCGCATCCAGGTGGTCGACACGGCCGCCGGCCCGGTCGAACAGCTCCTCAACCTCGCCACGCTCACTGTCACCACGGCATCGTCGGCGGGCACGATCCGGATCGTCGGGCTCGACGCCGATGTGGCGCGCCGGACAGCCGCCGACCTCACCGAACGCACCCAGGCCCACGACGATGACGCGACCTGACCAGGCCGTCGACCACCCCGATGCCCCCGGGCAGTGGCACCGGCTGTCGCCGTGGATGATCGCGGTCAAACCCATCGAGCAGCTGCCCCAACTCATCCCGCTGCTGATCGCGATCGTCTTCGCCGGTCGGGGCGCACCCGACCTGGCCATCATCATCGGCATCGTGGTGGTCGCACTGGTCAGCGTGGTGCCGTGGTTGGTCACCCGCTACCAGGTCACCGACGAGCACGTGCGGGTGCGATCGGGGGTGCTCACCCGCAAGGTCGCGACCGCGCGACGCGACCGCATCCGCAGCGTCGACCTGACCGCGTCACCGGCCCACCGCATCGTCGGGCTCACGAAGGTACGGATCGGCACCGGCGGCGACAAGGAGTCGTCGGTGGTGGAACTCAACGCCATCCCCACGGCCGAGGCGAACCTGCTGCACGGGAACCTGATGGCCACCGCGACCCGTATCACCGCTCGCGACGCCGAACCGGAGGATGCGCCCGTCGAGATGACGCCGCCGCAGGAACTGGCCCGGCTGCAGCGGTCCTGGCTTCGGTACTCCCCGTTCTCGCTGACCGGATTCGCCGCAGCCGCGGCGATCGGCGGTCTCGCCGCGCAGGTGGCCAACGAAGCAGATCTCTACGAGCGCGGCGCCTCAGTGGTCTCCGACGTCGGCGACCGCTTGCAGGGCGTACCGGTCGCACTCCTCGTCGTGGTGACCGTGGTGGCCGTTCTCGCGATCGGCGTCGCACTGTCCGTCGGCGGATACCTGTTCTCCTACTGGAACTTCACCCTCACCCGCAATCTCGATGACGGGACCTTGCGGATCCGCCGTGGGCTGCTCACGACGAACGCGACCAGCCTCGACGAGAACCGTATCCGCGGTGTGCACACCCACGAGCCGGTGCTGATGAGGCCGTTGCGCGGTGCCCGCCTCTACGCCATCGCCACCGGGCACGACAAGCATCCGCTGCTGTTGCCGCCGGCTCCCGCCTCCGAAGTCGTCCGGGTGGGCCGACTCGTCGCCCACGACGACTTCGGAGGCGGGGTGGGCGACGAGCTGACCATGCCATTGCGTCGTCACGGTCCCGGCGCATGGTCGCGGCGGATCACCCGCGGCCTGTGGGCAGGCGTCATCGTCGCCGCGGTCGCAGCGGTCCTGGTGGCCGGCCCGTTGACCTGGCCATGGCTGGTGCTCGGCATCCTGATCGCGGCCACCTCCACCATGCTTGGCGTGGTCCGGTACAACCACCTCGGCGTCGGACTCACGGAGCGGTCTGTGGTGATCAGTCCGCCGCGGATTGCGCGCCACCGATATGTGGTGGACCGTGCGAGGACCGTCGGCTGGGCGTCGCGCGCATCGTTCTTCCAGCGTCGACGAGGCGTGGAGACCCTGTCCCTGGCAACCGCGGCCGGTTCCGAGTCGTACGCGATGGTGGACCTCGAGCCCGCGGCGTCCACCGGAGTGATGAGGGCCGTCTCCCCCGACCTGGTCGCGCCGTTCCTGGAGCGCAACCCCGAGTAGATCCCCGCGGCAGCACCGAATGGGTCGGTCGACCAAGTTTTTCGAGACGATTTCGCCAATCAGTCCCAGACCCCTGCGCAACAGTGGTACACATCACATCAGTCAGAGCTGACTGGTTTGCGAAGGGACGGGGAACCATGGACGAGAACCAGAGCGCTTTCTCCCGACGATCTGCGTTGAAGGGCGCAGGAGCCGCGGCGGTGCTCGCCGGGACCGCGGTGACGATGCCCAACGTGTCGGCGCCGTCGGCGCGGGCCGTACCGCCGCCTGGTCGAGGCCGAGGACGAGAGGTCGCCATCTTCGGCGGTGGCATGTCCGGACTGGCGGCCGCCCAGGAGCTCATCGAGCGCGGATTCCAGGTCACCGTCTACGAGCCGTCCTACCTCGGCGGCAAGGCGTTCAGTCACGACGTTCCCGGCACCGCGCGCGGCGGACGGCTGCCGTTGCCCGGCGAACACGGTTTCCGCTTCTTTCCCGGCTGCTACCAACATGTTCCGGACACGATGGAGCGCATCCCCGTCGCCGGCGGCGGCAACGTCCGCGACCGGCACCTGATCAACGTCGAAACCGCCGTCATCGCCTTCGACGACGCCGGCTACGCCCCGGCGACGGCCCCGACATCGCTGATCGGCTTCGCCGACCACGCCCCGGCGATCCTGACCCTCGACAACCTCCGCAACGCGCTGACCACCGGCCTGCGGTTCATCGTCGACGTCCCGCCGCATGAACTCGCCTACTTCGTCACCCGCGAACTGATCATCGCGACGAGTTGCGAGGAACGACGACTCGGCCAGTGGGAGAAACAGTCCTGGATGCAGTTCGTCAAGGCCAACGGCAAATCACCTGCCTACCAACGGTATCTGGCCGGCGCCTTGACGCGCGCACTCGTGGCGGCGAAGTCGCACACCGCATCGGCGCGGACGATCGGCCAGATCGGACTCGCCCTGGCCACCTCGGCCACCGGCCTCATCGGCCAGTACGGCACAGACCTGGTGAGCGGCGGCGTCGACCGAATCCTCAACGCGCCCACCAGCCATGCCTGGATCAATCCCTGGGTGCGGTACCTGCGCGGCCGCGGCGTGCAATTCGTGATGAACGAGGCGGTGGCCGACTTCTCCGTCTCCGGCGGCCGGATCTCCGGTGCCCGCCTCGCCTCAGGCGCCACGGTGACCGCCGACTGGTACATCGCGGCCATGCCCATCGACCGGCTCAAGCCGCTCCTCACACCATCCCTGGTGAACGCCGACCCCTCACTGGCCGGCATCCGTCGCCTGCAGGACGACTGGATGGTGGGCATCCAATACTTCCTGTCCCGGCGAACCGACCTGCCGCCCAGCCACATCGCCGCTCTGGGCACGCCGTGGGCGTTGACCGGGCTCTTCCAGGCGCGGCCATGGAACGTCGACTTCGCCACGACCTACGGCGACGGCCGCGTCCGGGACTGCCTGTCGATCGACATATCCGAGTGGGAGAAGCCGGGCATTCTGTACGGCAAGCCCGCCAAACGCTGCACCAAGCGGGAGATCGCCGCCGAGGTGTGGGCCCAGATGAAACGGGCGATGAACTCCGGCGGCAAGCCCATCCTCCGCGACGAGGAGTTGGTCACCTGGTCGCTCGATCCGGGCATCACCTGGTCGCCGCAGATCGCGAACGCGACACCCTTGATGGTCAACACAGCCGGTTCGTATCAGCATCGCCCCCAGGCGTATACGAAGATCCCGAACTTCTTCATCGGCGGCGACCACGTCCGCACCAACATCGACCTCGCCACCATGGAGGGCGCCAATGAAGCGGGCCGCCGGGCCGCCAATGCGATTCTCGCCGCGGCGGACAGCCCCGCCGCAGCGGCGCCGGTGTTCCCGCTGTGGGAATTGCCGATGCTCGATCCGATCAAAGCCGAGGACCGCAATCGCTATCGTGCCGGCCTGCCACACTTCCTCGACTTCTGACCGGCGCACGGTGGCCGCGGCCGATCGGGACAGTAGGATCGCCGGGTGAACCCTACGTCGCAGGAGTCGTCGCGTGACGTCGCGGCCACGCAGGATCGCGGTGACCGCACGCGTACCCGAATCCTCGACGCCGCGATCCGGGTCCTCGTCGACCGCGGCTACGCACAGGCGAGCACCCTCGCGATCCAGGCCGAGGCGGGGGTCAGTCGAGGGCGCCTCCTGCACCACTACCCGTCGCGCGACAAACTGTTCATGGCAGCTGTCGATCATCTCGCCCGCACCCGTATCGCGGAGATGCCTTCCCAGGTCGAGTGGCCCGCCGATCCGGCCGAACGGATCGGCCCCGCCATCGACCTCGGCTGGACGACCTTCCATCAGCCCTACTTCGTCGCGTCGATGGAGCTGTGGATCGCCGCGCGAACCAACGAACAGCTACGCGGCGCCCTGGTACCGACCGAGCGACGACTCGGGCCCACCGTCCGGGGTGCCGTCGCCGGCTTCCTCGGGTCCGAGTTGACCTCACGCCCACGGTATCCCGAGCTGTACCCGCTCCTGCTGTCGAGCATGCGCGGCGTGGCCACCACCTACCTCATCGACCGTCGCGATCCCACCACGGATCCGCACCTGGACCTGTGGAAGGCGATGACCCGCACATACCTGCTCTGACCCGCGGTCAGGGCAGAATCGTCACCGTCGTTCCGACGTCCACCCAGCGATAGAGTTCGTCCATCGCCGGCCTCGGGACGTGGATACACCCTCGTGAGCCCTGGGTCTGATACCGCGCCGTATCCCCGTAGGCGAACTTCTGCCACGACGAATCGTGGAAGCCGTAGTCGCCGAAGAACGGCAGCCAATAGTTCACGAACACCCGGTAGTCGGAGCCGCTCAGATGACGATCCGTTTCCCGGCTGTTGATGTGCCAGGTGCCCAGCGGCGTGCCGTCGCCCAAGCCCACGCGCCCGGTCGTCACCGGTGAGTAGCCGACCGGGGTGTCGTACTCGCACAGCGCGAGGCTCTGCTCGCCGAGACTCACCTTGACCAAGCGCGGGTCGGTGTTGCCCGCGCAGTCGACCACGGTAGCCATGGGGATCGACCCGACCGAGCTGGTCTCGCCCGGGTCCGACTCCTGATCGTCGGCTCGGGTCTGCCCCGCCGTGCCTGCCAACTGCGACAGGACGAGAACGGTGACCACGACCGCGGCGAGCACCAGAACCAGCGTCCAGGCATTGTCCTTGGCGCCGATCAAGGTGCGGGATCGAATCGTGTTGGCCCAGTTCATAGTCGATGTGTCAGTCGGCAGTTCGCGACCTGCCTGCCTCCGCGAGGCGCAAGCGACGTCCGGTCGCTCCCCCACGCTACCGCTTGATGGCATCGATTTCCGACTCGCAGACCCGACGTGCTCTAATGGAAATCGTTTCCACTTAGGAGGTAGTTCAATGAAGGTGCGCTCGTCGATCCGATCGCTGAAGAACCAGCCCGGTTCGCAGGTCGTCAAACGCAAGGGACGGATCTACGTAATCAACAAGTCGAATCCGCGTTTCAAGGCACGTCAGGGCTGAAGTCGGCGCCGAGGCGGCGTGAGTTCCGGAGCCGAACCGACGCGGCCGGAGTAGCGTTGTCGCCAGTCGTGCCGAGCTCGTCATCGATCTTGTTCAGGAGGACACCAGTGCCCATTCACGGATTGCTCGCCAAGGCGGGATCCACGGTCGTCACCGGTCTGGTCGGAGCCGCCGCCTACGATGTGGCTCGCACCGTGATACGGAAGGCCCCGCTGCGCGAAGGTGCGGTCGTCGCGACGACCTGGGGTATTCGTGGGACCCGTAAGGCCGAGGAAGTCGCCGAGTCGGTGCGCCTGAACACCTCCGACATAGTCGCCGAGGCCAAGGGACGGCTCGGTGAGGAATCCACGCCACCCGGCGCGGCAGTCGCCCACGACCACGAACACTGACCGGTGAGCGTGACGATACCCGCCGGCCTCGACGACTCGGACGCCCCCGCCGGACACATCGTCACACGCTCCGATGCGGCCGGCCGGCTGCGCGTGACCGTCCCGTGGCTGCGCATCTCGGACCGGCGGACAGCAGACCTGCGAGCGGTGGCCGTCGAGGAGAGCGTTGCCCGCGTCAACGGCGTGCGTGCCGTCCACGCATACCCCCGGACGGCTTCGGTGGTCATCTGGTTTCGCGAGGGCACCGACCGTACCGCGGTCGTCCACGCGATCGAGGCCGCTACTCTTGCCGATCCCGACAACCTTCCCGACCGCGCCCCGCACTCGGCGGAGATCACCAACAGTGACCTGCTGCGGATGGGCATCGGCGCGGGTGCACTCGTCCTGCTCGGCGTACGCCGGTATGTGTTCCGGCACCCGCCGCTACTCGGGCCTACCGCCCGCACCGCGGCGACCGGGATCACCGTCTTCTCCGGCTATCCGTTCCTGAAGGGTGCGCTGCGCTCCCTGCGCGGTGGACGTGCGGGCACCGACGCGTTGGTGTCGGCGGCGACCATCGCCAGTCTGCTGCTCCGCGAGAACGTGGTGGCACTGACGGTGTTGTGGCTGCTGAACATCGGCGAGTTCCTGCAGGATCTGACGCTGCGGCGGACGCGCCGTGCCATCTCGGACCTGCTGCGCGGCACCCAGGACACGGCATGGGTCCGGCTCGACGACGGCACCGAGGTGCAGGCACCGATCGATGCGCTGCACGTCGGCGATCACGTCGTCGTGCACGAACAGGTCGCGGTGGCCGTCGACGGCCAGATCGTCGACGGTGAGGCGGTGGTCGATCAATCGGCACTGACCGGCGAGAACCTGCCGGTTGCCAAGCGCGTCGGCGACCGGGTGCAGGCCGGTTCGGTGGTGATGACCGGTCGGATCGTGGTCGCCGCGGACGCCGTCGGCGCCGATACTGCGATCGGTCGCATCATCACCCGCGTCGAAGATGCGCAACGCGACCGCGCACCGATCCAGACCGTCGGCGAGAACTTCTCGCGCCGATTCGTGCCCGCATCCTTCGCGATGTCGGCACTGACACTGCTGGTCACCCGGGATCTACGCCGGGCGATGACGATGCTGTTGATCGCCTGCCCGTGCGCGGTGGGCCTGTCCACCCCGACGGCGATCAGCGGCGCGATCGGCAACGGCGCCCGCCGCGGCATCCTGATCAAGGGCGGTTCGCACCTCGAGGAGTCCAGCCGCATCTCCGCCGTCGTCTTCGACAAGACCGGCACCCTCACCGTCGGACGCCCGATCGTCACCAACGTGGTGTCCTTCTCCGACGAGTGGCAGCCCGAGCAGATCCTGGCTCACGCGGCGAGTTCGGAGATCCACTCCCGACACCCGCTGGCCGAGGCGGTGATCCGGTCCACCGAGGAACGCCACATCGAGATCCCCACGCACGCCGAGTGTGAGGTCATCGTCGGACTCGGCATGCGTACCCGCGCCGATGACGGCCGGGTGTTGCTCCTGGGTAATCCGTCGCTGCTGGAGAACCACGGCGTGGCGATCGCCCAGGATGCCCTCGACTGGGTGGACAAACTGCGCAGAAACAGCGAGACACCGCTCTTGCTCGCAGTGGACGGGAACCTCGTCGGCCTGGTCAGTCTCTCCGACGAGTTGCGGCCCGAGTCGAGAACAGTTCTCGACGCCCTCCGCGCCGACGGAGTCACGGAGATCGCCATGCTCACCGGCGACCACCCCGTCACCGCCGCGACCATCGCCGATGCGCTCGGAATCGATCGCTGGGCGGCCGAGGTCACCCCGGACGACAAGCTCGCCGTCGTCCGCGAACTGCAGGCGCTCGGCCACGTCGTGGCCATGGTCGGCGACGGCGTGAACGATGCGCCCGCACTCGCCGCCGCCGACATCGGTATCGCGATGGGCCTCGCGGGCACCGACGTTGCCGTGGAGACCGCGGACATCGCGTTGGCCGGCGACGACCTTCGCAAACTGCTCGACATCCGGGACCTCGGCGGCCACACCGTCGAGGTGATCCGCCAGAACTATGGCATGTCGATCGCGGTCAACTCGATCGGCCTGGCCATCGGCGCGGGCGGCGCACTGTCGCCCGTCCTCGCCGCGATCCTGCACAACGCGTCGTCGGTTGCCGTGGTGCTCAACAGTTCTCGACTGATCCGCTACCGGGTCTCGTAGCGGTCGGGCCGCCGGTGTCTGCCTGGGCACCCGCGGCCCATCACCGACGTCGGTGATCCCGTTGTCGCCCAGTTCACAACCGCTGTGGTCCGGTTCCGTCCATCATCGCAACGGGGACCAGGGCACCCGCGACAACGACCGGGACCGCCAGTGCGATCCCGAGCCCGAGGCTCCCGCCGACGCTCAGACCGACACCACCGATCGTCGCCCCCGCGAACACACCGAAACTCATGCCGGCCGCGTTGAGTGAGTATGCCGTTGCGGTCACCTCGCCACCGCGGTGGGCGATGAGCGTGGTGACCTGAGCTGCGATGACCGCGTGACCTACTCCCATGGCGACCGTCGCCCCGAGCGCAACCATCAGTACATCCGTGGTGAAGACCACCAGCACGGCCGCCACTACGGCAGCGAGGCTCGCCACGACGGTCATCGCCGGCGTGCGACCGGCGGTGTCGATCCGACGCAGCCACCGTCCCGCGTAGAAGTTGCCGACGAAGAAGCTTGCCCCACTGAGTGTCCACACGAGAGTGAACGTGCCCGCCGACATGTCGAATCGGCTGTCGTAGCGTGCTGCGAGGAACGCCAGATAGCCCATGAACGACGCCGTGCGCAGTGCCGCGATACCGATGAGTGCGAGCAGGTCCGGGCGCGCACGAATCCGGCGGAAGGCTGCCCAGTATCCGATGGCCGATGCCGGTGCACCCTCGGCCGATCGAAAACGGATGACGAGGTAGAGGGCGATCAGGATGGCCAGTCCCGCCGTGACCCACAGCACTCCGCGCCAACCCGTCCAGACCGCGAGGACCCCGATCACCGGTGCGGCCATCACGGCGGCGAGTGTCTGGCACGACGTCACCATGGTTGCCGCACGTCCACCGTCCCTGGTGTCGGTGTACGTACTCGTCGCGGTCGTCAGGAGCGCCGGAAGCAGCATGGCGGTGGCCACGCCGATCCCCAGACAGAAGGTCGCCAACGCCGCGAGCGCGGGGATCGTCCCGACTACCGCAGCCAGCGCCAGCAACACCAAACTCGTCGCGGCGGCCGTGGTCGGTCTCCAGCGGATGAGCAACGGGGCGAACACGATCGCGGTCACCAACGCGGCGACGCCGCCCAGCCCGCGTAGCGTTCCGACCGCGGCGGTGTCCGCTGAGACCGAGTCCGCGATCGGGACAAGGTAGGTCGAGTAGACGGTGAACGGGACAAGGCCGACGATCGCGGCACACAAGACCGGCCACAGGGTCGTGATGATCGACCGGTCTGTCACCGGCACGTACGGATCGCTCGACATTCAGTGTGGCTCCAGGTGTCTGGTGTCTCCCGCCGCCAGTGTCCCGCTAGCCGCGGTTGTTCACGTAGTCACGCAGATACGCACCGAACTTCTCGAGCCCGTCGACGTTGCGGGGGCTCGAGATCGCCTCGTTGTAGTCGAGGATGAAGAACTGGTCGTTGACCACCGCCGGCAGTGCGGCGGTGCGGGGATCCGACTTGAGGAAGTCGATCTTCTCCTGCGCTGGTTGATCGTTGTAGTCGAGGATGATGATGACCTCCGGCGCCGCTTCGACAACCGCCTCCCAGCTCGCCTCGGTCCATCGTGCTTCGACATCGCCGAAGATGTTCTCCCCGCCGGAGAACCGGATGATGTCGTTCGGCGGGACCTGGGATGCCGCGGTGAACGGTTGGTCCGTGCCGCTGTCGTACAGGAACACCTTCACGGGAGGTCCGTCCGGCGCCTGCTCCTGAACAGCTGAGACCCGATTCTTGTACTGCTCCACCACATCCGCAGCACGGTCCTCGACACCGAAGATCGCCCCCAGACGTTCCATGTCGGTATAGAGCCCGTCGAAAGGTGTGTGCTGCTCGGGGAATCCCGGGTAGTTGAAGCATGACTCGGCGTGCATGAAGCTCTGGATCCCCAGCGTGTCGAGGATCTCGGGCGTGATGCTCCGCGAGTCGGAGAAGCCCGAGTTCCAGCCGGCCACAACGAAATCGGAGTTGGCATCGACGACGAGCTCGCGGTTGAGGAGGTCGTCGGAGAGGAACTCGACCTGTTCGTAGTCGGCGGCCCACGGGGACTCGGAGACCGGCGGATTTGCCGGCGGCAGCACGTAACCGTGGACGTGATCGACGAGTCCGAGCGCGAACATCTTGTCCGCACTTCCACCCTCGTACACGACCGCACGTTGCGGAACGGTGTACTCGACGGCTTCACCGCACCTGTTCACAGTGGTGGTCTGCGCCTCGTCGGACTCGTCGACCTCGGCCCCGCATCCGGCCAGCAGCCCGGCGCACAGGGCGAGAGCTCCGAACGCGGCGGATCGTGGACGCGACACTGCAAATTCCATGTCATTCACTCTTTTCGGTCGGTGTTTCGGTATCGGGTACGGACTGCTGCGCCGCCTCCACGCCGGGAAGGGTGAACAACACTTGCGGGTCACCGGTGAGCGGGTGGGGTACGACTGTGACGTCGACGCCGAAGACCTCGGCGATGAGCTGCTCGGTCAGGACGTCGGCCGGTGGGCCGACAGCTGCCGCTCGCCCCTCGGAAAGGACCACCAGGCGATCGCATGTCGCTGCGGCGAGGTTCAGGTCGTGCAGGACAACGAGGCAGGTCGGTCCGGACCCTCGGAGCCGGCCGAGTACGGCGATCTGGTGACGGATGTCCAGATGATTCGTCGGTTCGTCGAGGACGAGGACCTGTGGTTCCTGTACGAGAGCTCGCGCGATCATCACGCGTTGTCGCTCACCGCCGGACAGACTCAGAATCCCTCGGTCGGCCAGATGAGCGATGTCTGTGTGGCGCATCGCGTCTCGACACAGGTCGCGTTCGGCAGCGGTCAACGGTTCGTTGCCGCTCTTGAAGGGTGTTCGCCCCAGCGCCACGACCTCGTCGACGGTGAAGTCGAAGTCCGATTGCGCTTCCTGCGTCAACGCGGCCACGCGGCGCGCGGTTTCCCGCAGTGTCATCTGCGCCACGTCGTCCCCGCCGACACGCACAACCCCGCCCGAAGGTTTCAGCGCGCGGTACACGCAGCGCAATGCCGTTGATTTGCCCGAACCATTCGGTCCGACGAGGCCGACGATCTCCCCCGACGCCAGCGTCAATCCCAGTTCCTGGACCAGGTGGCGCCCGTCGACGGTCACCGTGAGGCCCTCGATGCCGAGGTCCATCAGCGCCCACCGAACACGTAGGCGCGTCGACGCATCAGCGAGATGAACACCGGAACCCCGATGATCGCGGTGAGCACTCCGAGCGGCAGTTCGCGTGGTGCGACCAGGGTTCGGGCCAGCAGATCGACCCAGACCATGAGGATGGCGGCCACGAACGGCGCGATCAGAAGCAGGCGAGCATGCGTTGCACCGACGATCATCCGGGTGATGTGCGGGACAACGAGGCCGACGAATCCGATCGCGCCACTCACCGCCACCATCGCACCGGTCATCACCGCGGTGACGAGGAACAGCTGTTTGCGCACCCGTGATGCCGCGACGCCGAGAGCCGCGGCGGTCTCGTCGCCCAACGCCAGCACGTCCAGGGATCGGCTGCTTCGGCGCAGGGCGAGAGCACCGACGACCACGATGACCGCGACCAAGGGAAGCGAACCCCAGGTGGCCGCGCCGAACGACCCCATCGTCCAGAAGAGAACCGTCGCGGTCGCCTCGCCACTGGGCGTGTAGTAGATCATCACGCTCATCACCGCTTGAAACCCGAACGACAGCGCCACACCGGTCAGCACCAGCCGCAACGGTGTCACGCCCATCCTCCCGTAGGCGATGAGATACACGATCGCAGTGGCGAGCAGTGCACCGATGAAGGCACCCGCGGACACCGCATAGATCCCCAGCATCGCCAGCGCCCCGAACAGCGAGACGGCAACGGCACCTACCGCCGCGCCCGAGGAGACCCCGAGAATGTACGGGTCGGCGAGGGGGTTGCGGACCAGCGCCTGAACCGCCACTCCGACAGCACCCAGGCCCGCACCGACGATGGCGGCCAGCAGTACGCGCGGGGTGCGAATCTGCCAGATGATCTGATACGAGGCGACCTCGTCCGAGGAGATCGAGCCCCCGGTGACGGCGGCCCACAGGTATCGCACCGTGTCCGCCGGCGCCACCGAAGCCGAACCGAGGCCGATCGCGACGAGCACGGAGACGGTGAGCACCACCGTCAGCAGGACACTCCAGACAAGAGGATTCGGCCCACCACCAGACCACCGCCGACGAGACTCCGCCCCTGGGTCAGATCTGATCGGCGCGGATGTCGGCACGGGCGGTCACTCCAGCTGATGGAAACGAATACCACTATCGTTAGCGACGATACCGAACCCGGACTGGCAGCGACCACTCGGGCGGCACCGCCGACGAGATCGACGTTCCGACAGACCCGATGGCCCGACTCTCACAGACCGATCTTCATCCCGGCGCCGGCGTCGACGCGAAGTTGCTGGCCGGTGACGAACCGGGATTCGTCCGAGGCGAGGTAGACGACGGCGTGCGAGATGTCGGCGGCGTCCACCCACGGGGTCGGCATCAATTGCATGAACGGGAATGTCTCCAGGGCATCCTCCCGGGTCGGATTTTCGAGATCCGGCCGGAATGTGCGATACATCGGTGCGCTCTGCAGCATGTCGGTGTCGACGTTGGTGGGATGGATTGTGTTGAGGCGGATGCTCATCGGTCCCAACGTCATGGCCAGCGACGAGGTATAGGCACTCAGCAACTTCTTCGCCAACCCATACCCGTCACCACCGGGACCCTGCAACGCCTCCATGCCGTTGATACCCGTCTGCGGGACGAGTCCGGCGACCGAACCGGTCACCACGATGGATGCCCCCTCGGACAGGTGCGGCAACGCCACGTGCACGGTGTTGACAACCCCGACAAAATCCACATCGAAAGCATCCACGAAACCCTCGACCCCGACCTCCCTACCCAATGGGCAGATGCCGGCGTTGGCGACGACGGCGTGCAGCCCGCCGAGATCAGCCACCGCCTGTCTCAGTCCGCCCTCCAGCGCGACCCTGTCGCGCACGTCCACCTCTCCCACGACGCATCGGCGGCCGGCCTTCTCAACCAGGTTCTTCGTCTCGTCGAGGTCCTCGCGAGTCGCAAGCGCGTACTCGTTCGAGGCGATGTCCGCGCAGATGTCGAAGGCGATGATGTCCGCGCCTTCGTCCGCGAGATGAACAGCGTGGCTGCGGCCTTGACCGCGTGCTGCACCGGTGATCAGAACTACCTTGCCGGCCATCCTGTTCATTGCCCACTCCTTCGTCGATGTGACTGATCACGAAAAGTGAAACACGTTCTACTTCTGCCTTCAAATGCGAATTGCGCTATGAGACAGTCAATTCCCGCGATCTTCACGATCGCCGGGGCCACGAACAATCGCGCCCGCGCGAGTGAACCACTCGAGGTCGTCGGGACGCACGCGCACTCCGGGGTTGGCCGTGGGGATCACGACCACCTGCTCACTGCGCTGCACGAGCAGCTTCAGCGCTGTTTCCGACTGCGCCAGAGCCGAATCGGATTCCGGGGTGACCTCGTCCTCGAGACGCACATTGGTACCACCGTCGGACAGCACGAGTACGCGCGCCTGAATGTCGGGATCGTCCTCGAGCAGCCCCACAGCGAGGAGGAAGGCGGACGCCAGAGGCGTCCCACCACCCGCCGGCAGTCCGGCGATGACGGCGTGTGCGTCCAGCAGATCGCGCGTCGGCTCGACGACCACCTCGGCCGCCGCACCGCGTGCGGCGATGACCGCGACCATCGACCTGTTGGCGATGGTCTCGCCGAGGGCGCCGAGCGCCGTGGCGGCCGCGACCCGCCCACGCACGCCGCTCATCGAGTCCGACCGATCCACGATGATGACGGTCAGTCGGCCGCCTCTACGCACCCGGATACTGCTGCGCAAAGCGTCGCGGTCGAGCTGTCCGCTTCGCCCGGCGGCCGTCAACGTCTGAAGAACATCGAGGCCCAGTGCAGCGTCGTAGTCGACGACCCGCCGCACCCGACCGCGCCGTGCACGCACCAACGCGCCGCGTCGGCCCGGTGAACGCTTCGCGGCGTACCGCCGGGCAGTTGGCACCGTGGCCCACTCGGGCATCGCCACGTGGTCGGCATGGGTCTCGGGCACCCGGGACACGTCGGCCTCGTCCCGACCGAGTTCACCCGCGGCGTTGCCCGAGGCCGGGGCGTCGGCCGGTGGTGCGCCGTCGGCTGTCTCGGGTGCAGCCGACGCCTCGACCATGGGTGCAAGCCGAGGTTCGACGATGTGCCGGGCGAGTGTCGTGCTCAGCGAAGCGCTATCGGCCGCAAGGGTGGTCAAGCATCGGACCGCTCCGATCTCGAGCCGGTGATCGTTGAGCCCGTTGGCCGCCAGCGACCCGACCACCCACGCGTCGATCTGCGCATTGTCGGGCTCGGGCAGTCGCCGGCTTCGCACGGTCGGTCGCACACCGAGCCCGACCACGACGGGCAGGCGTGACAGAAGGACCGCGGGGACGCTTTCCACATCCGGTGCAGAGGCGAGGAGCCGGTCGCACGGGATCATGGTCGCCACCGCGGGGTCGACGAGATCGGCGGACGGGATCATCATGCCGGCCCCGGTGGCCCGTTCGAAGATCGATGGTGTCGGCGCACCGGTGGCGGAGCGGTCGGCGATCAGGTCGGACTCCGACATACTCGCGGTCAACACCGGCGCACCGGGGAGAGTGAGGTGTTTCATCAGGACTTCTCGCGACCACGCATCACCGACCAGCAGCAACCCGAACGTTCCGCTGGTTCGCCACACGCGACAGAGTCGCTCCTGTCCGGACGTCAGGAGCGACTCCGGATGACGTTGCCAGGGAAGTACGGTCATGTCAGGCGGCCACCCGGCCGACGACCGCCGTGACGGCGTTGTGTACCCGGGCGGTCGCCACCGCCGGCCGCTCGAACGGATCGCGCGGGATGCGATGGCGCAACACCGGAATCGCGGCGTCACCGAGATCGGCCGGTGTCACCGCGCGCCGACCACGGAGGGCCGCCAGCGCTCGCGCGGCCCGGATGAGTGTCACCTCGCCACGATGACCGACCGCGCCGACCTCGACACACAGCTGCACCGCAGTGGTGAGAACCCGGTCGTCGACGTCGATGTCATCGACGGATTCGCGGGCGGCGACCAGACGTTGCGCCAACTGACGCTGCCGGACGGCGAATCGGTTCGCGAAACCCGTCGGGTCGGCGTCGAACTCGAGTCGACGCCGGACGATCTGGATGCGCAGGTCGACATCGGCGATCGTCTGCACGTGAGTCGAGAGGCCGAACCGGTCTTCGAGCTGCGGCCGCAATTGTCCTTCCTCCGGGTTTCCCGAACCGACCAGGATGAACCGAGCGGCATGTCGGTGACTGATCCCGTCGCGTTCCACGATGTTGGTGCCGCTCGCGGCGACATCGAGGAGCAGATCCACCAGGAAGTCGTCGAGGAGGTTGACCTCGTCGATGTACAGGTAGCCGCCGTGGGCCTCGGCTAGCAATCCCGGCCGGAACACGGCCTCCCCCGTGCTCAGAGCACGGTCGACATCCAGCGCGCCGACCACCCGGTCCTCGGTGGCACCCAACGGAAGGTCGATCACCGGCGAGGCCACTCCTGCGAGGTCGAGGAGACTTCCCAGTGCGCGGATCAGTGTGGTTTTCGCCGTACCCCGGTCCCCCATCGCCAAGACACCTGAGATCCCCGGGTCGACCGCGGTCAGCAGCAAAGCGCTCTTGAATGCGTCGTGCCCGAGGACGGCGGTGAACGGATAAACAGTCGGCACAGTCATCGACGGCCACGCGGCTTGATCATGACGGGGCGGAGGGTCCGCGGAACCTCCCGACACTCGGCGGACGAGGTGATCTGCGGAATCCAGCTGAGCAGATCGCGCAGCACCGGGGTGCGATTCACCGATGAGAACGCGTGGCCGCACAGTCCCCGCATCGTTCCCGCCTTTCGATACGCGACCGCGACGACGGCACCCTCGTGGCACATCCCGAGACACTGCGACCTCACCAGCACTCCTCCAGGGGTATCCCGGATGGTGTGCCTGAGCTGATCGGAGGTGCGATGGGGCATGACGTCGCCAGGGTCTGTGGACGATTCGTCAAGTAGCTGCCAGAGCGCTCTGCATCGATGACCGGCACACACGGTCACCATCGGACCGCCTCGTTCGTTGTCGACCTCCATGCCACAAATGGTAATCATTCTCGTTTAGGATGTGGAAGGCACCCATCGACGACACACACGGAGGCAGACCATGCCCGCGATCGATCAGCTCACCCGTTTCGAAACCGGCCAGGGATTCATCGCCGCACTCGACCAGAGCGGTGGAAGCACCCCCAAAGCGTTGCGCGACTATGGGATCGCCGACGACCGATACTCCACCGACGAGGAGATGTTCGACCTCATCAACGCCGCACGAACCCGAATCGTCCTCAGCCCGTCCTTCGACAGCTCGCGGATTCTGGCCGCGATTCTGTTCCAGGGCACGCTGGACCGACAGATCGATGGGACGGAGTTCGCACGGTATCTCTGGGAGAAGAAGCAGATCGTCCCGATTCTCAAGATCGACAAGGGCCTGCTCGAGGAGCAGGACGGGGTACAGCTCATGAAGGACATTCCCGGACTCGAGCAGACCCTCGCCGACGCACACGGACGCGGCGTGTTCGGGACCAAGGAACGCTCAGTCATCCACTCGGCGAACGCGGACGGGATCAAGCGGGTGGTCGCCCAGCAGTTCGAGGTCGCCTCGACGGTCCTGGCCGCCGACATGGTTCCCATTCTCGAACCCGAGGTGAGCATCAAGGCGCCGGACAAGGTCGAGGCCGAGGAGCAACTGAAGGCCGAGCTGCTGAACGGGCTTCAGGAGCTCGGGGATGTCAAGGTGTCGATCAAGATCACCATCCCCACCGTCGACGACTTCTACGCAGACCTGATCGCCCATCCCAAGGTTGCGCGGGTCGTGGCGCTGTCCGGCGGCTACTCCCGCGACGACGCCTGCGCACGGCTCGCGAGGAATCCCGGCCTCATCGCGAGTTTCAGTCGCGCACTTCTCGACGGTCTGACCGATCAGCAGGATGACGCGGAGTTCGATCGCACCCTCAACGACTCGATCGAGGTCATCTACCGCGCATCGGTCGACTGAGCGAGACCATGGCGACCAACGGAGGTTCCTGGGTCACTGATACCCAATTTCGGTGTATCGATACAGGTTTGAGAATCCTGACGACGTGGTCCCACGCGGAATACGATTCGGAGGAGGCACTTGCCCGCGCGGTGCGCGATCAACGCGACCCCGACGAGGCCGCGGTCGGATTGGCGACGGTGTCGCGCCTGTTGGCGATCGAGTTGGCCGCGGCTTCGGGCCGGAGTGAGCGAGCCGTGATCGGCGACCTCGAAGCGATGATCCGGTCACTGCAGGGACCCCGGCCCAGGTAGTAACTTGCCAAATCGGCAAGATCCCTGGCGTGCGACGCTTAATGAGAATCGTTACCATTAAGGTATGCACAGCCCGAACTCATCGCGCGTACCCGTCACCGTCCTGTCCGGCTTCCTGGGCGCCGGCAAGACGACCCTGCTCAATCACATCCTCTCCAATCGAGGCGGTATACGTGTCGCCGTCATCGTCAACGACATGAGCGAGGTCAACATCGACGCTCAGCTCGTCGATGGACCGATGGCGGGGTCCGCGCATCTGGACCGGACCGAGGAGAAACTCGTCGAACTCACCAATGGGTGCATCTGCTGCACATTGCGGGAGGATCTGGTGGAGTCCGTCGCCCGGCTTGCTCGCGAGGGGCGCTTCGATCACATCGTCATCGAGTCCACCGGCATCTCGGAACCGATGCCGGTGGCGGCGACGTTCGATTGGGAGTTCACCGATGGATTCTCGTTGGCGACCGTCGCGAAGCTGGACACGATGGTGACCGTGGTCGACGCTGCGACGTTCCTGTCCGAGCTGGCCAAGGGCGAGCGATTGGGCGACCGTGACCTGGAGGCCGGCGAGGGAGACGTGCGATCGATCGCCGACCTCCTCGTCGACCAGGTGGAGTTCGCCGACATCATCGTGCTGACCAAGACCGACCTGGTCCCCGAAAAGCTTGCGGGTGCCACCGAAGCGACCTTGCGGCGGCTCAACCCGCACGTCGAAATCGTTCGTGTGGTCAACGGCGAGATCGACATCACCAAGGTGCTGGGTACCGGACTGTTCGACGTGACGGCCGCCCGCCGCGTTGCCGGGTACGAGGAGGAGTTGGCCGGCGGGCACACCCCGGAGACCGAGGAGTACGGGATCAGCAGCACCGTCTTTCGCTCGGACCGACCGTTCCATCCGCAGCGGCTGCACGAAGCACTGGAGGGCTTGCGAGGGCTGCTCCGGAGCAAAGGCTTCTGCTGGGTGGCGAGCCGGCCTGATACGGCGGCCGTCTGGTCGCAGGCAGGTCCCAATCTGATGATCGAACCCGCGGCTGCGTGGTCGGCCACCGAAGTCCCGCCGGGACAAGAAGTGGTGCTCATCGGCGTGAAGCTCGACAAGTGGGCGCCGAAGGAACTGCTCTCCCGCGCGCTCCTCACCGATGACGAATTGGCGGCGGGACCCGCAGCCTGGGTTGGCTACCCCGATCCCCTGCCGCGCTGGGCTCCGGTCCACGCCCACTCGCACGCGTGAGTCCGGTCAGCAAGAAACGTCGGCCCAAGAAAAAGCGCGGGACCGACACCCGGCAGCGCCGCCACGACCCCGTCGACGACCACATCAGGGCACTCGGACACGCCATGCGCGCGCTGCGCGGTGAGGTCGATCCTCTCAGAAGCGAAGCGTATGCCTCTCAACTCGTTTCCGCGCTGACCACTCGGGACGAGCACGATGAGGACGAAGCGGTGGTGCTCGGGTTCCTGGACACGCTGGCCGACCAGAACGGGCCGGACTACCTGGCATTGGCGAGGGCGATGTCGGCCGTGGCTCCAACAGCCCGCTCCCGGCACGCCGCGGCCCAGGCCGCAGAGCTGATCAGCGGACGGGGCGCCACCGAGCCGAGCTGGAATGCGTACCTGGGTCGAGCGTCCCCGCTCGACACGTATGAGTACGCCGATGTCTTCGGCGACGAATCCACCGTGATGTGCACCTTTACCGGCCCCGAGGAACCGCACGCGCTCGTCGGCTTCGTCAACCTCTCGCACCGCGGCGGCTTCTTCACTGACATCGTGCTGACCACCTCGATCGACAAAGCGATCGCCGGATTCGAACGCTACGCCGCGGAGTCGAACGGGCTGGCGCGGTTCGACTCGGTGCCCTCGTCTGCAGCCTCGGCGGTTCTGGCGCCCGCGCTGACGGAGAGTTACCGCTGCGTGGACGTTCCCGAAGGTGTGCGGGAATTGCGTGCCCTCCTCGGCGCACGGCTCGCAACGCTCAAACGCTCGGAACTCGGCATGTCGGCGAATCATCGGACAGGGGACAATCCGCAGACCGATGATGCGATGGCCGTCCTCATCGCCGACGCCCCACGTATCCAGGCTGCCGTCCTGCAGGCATGGCGAGACTTCGGCGACGAGTACGACGCCGGGCGGACTGCGCGCCTGAGTCCGTCGAAGATCCGCGCGTTCGCGCAGACGGTCGCGGTCTCGGATTCCGATGCCGCCGCCGCGCTGCGAAGCGTCCTCGCCCTACAAGATCAGTGGTCGGTGACCCGGATGTCGCCCCAGGTCCGAGCGATCGTGGAAGCCGTGATCGACGAGACGTTCCCGGCGCCGTCCGGTTTCTCCGTGGACACGAGTTGGATCGACGAACTATCTGAACCATGACGCGAAGTGAGGAGTCACAACCACGTGGGCGACTGGCTGATCCGGAACGCACGACTGGTCAACGAGGGGCGCAGCTGGGACGGTGATCTGCGCGTGCGCGGCGAGCGCATCGAGACCATCGGCTCCGACCTGACCGCGCGACCGCACGATCGCGTTGTCGATGCCGACGGTGCGTGGTTGTTACCCGGTGTCATCGATGACCAGGTTCACTTCCGTGAGCCGGGTCTCGAGCACAAGGCGACCATCGCCACCGAGTCCCGGGCTGCGGTCGCCGGCGGCATCACCAGTTTCATGGAGATGCCGAACACAACGCCGCCAACGACCTCACTGGAAGCGGTCGCCGACAAATACTCTCGGGCGCAGCGTAGTTCGTTGGCGAACTTCGCCTTCTACCTCGGCGCCACCAATGACAACATCGAGGCGATCCGGCGATTCACGCACCAACACGGTTGTGGCGTCAAAGTATTCATGGGTGCGTCCACGGGCAACATGCTCGTCGATGACCCTGCGATCCTGGAACTCGTCTTCCGGGATGCCAACACCTTGATCATCACGCACTGCGAGGACACTCCCACCGTCGAGGCCAACCTGGCGCGCGACAAAGAGCAGTTCGGCGACGACATCGATGCCTCGCGTCATCCTCATATCCGTGATGCCGCGGCGTGCATCACGTCGACCCGCCTCGCCATGGACCTCGCACTGCGCCACGACGCGCGTCTGCATGTACTGCATATTTCGACAGCCGACGAACTCGGCCTGTTCGACCGGCACACCCCGCTTGAACGCAAGCGCATCACCGCCGAAACCTGCGTCCACTTCCTGCATTTCGACGCCGACGACTACACTCGGCTCGGCAACAGGATCAAATGCAACCCGTCGATCAAGTTCCCGCGAGATCGCCGGGAGCTCATCGCCGCGCTCGACGACGGCACCCTCGATGTGCTGGCCACCGACCATGCGCCGCACACTCTCGACGAGAAGGCGGCACCGTACCTCGCGGCGCCCGCGGGGCTGCCTCTCGTGCAGCATTTCCTTCCGGTGGCACTCGAGCGAGTCCTCGACGGCGAGATCTCGATCGAGACCCTGGTCCAGCGGGCCTGCCATGCGCCGGCAACGCTGTTCGGCATTTCCGACCGCGGCTACCTGAGGGAAGGCAGCTTCGCTGACCTGGTTTTGGTCAATCCACGCAAGTCTGCGCGCATCGAACAGGAGCAGTTGCTGGCCAAGTGCGGATGGTCGCCCTTCGAAGGCGAGACATTTCGCAGCACTGTGCAGTCCACGTGGGTCAACGGGCACCGCGCGTGGTACGATGGAGCACTGGACGATTCAGTTCTCGGCCAACGCCTGACGATCGGTCGCGGCCGTGACTAGTACGTACCACCTCACCCTCGCTTGCGACCTGCACCGCGCTGTCGCCACTCCGGTGACGTACTATCGACAACGAATGTCAGCACTGGGTGCCGTGTCCGCATCATCGGTCCGCCAGCGCATCGGTGCCGGTGAGCTCGATGACGTCCCTCGCCCGAGCCGAGGAGCCGACGCGTGAATGCCCTGGTCATAATCGCCGTCGCGCTGTTGGCGTTGGGTACCGGACTGTCCGGATTGGACGTGTGGACAACCGACAGGCGGGGTCGGGGCCTACTGCGCACCGCACAGCTGATGTGGTGTGCGGCAGGGCTCCTGGCGATGGTCGTGATGGCGCCGAGTCTGTCCGGACTCTTGCGTGCCGACGAAACGGAGTCGATCGGCGACCTGATCCGAATGGCACTGCTCGGCGGCGTTGTCGCGATCGGCAGCGGCCTGCTGCTCGCGATGTACGGATTCCCGTTCGGTTCCCGACGAGATATGACCGAACCGGTTGACGGCCACCAGCGCGATCCGCGCTTCGATGAATACGAACAGCCGTGAGCGCGACTGCGAATGGCGTCCGTGTAGGAGACGAACTCGTGCGCTGATCCGGTTCCCAACGATTGATGATCTATTGGAAACCGTTACCAACAAATGTATGGTCCATACGCACGGGATGCGGGGTGTCCCACGTGTGTATCGACCGGTGGTTGTGTGATGGAAGGACGATCATGGCACGAAGGACGCGATTCAGCGAGTACGAGAATCGTTATGCCAACTACAGATTCGAGCTCACCGAAGACGGCATCCTACTCATGCAGTGCCACACGAACGGTGGCAGCCTGGTGTGGGACTGGCAGGCTCATGACGACATGTCGGACGCCTTCGCCGACATCGCGGGTGATCGCGAGATCAAAGTGCTGATCCATACCGGAACCGGCGACAACTACAACGCCAACTGGGGCCGGCTGCCCAACGGTGAATTGCCTCCCGAGCCCATCTATCAGGCCATGCCGGGGGCGAAGGGCCTCCACAAGCTGGACGAGAAGGCCTGGTACGCGCGTCAGACGATCACCAACATCCTCGATGTCGACGTTCCGATGATCAGCGCCGTGAACGGTCCCTGCAACATGCACTCCGAGGTTCCTCTACTCGGCGACATCATGCTGGCCAGCGAGGACGCCTACTTTCAAGACGCGTCACATTTTCCACGTGGTCAAGTGCCCGGCGACGGACAGCATGTCATCTGGAGCTTCCTCGCCGGCCACACGAGGGCGCGATACTTTCTGCTGACCGGCAAGAAACTCGACGCCCACGAAGCGAAGGAGTGGGGTGTCGTCAACGAAGTCCTCCCCAAGGCGCAAGTGCTCGATCGCGCATGGGAGTTGGCGCGTGAACTGGTCAAGCGCCCGCCGCTGACGTTGCGATACACGCGTCAACTGTTCACCAATCCGCTCAAGCGCGCCTTCGTCGACGAGCTGGGACACGGCCTGGGCAGAGAGACCTACGCGCAGCAGGCGTTTTTCCCGTTCGGTGGCGAAATGGAACCCCTCGATCGCCCGTGGGACCAACAACCATGGTCCCCGCGGAACGAAGTCGCAACGGGCGCAGAGTGAACGAGTACGCTCGCCTCGATCGCACGGGCCAGCGGAAGGTGGCGCGAGAACGAGTCAGTCGTCGCAGCAGTCACAGTCATCGGCCGTGACGTCGCGGCCGATGGCCGGCGCACAGCATGCGTCGCCCTTCCATGCATTGACGCCCTCGCGGACCGCGATACCGGCGATCACCAGCGCCGCAATCGGATCGGCCCACGACCACCCGAGCAGACTGTTGAGCAACAGTCCGACAAGCAACACTGCCGAGAGGTAGGCGCACAGCAGCGTCTGTTTGGAATCAGCGACCGCCGTGAGGGATCCGAGCTCGCGCCCGGTGCGACGCTCCGCCCACGACAGCACCGGCATCACGGCCACGCTCGCCGCGGCCAACGCGATCCCGATCGACGAATGCTGGGCCTCATCACCGAAACCGAGGAGCGCGAGAATCGAGTCGGTGCTCACGTAGAGCGCCAGAGCAAAGAAGGAGAAGGCGATGATCCGCAGCGTGATCTTCTCCCGCCGCTCCGGATTACCACCGGCGAACTGCCAGGCCACCGCCGCCGCCGACGACACCTCGATCACCGAGTCGAGGCCGAATCCGATGAGCGCACCCGACGACACCCGCGCCCCCTCGGTGAGTGCGATCACCGCCTCGATCACGTTGTAGGTGATCGTGATCGCGACGAACCACTGAATCCGGCGCTGCAGCAGCTGCCGACGCTCAGCGCTGATTTTCGGACTGCTCGTCGTCCGGCTGCCCGCTGACGGCATCCCCAGTTCCGACGCCATCAGCAGCAGTCCTCGTCAGCGGCATTGTCACAGCAGGCCGGGTCCACCGCCAGAACGAGCCCGAGCAGGTCGTCGAGCGCGTGCGCAATTCGCTGATCGGCCAGTTCATATCGCGTGCGGCGCCCTTCCGGTACCGCAACCACCAAACCGCAACCACGTAGACAGCTCAGGTGATTCGACAGCGACTGCCGCGTGACGCCGATCGACTCGGCCAACTCGGACGGGTAGGCCCCGCCGGTCCGCAGGCGGAGCAGCACCTGTGTACGCGTGGAATCCGACAACGCGTAGCCGAACCTCGTCAACGCATCGCGGACAGCGACCACTGTTTCCATAAGGTCGGACAGTACACGCAATTCTGGATACAGAAAACTCTGTACCGATCAGACGATGGAAGGCTCCGCATCCCGAGGCGCGCGCGTGGATGCCTCAGCGCGAATCGCGATGCGACCCAGGTTGATCACCTGGTCGGCGAAAGCGATCTCGTCACCGTCATGGGTCGCCATGAGAACGGCCTTGCCGGCATCCGCTTTCTCACGGAGCAGGGCGAACAGCAGTTGCCTGCCGGCTGTGTCGAGCGCGGCGGAGGGTTCGTCGAGCAGGTAGAGATCTGCGGGCTGGACCATCGTCTGCGCGATCATCGTGCGCTGACGCTGACCACCGGACAGGTCCCGCATCCGCGCGTCACGATACTTCGCCATGCCCACCCGCTCGATCATCTCGTCGGCGGCCCGACGGTTGGCGGCGCCGAACGGTCGCCACGGCGGCAGCTGCCCATACATGCCGATCCGCACGCAATCTCGAACGGTCAACGGCAATCCGTCGATGTGTTCGGTGCGTTGCGCCAGTAGTGCGGGCCGCGACGGGACCGGCGAGATCGCCCCGGCGTCTGCCCGGATCACACCGGCGCACAGATTCAGCAACGTTGATTTGCCCGAGCCGTTGCCGCCGATCACCGCGGTCACCGCGCCGGCGGGGATCGTCGCATCGAAATCATCGAAGACCGGCGTCCTGCCATGACCGAAGCCCAGCCCTCGTACTGCGTACTCCACCAACCCCTCGCCCTTCCTGAAATCGACAACCATTACCATCATACGAGTGCTGACGACCTTGTTCGACCCACTGACCGTGGGCTTCGTCCAGCGGGCACTCTGGGGCGGCATCATCCTCTCCGCGCTGTGCGCGCTCGTCGGCGTCTGGGTGATCGCCCGGGGGTTGACCTTTCTCGGCGAGGCGATGGGGCACGCGATGCTGCCCGGCGTCGCGATCGCCTCCCTGCTCGGCATCGAACTCGTCGTCGGCGCGGCGGCCAGTGCGGTGGTGATGGTCCTCGGCGTGGAAGCCATTCGCTCACACAAGGATTTCGGTCGGGATACCTCGATCGGGTTGTTGCTGGTCGGCCTGCTGGCGGTCGGCGTCATCATCGTGTCGTACTCGTCGTCATTCGCGACCGACCTCACCGCGTTCCTGTTCGGAGACGTTCTCGCCATCGACGGAGCCGACCTTCTCCAGTTGGCGGTCCTCACCGCCCTGGTTCTGCTGGTGAATATGGTGTTCTACCGGTCGTTCCTGGCGGTGACCTTCGACGAGCGGAAGGCACGGACCCTCGGCGTGCACCCCGTATTAACCAACATGCTGATGGTGCTCACCCTGGCCGTCGCCATGGCGGGCGCCTTCAGCGTGGTCGGCACGCTGCTGGCGTTCGGGATGCTGGTGGCGCCGTCGGCCACGGCACTGCTCATCGTGCGCCGGGTGCCGGTCGCGATGGTGGTCGCCTTCGCTTTCGGCTCACTGTCCACCTTCATCGGCCTGCTCATCTCGTGGCACGCCTCCACGGCAGGCGGCGCAACCATCGCGACCACCGCCGTGTCCCTGTTCTTTCTCACGCTGACCATCCGAACCATCCGACGGGCATTGAACCGGTCGGATGCCGACGGTCGTGACCCTGACACCGGAAAGGAAATACCTCAGTGCGCAGTCGAAACCAGATAGCGGCCGTCGCCCTCACCGCCGTCGTCGGTCTCACCGCCGCGGCATGCGGAAGTGACGACGGCGGGGCGACGGAGTCCTCGGGCGAGGCAACCCCCCACGGGTACGTCGAGGGCGCGCAAGAGATGCCGGAGGCGCAGATCTCGTTGGCCTACACCGCCGATGGAGGCAACCGACTCCACCTTCTCGACGTGGCCACCGAGGAGAGCGCGGCCACCGATCTCTCCGTCGAGGCCGGACAACTCTTCGAGGACGGACGCTTCGTCTACGCCGCCAACGGCAACCGACTCGAGGTGATCGACAGCGGTGGGTGGACGGTCGACCACACCGAGCACGTCCACTACTACCGGGCTCCCGTGAAGAACCTGGGCGTTCTGGATGCGCAGGCTCCGATCACGTCGGTGGCCGGATTCGGCACGGTGATGGCCGTCGGATCGCAGGATGGCGACGTCCTCGTGGTCGATCGCAAGGCCATGGAGTCCGGTGAGCTCGACGAGGTCGGCACTCTGGACACCAACAGCACCTCCGGTTTCGCGGTGCCCTACCAGGACGGTCTCGTGCTGGCGCGGGGTTCCGATCCGCAGCAGCCGGCGGACACATTGGTCTACGCCGACACCGAAGGCAGTTCGCTGGGCACCGAGCAGCCATGCCAGGACCCACAAGGCTGGGCGATCCTGCGGAATGTCGTGGCCGTCTCGTGCGCGCAGGGTGTCGCGCTGTTCACCGAGAGCGGCGACGTGGTGAGCAGCGAGTTCCTCGAATACGGAAACCGCGGACCGCGCGCCGGCGACATCACCTTCCGCCCGCGGAGCAACTATGCTGCCGCGTCGACGCCGGGCGGGGTGTGGACCATCAACTCATCTGCCCGCACACTCGACTGGACGCCGTCGGCCGACCCGGTGGCCACCGCGGTGGCCCCTGGCAAGGACGAGACAATGCTCGCGCTCACCGACGCGGATTCCCTGCGAACCCTCACCATCGGCACCGGAGAGCAGCTCGCGGCCGCCGACCAGGCCGGCACCACCGAGGCGTCGACACTGACCATCGACACCAGCCGGGCATATCTGTCGGCACCGGCGACCAGCCAGATATTCGAGATCGACTACGCCGATGCACTTCGTACCGCACGCACCTTCGTCACCGACGGCGCGCCGAATCTGATGGTGGAGGTCGGACGATGACGAGTCCGAAACGCTATGTTCTCGCTGCGATCCTCGCGATGGTCGCGGCCGTCGCCGCCACCGGATGCGGCACCGAATCCGACGAACGCCCACAGGTTGTCGCCACCACCAACATCCTCGGTGACGTGGTGAACGAGCTCGTCGGCGATCAGGCCGACGTGACCACGCTGATGAAGCCCAACGCTGACCCGCATTCGTTCGGCATCTCCGCGAGCGAGGCGAACACCATGCGCACGTCCGGTCTGATCGTCTACAACGGCCTCGGCCTTGAAGAAGGCATCCAGCAGCATGTCGACGCCGCCGAGGCGGACGGTGTGCCCACGCTCGAGGTCGCCGCGCAGGCTCGCCCGCTGCCCTATGCGACCGGCGACGCCGAGGGTTCGATGGACCCGCACTTCTGGACCGACCCCACACGTATGACCGATGCGACCCAGGCGATCTCGCAGGCGTTGTCCGAGGTCGAAGGCATTGACCAGCAGCAACTTCAGGCATCCACCGACGCTTATCTCGCGGAACTCGACGAGCTCGACCAATCGATGGAAAGCCAGTTCGCTGCCATCCCACCCGATAAGCGCAAGCTGGTCACGAATCATCACGTCTTCGGCTATCTCGCCGATCGATACGACTTCGAGGTGATCGGTGCGATCATCCCGAGCGGGACGACACTGGCCTCGCCCAGCAGTTCCGATCTCGCCTCCCTGGCCACCGCGATCCGCGAATCGAATGTTCCCGCCGTCTTCGTCGACACCTCCCGGCCGGATCGCCTGGCGCAGGCGCTCGCGAACGAGACGGGCGCGCAGATCGAGATCGTGCCGTTGTACTCGGAATCACTCGACCAGCCGGGCACGGAAGCCGACACCTACGTGAAGATGATGCAGACCAACGCATCTCGGATCAGCTCCGCCCTGACGCCCTGACCCCGCTTCCTGACAGCGCGCGACCCTGTGTACTCTCTGAGAAATGACAACCATTTCCATTAGAGACCACAAAGTGCGTCGGCTGAGTACGCTCGTCGCACTCACCGCGTCAACGGCGCTCGCACTGAGCGCATGCTCGAGCGGCGACGATTCCGATACGCCGGCGTCCTCCGAGGCCGCTGCCGACGTCACCATCACCGAGCCGGTCGCCGTGACCTATGACGGCGGTGTGGCACTGCTCGACGGCGAGAGCCTGGAACCGATCCAGCAGGTCGAGATGGACGGATTTCTCCGGGTCAACCCCGCCGGCGACGACAACCACGTGATGGTCTCGACCGACAACGGGTTCAGTGTTCTCGATGCCACCCATGCCTCCCTCACCGACGTGAGCTTCGACGGATCCGAACCGGGCCACGTCGTGCTGCACGGCGGCAAGACGGTGCTGTACTTCGACGGGGACGGCCGGGCAGTCAGTTTCGATCCCCACGAGCTCGCCGAAGGTGAGCCGCAGAACCGCGAATACACCAGCGCCGAACCACATCACGGCGTCGCGGTGGAGCTCGCCGACGGAACGATGATCTCGTCGGTCGGCAACGAAGAGACCCGGTCCGGCGCCCGCGCCGTCGACGCGGACGGCAACGAGATCGCCACCAGCAGCGAGTGCCCCGGCATCCACGGCGAGGCCGTCGCCGCCGACGAGGTCGTCGGGTTCGGTTGCCAGGACGGCGTTCTGCTGTTCAAGGACGGCGAGTTCGTGAAGGTTCCCGGCAGCAACCCGGAGTATGCCTACACCGGCACGCAAGCGGGGAGCGAGGCCTCGCCGATCCTGCTCGGTGACTACAAGGTCGATCCCGATGCCGAGCGCGAGTTCCCCACCCAGTTCGCGCTGGTCGACACCGTGACCGAACAGCAGCGGGTCGTCCCGATGCCCGAGGGTGTCAGCTACAGCTTCCGGTCCCTGGGTCGCGGCCCCGACGGTGAGGCACTCATCCTCGGAACCGACGGGCAGTTGCACGTCATCGATCCGGCCACAGGTGCGTTCACGCAGTCGATCCCGGTCGTCGACGAGTGGCAGGAACCGATGGACTGGCAGGACCCACGTCCGGCGATCTTCGTTCGCGAAGCGACTGTGTACGTGACGGATCCGGCCACCAACTCCATCAAGTCTGTCGACATCGCCAGCGGCGAGGTCAGCCCCGCCACCTCACTCGACTTCACCCCGAACGAGATCAGCGGAACCCTGCACGAGCACTGACCGACAACGACATTCACGGGCCGGCGACCTCGAGGTCGCCGGCCCGTGGTGATCGTAGGTCGTCATCAGTCGCCTCACCCCCTTGTCCATGCCCCCAACGCACCTTAAAGTGAACCTCATTCACAAATAAGTATGGCGACCCTAACTAGGACTGCACATGACGACAACAGCGTCTGCACACGCCGCCCCATCCGATGCCACCGAACCGGATCCGGACACGGCCCAAGCGATGAAAGCGCAACAGAAAGCCGGCGCACGGGCACTCAAGGACCTGATGAGACCGGTGTCGGCGCAACTCACCATCGGCCGGATTCTCGCGGTCGTCTCCGGCATCCTCGCGGTGTTCCCGTACGTCGCGCTGGTCAACATCGGCGTTGTCCTCCTGGACGCCTACAACGCCGGCGTCGCGGTGGATTCGGACGAGGTCGGACGCTGGATTCGCATCTTGGTCATCACTTTTGCGCTTCGCCTGCTCATCTACTTCGTCGCATTGCTGATCACTCATTTCGCCGACGTCAAACTCGGGCACGTCATCCAGGTGCGCCTGGTGAAGCGGTTCGCTCGAGTGCCACTCGCCTGGTTCACCTCCACCAACTCCGGACGCGTCCGAAAAGGCCTGCAGGACGACATCGGCACCATCCACCAGCTCATCGCCCATCAGCCGGTCGACGCGACCAATGCCGTCGCCATGCCGGTGGCGCTGATGATCTACGCCTTCATCATCGATTGGCGGCTGGGCCTCCTCACGATCGCGACGATCCCGCTGTACGTCGCCGCCATGGGACTGTCCATGCGCGACATGGGAGAGAAGACCGCCGAGATGGACCAGCGACTGTCGACCGTGTCGGCGCGGATGGTCGAGTTCGTGACCGGCATATCGGTGGTCAAAGCGTTCGGGCGGGTGGGACGAGCCCACAGCAGCTATCAGGCAGCGGCCGACGACTTCTACGACTTCTACACGGACTGGGTCAAACCACTGATCCGAATCTCCGCGCTGGGAACATCGATCCTCGCAGTACCACTGGTGCTGCTCATCAACATCGGCGTCGGTTCGATCCTCGTCGACAACGGTTCGGTGACCACTGCCGATGTCCTCGCCACCTCGCTCATCGCGTTGCTGATCCCCTACGCACTCGAAACACTGATGAACTCGATGTGGTCCCAGCAGATGGCCGGCGGTGCCGCACTGCGACTCGTCGACCTGGTGAACACCCCCACCCTGCCGGGCAACGACGATCGCCAGGGGGACGAGGAGGGAGATGAACCCCGTTCGCACGACGTGAGGTTCGACTGCGTCAGCTACTCCTACGGCTCCGGACCCGACGCGGTCCTCGCAGTGGACGACGTCAGTTTCACGCTTGCCCAGGGCAGCGTGACAGCACTCATCGGTCCCTCGGGTTCCGGCAAGTCCACGATCGCCACCCTGCTCGCCCGTTTCGACGATCCACTCTCGGGCGAGATCACCATCGGCGGCGTATCGATCGCAGCGCTGACCGACCTGTACTCCCATGTGGGTTTCGTCCTGCAGGACCCGCAGCTGCTGGGCATCAGCATCCGCGACAACATCGCGCTCGGCCGACCGGATGCCACCGACGACGACATCCGCACAGCTGCCACCGCAGCTCGCATTCTCGACGAGATCGAATCACTGCCAAGCGGATTCGACACGATCTACGGCACCGACGCCGGATTGTCCGGCGGTCAGGCGCAACGCATTGCCATCGCCCGCGCCCTGCTCGTCGACGCACCCATCCTCATCCTGGACGAGGCCACGGCGCTGACCGATCCGGAGTCCGAACATCAGATCCAGCAAGCGCTCTCGACCCTTGCGCAGGGCCGCACGGTCCTCGTCATCGCCCATCGTCCCGAGGTCATCAAGGGGGTGGATCAGATCGTGGTGATCAACGGCGGCCGGGTGACGGCCACGGGCACTCACGACGAGTTGCGTGACAACCCCGATTACGCACGCCTGTGGCGCGACACCGGCGCCGACAAACGCCTGCCCGATACCCACCCGTCCGTTCGCGGCGATGCCGAAGGAGTTCAGCGATGACGACGCTCCCCCTCGTGGACATCGTCCCCCGTATGCAGCGCATGGTCTCTCATCCGGAGAACATGCGGCCGGCGATCGCTGGGAGCGTGATCGTGGGCGCGGTCGAAGGTCTGGCACTGGCAGCCTTGCTTCCCACCATCACCGCGTTGGCGCAGGGCACGTCGGTGTGGGGACTGGGCTTTGCCGGTTGGCTGTGGGTCCTGGGCATCCTGGCGGTGGCCGGCTTCGGCCTGAACTACTTTGCCGATCGATCTAATTACGCTGTCGCCCTGGACTTCCTGCGGAGCCTGCACCGACTGGTGGGTGACCAGGTCGCGAAGCAGCCCCTCGGATGGTTTGCCCGACCACTGGCCGGCGCACTGTCCCGCATGGTGTCGACCGAGCTCATGTCGGCCGGCGAGATCTTCGCGCACATGTTCGGGCCGCTGGTCTCGCGGACCACGTCGGCGGTCATCATCATCGTCGCCGCCTGGTTCTGGGACCCGGCTCTCGGCGCCATCCTCACCATCGCCGTGCCGGTGTTCGTACTGATCACGTTGGCGTCCACCGCACTGATGCGCAAAGGCCGGTCGATCCACGAACCGAAAGAAGTCGTGCTGGCCAACCGGGTCGTGGAGTACGCCCAGAGCCAGGGAGCGATTCGTTCCTGCGGACGCAGTGATGACTATCGGCCGCTGAGCCGTGCAATGGACGACGCATACGCCGCGAAGAGCAAAGGCCTGTGGATCGAGACGGTCGGCCTGCTGCTCAGCGGCATGGTGACCCAGGGTGTGATCGTCATCCTCATCACCGTCACCGGGTCATTGGCCGTGGACGGCTCCCTGGAACCGATTCCGGCGCTGGCCTTCATCGGTCTGGCGTTGCGGTTCACCTCCACCCTGCAGGCCATCACCACCAGCGCGATGGCACTGGAATCGCGTCGCCCGCTGCTCGACGGCCTCGACGACGTCCTCACGGCCGAAGCGCTGCCCGAACCGACAACGGCCACCACCCTGCCCGCGCCGGGCAGCGTGGAACTCGATGACGTCACCTTCGCGTACTCGGCCGCCGGGCCACCGGCCCTGCGCAACGTGTCGCTGACGGTGCCGGCCGGCTCCATGGTGGCTCTGGTGGGTCCGTCCGGTGGTGGGAAGACCACCGTCGCCCGAGTCATCTCCCGCTTCTACGACGTCGACAGCGGACGCGTCCTGGTCGGCGGGTTGCCGGTCACCGAACAGACGACCGAACAGCTGATGAGCCAGCTGTCGATGGTGTTCCAGGACGTCTATCTCTTCGACGACACGCTGAAAGCCAACGTCCGGGTCGGGCGGTCCGACGCCACCGAGGATGAGATCCTGGCGGCATCCGACCTCGCTGGTGTCACCGAGATCGCCCACCGACTTCCGGACGGGTGGGACACCCAGGTCGGAGAAGGCGGCCGTGGACTCTCCGGCGGCGAACGTCAGCGCGTGGCGATCGCGCGAGCCCTGCTGAAGAAGGCGCCCATCGTCCTGCTCGACGAGGCGACATCCGCCCTCGACATCGAGAACGAGGCGAACATCGTCGCTGCGATCGAGAAGCTGCGTCAGGAGTCGACCGTGATCATCATCGCCCATCGACTGGCGACGATCGCCGGCGCCGACACGATCATCGCGCTCGACGCCGACGGCCGCGTCGAGGCCCAGGGCACGCACGAGGAGCTACTCGCGGGCGGCGGCACGTATGCACAGTTCTGGCGTCGTCTGGAGAGTGCGCAGGGCTGGCAGCTGACGAATTAGTGTTGAGGCATGAGTTCTGTCGACGTCGATGGTGGGTCCGCGGCGAGATCCGTGGGCAAGAAGGCCGGCCGCAAACCGGCCTTCACCTCCGATGACGTCATCGATGCCGCACTCGCCGAGGGGTTGGATCGCTTCACGCTCTCCGCTGTCGCCCAACGGCTCGGCGTGGTGACCACGGCGATCTACCGCCTGTTCGCGTCTCGTGAGGCACTGGTGGTCGCCTGCCTGGACCGTGCCGCCGCCACCATCCGTCTGCCCGAGCGCGGCGCGGACTGGCGAGTGGTCCTCCGTCTGTTCGCCGACGAGTGCTGGCGAGTCTGTGAGGACTTCCCCGGATTGAGCCGCGTCGTCTATGACTACGCACCCGCGTTCACCCGTATCGAGGATGTCCTGACCGAGTACGCGCGGTGTCTCGCGGTGCACGACAAGACCGAGGGCCAGGCGATGTTCGCGCTCGATTTCGTCGGCGACACCGTCTTCGCCTGCCACATGGGTGTCGAGTCGTGGCGCAACGTCGACGACAGTGGCGCAAGCGGTTTCGACCAGGTGAAGGCTGTGGTCGGCAGCGGGTCCATCATCGAGCCACGGGAGTCGTGGCGGGAGCGAGGAGTGGTCGACGTCAAGGTCGATTTCATTCTCGCCGGTCTGGAACATCGCTGGCCGGAGATCTGACGGCGACGGGGCAGTTTCAGGTCTTCGAGGTCAGGGCCGCCGCGCGGTCGCGATCAGGGTGTCGCACTTGACCTCGGACATGCCGTCGTCGGCAAGTCGACGGAGGAACACGTCACGTAGGTCGGCGACGGTCTGTGGCTCCATACCGAGCAGGGCACCGCGCATCCCGCTACCCAGCACCATCGACCAGGAGAACTCGTCGGTGCGCGGCACCCGCAACGTCAGCACCGACGCCGACGCGTCGACCGCACCGACAGATCCGAGCCATCCGGTGATCTTCTCTACCGTGTCGATCCGGGTGATGGGATGGGGCGGGCCGTCCGACTGGTCACGCGGCGACGGCGGCAGCTCTTCACCCGTCATCCGCGCCACCTCGGTGTAAAAGGTTCCCACGAAGTCGTACAGCGCGTCGTCGTGCCAGACCGCGAAACCCAGTCGCCCACCGGGGCGCAGCAAGGTCAGGAGTCGACGCACGGTGTCATCCATGTCGGGGAGGAAGAACACCCCGAAGCCACAGATCAAGGCATCGAAACCGCCGTCGTCGCGGCCCGGCAGAGCGGTCACGTCGTCGACGCGGAAGTCGATGTTGCGCAAGCCCGCCGCATCGGCGGCCGCACGCGCACGGCCGATCAGATCGGCCGCGAAGTCGACGGCCACCACTGAGCCCTCCGGTCCGACGACCCGGGCGGCGGCCAACGCGCTAGCGCCGGTGCCGGCGCACACGTCGAGGACCCGATCACCGGCCGACAGCCCGACCTCGGCGACGAGTGCCTCACCGGCAGGTCCCCACACCGACGGTGTGACAGTGTCGAAGTCCGGGCTGGTGGAATTGAAGATGTCCGCAAGTGACGGTCCGGTCATGCCCGCAATCTAGTCATATTGGCAACGATTTTCGAGAGCGATCGGTTTCCGCCGCAGCACCGCGGAATCCCGGAATCGACTTCACCGCCTCAAATACCATGGGCTCCATGACCTCGGCCCAGTTGCGCGCCTTCGTCGCGGTTGTGCGGACCGGGTCGGTCAAGGAGGCGGCCGCGGAGCTCGGCCTGACCGAGCAGGCGGTGTCCATGCACGTCGCGCAGCTCCGCAAGAGTCTGGGCGATCAGCTCTTTCGCCGGACGCACTCGGGGCTGGCCTTCACTCCCGGCGGATTGCGACTCGCAGCACGTGCGGTGGAAATACTCGGGTTGCAGGATCAGACGATCAGCGAGGTCGAGGCCGCCGCGGGTGGTCGGCGCACGATCCGGCTGGCGGCGTCGAGCCTGTTCGCCGAACACGCCGCCGGCGGTCTGATCGACTTGTTCACCAAGCGTGCGAAGGACCTCGAGGTCGAGTTGACGGTCCAGCCACCAGACCGGTTCGCCTCCCTGCTCGCCGCCCGAGCGGTCGATGTCGCCATCGGCCCGGCCCCACTCGAGTCGGAGATGGCACCGCCCGGTCCCGCCCTGGCCGTCAAGGAGTTCCTGAGCTACGACGTGGAGGTCATGGCCGCGCCGTCCCACCCGCTCGCCGACCGGCGCGTGAGCCCGGAGGAACTCGCCCGAACACCCTGGAATCTCGGCCCATCCGCAGCCGGCAGCCGAGGCGCGATACCGGAGATGCTGTCCCGCCTCGGAGTCGCCGAAGACTGCCAGCGCATCTTCCAGAGCGATGCGGCCGCATGGGAGGAGACCCAACGCGGCACCGGCCTCACATTGGCCCTGACGTTCGCGGTGAACTCCGACCTACGTACCGAACGGCTCACCCGGGTGACCGGAACCGGGGTGCATCGCCGCGAGACCTGGAGCTCGATGACCCTCGCGCACGATCCCACGAGCACGGCGGGCGAGCTCATGCGGTTCGTCGCGACTCCCAAGGCGATGCAGGCGATGCTGCGCGGATCGGGCGTGCCGGTGAAGAACTTTCGGCCGGCCGTCTATGTCACGCTGTGGAACTGAGGCGATTCGCGATCATCTCCGGCGTAGCTCGGTGATGGCGGTGACCACGTCCGCCAGATCGTGGACGGTGGCGGCGGGCACCATGCGATCGCAGTACGGCAGGGCGGCGGCCATCCCACCGACCAGGGGTTCGTATCCCTCCTCGCCGGCCCGCGGGTTGAGCCAGAGCACCGCGAATGCGCGCCGCGCGATGCGCGCCATCGCCCTGTCCATCCGCGCCGGATCATCGGAATCCCAGCCGTCGGAAGCGATCACGCAGATAGATCCGCGCAAGGTCTGGGCATGCCGCGAGGCAACCAGCGCATCGAGGCTGGCCGCGATCCTGGTGCCGCCGAACCGGTCCACCACCTTGGCCCCGGCTTCCTCGATCGCGTCGTCGATCGACGACCTGGCCAGGATCGGCGTCATCCGGGTCAGTCCGGTGCCGAATGCGAAGGTCTCCCCGCGTCCACGGCGCGACAGGGCTCGCATCACGTGCAGATACGCGCGCGTGTAGGCCTGCACGGATTGCGACACGTCGCAGATCATCACGACGCGTCGGTCACGGGGCGTCGGTCCCTTGTAGACCACATCGGCGACCTCCCAGCCGGTGTGGCGCGAGCGCGCCAGAGTCCGGCGCAGGTCGATACGCCGACCGTCGGCGAGTGGTCGCTCACGACGGCCCCGGCGCCGCGGCCAAGCGGCGATCGCGCTGTCCAGCCAGGCCTCGACCTGGCGGAGTTGATCGGGGTCAAGCCGATCGAACGGAAGTCGGGAGATCGACTCGATCGAGCTCGGCCTCGGGATCCAGACCGGCGCGCCGGCCTCGTCGTCGACGGTATCCCCGTCGGCCGACATCCGGGGCAAGGTCGCCCACGGCAGATCCTCCGATGCGGCCGCGGCACCGCCCCGGGCGCCGGTCGCCGCATGCTCGAGACGTCCGCGTGGAGCAGACGCCGAGCCGCGCATCGCGACCGGATCGAGAGAGAACACCGCATCGTCGAATACCGCGGCGAACACCGCGTCGAAAGTTCGGAGATCGGATCGTCTGCACACCAGCGTGATTCGCGCACACCAGTACAGCGTTCGCCGGTCGGACACCCGGCCGCGAGGTAACTCGCCGAGAGCGCGGCAGAACACCGCCGCATCGGAATGGCCGACGGGCACACCCGCGGTGCGGAGACGATCGGTGAATCCGGCGGCGAACGCGGCGCGATCCACCCGGCCCAGAACCGGTGCGCCGGTCACGGCGTCACCGCACGTCCCCGCTCTCGAGCGCGCCCACCAGGGTGTCCCGATCGTCGGGGGTCTTGACCAGCGTGCCGAGCGTCGGTGCGACGGCGTCCGGGACAAGTTCGGCGACTCCGAGAGTGATGAGAGCCGACACCCAGTCGATCGCCTCGGCGATGCCCGGCGGTTTGTCCAGGTCGAGTCCGCGGACCCGGCCGACGAACACCGACGCGTCAGCGATCAGACTGTCGGGTGCGCCCGGCACGGTCCGGCGCAGGATCGCGGCCACCTGTGCTGCGCCGGGATAGGCGATCCAGTGATACAGGCAGCGACGCCGCAGAGCCTCGTGCAGTTCGCGGCTGCGGTTGGAGGTGAGCACGACCAGCGGACGCCGATCGGCCCGAATCGTGCCGATCTCGGGGATGGTGACCGCACCCTCACCGAGGAACTCGAACAGCAGCGCCTCGAATTCGTCGTCGGCACGGTCGATCTCGTCGATCAACAACACCGGCGGTCGCGGCCCACGATGACGGATCGCCGCCAGCAGGGGGCGTTCGGACAGGTACTCGGGCGCGTAGAGGTCGGCGTCGGCGAGTGCGTGACCACGGGTCTCGGACATCTTGATGGCCAGGAGTTGACGCTGATAGTTCCATTCGTACAGGGCATCGTGCGCCGCGAGGCCCTCGTAGCACTGCAGGCGGATCAGATCGGTGTCCAGAACTGTCGCGAGCGCCGTGGCGGCCGACGTCTTGCCCACGCCCGGTTCACCTTCCAGCAGGATCGGCATCCCCATCGATGTCGCAAGGAACAGCGCGGTCGCCAGTCCCTCGTCGGCGAGATAGTCGACGGCATCGAGATCCCGCGTGACCTGCTCGGGCGATTCGAACAGCCGGGCACCGCTCATCGCAGACGCACCTCGGCGGACCGCTCGACAAGCCTGCGGTAGTCCTCTTCGGTGTCGACATCGAGTGGGGTGTCCTCGTCGATGTCGACGGTGACGAGCGCGGGACCGGCCGCGTCGATGAGCTTCCAGACCCCTTTGTCGCCATGCAATTGCTCGATGTCGGGAATGATGCTGCGCCCCAGCCAGAACGGATGGCCGAGACCGTCGCGATAGCGGACGGCACCGAGGCGCGTTCCGGGTGCCGCGGCCAGCAATTCCCGAACCGCTGTCCGGCTGATCCCGGGCTGATCGCCCAGGAGCAGCACGGCGCCGTCGGCGGCGGGGTCGAGGACTCCGACCGCCCGCCGAATCGACGACGAGCAGCCCGATCGATGAACATCGTTGCGCACCACGGTGACACCACGCAGATCCACCTGCTCGACGATGTCGTCGGCGAACGCGCCGAGGGTGACGATAATCTGGTCGAACCCCTGGTTCCGCACGGTGTCGAGCGTCGCACCCAGCAACCTCGTCCCCGCATAGGGCAGCAACTGTTTCGGACGCCCCAGGCGACGGGATCCGCCTGCCGCGAGCACCACGGCGCACACCGGTGCGGTCATCGGGCTGCCTGCAGACCACCGGCGGAACGGGCGATGAAGGTGTCGCGGCATCCCTTACAGCAGAACCAATGTCGGCCGGTGTCGTCGACGTGCTCCGGGGTGTCGTCGGCGACGAGGATGGTCATCCCGCAGATCGGGTCGATCTCCCGCCGCGCCGCCGCGCCCGACCCGGCGATCCCGTCACGGCGGACGGCGGCCACCAACTCCGCGAACACCGACAGCGCAATCTCGGCCGGGGTGCGGGCACCGATGTCGAGGCCGACCGGCGTGTGCACGCGTTCGCGCTCTGCGGTCGTCAGACCCATCGCGTCCAGCACCGCGGCGCCACGCTTCCGACTGGCCACCAACCCGACGAACGGGACGCCGGAATCCAAAGCCCGGCGGATCATCCCGCTCTCGTCTCCACCATGGGTCGCGACGATCGCGGCGACCGCACCCCCGAACCCATCACGATCCGCAACCTCGAGCTCATCGACACCCACCTGGGCGATGTCGAAACCGAGCAGCCGCCCCTGGTCGACGACGGCCCGGGCGATGGGTGTCTCCCCGACGACGTGGACGACCGGCGGTGGTAGCACCGGCTCGATGAATATCTCCAGGGCCCCGCCGGACAGGCACGGATTGACCGCCACTCGCGCGCCGGGTGCCTCGGGGTAGGGCTCGGCGTCGCCCGGCAGAATCCGCAGCAGGACCCCTTGCCCCTCGGTGATCGCGTCGACGGCGGCGAGGCGCACCGACTCCGCCGCACATTGGCCGCCGGCGAAGCCATCCATGCGGCCATCGGCGGTCACCAGCGCATGATCACCCGGATGCGCCGACGTCGGCTGCGCAGCGCGCACCACGGTTGCGTGCGCGAACGGAATCCGTTGTCCCGCGTAGTCGGCGGCCAACTCGGCCAGCGATCTCCGATCGTCGGGTGTCATCATCGGTTCCTCTCGTCGCAGTTCACGCGTGGGTCGGGGTCAGATCGGCGGACGCGCCCGTCCCTGCATCGCCTCCCACACCCGTGATGGCGTTAGCGGCATGTCGGCGTGCCGGATCCCGTAGGGCGCCAGGGCGTCGATCACGGCGTTCACCACCGCCGGCGGTGAACCGACCGTCGCGGACTCCCCCACCCCCTTGGCGCCGATCGGATGATGCGGCGACGGCGTCACCGTGTACCCCGTCTCCCAGTGCGGCACCTCGAGAGCGGTCGGGATCAGATAGTCCATGAGCGAGCCGTTGAGGCAGTTGCCGGACTCGTCGAACTCGATCACCTCCATCAGCGCCATCCCGACGCCGTCGGTCAATCCGCCGTGCACCTGACCTTCGATGATCATCGGATTGATCCGGGTGCCACAGTCGTCGACGGCGACGAACCGGCGCACCTTCACGACCGCGGTGTCGGGGTCGATGTCGACCACGCAGATGTAGGCGCCGAACGGGTACGTGAGGTTGGCCGGGTTGTAGACCACCGATGCGTCCAGTCCCCCCTCGACACCGGGCGGCAGATCACCGGCACCGTGTGCGGCCATCGCGATCTCCGCGATCGTCACCGACGTACCCGGGTCACCCTTGACCCCGAAACTCCCCTTCTGCCACTCGAGGTCGGCCACCGACACCTCGAGCATGCCCGACGCGATGAGTTTCGCCTTGTCTCTGATCTTGCGTGCGGCCATCGCCGCGGCCGCACCGGACACCGGGGTGGACCGACTGCCGTACGTGCCCAACCCGAACGGCGTGTTGTCGGTGTCGCCGTGGACCACGTCGATGTCGTCGGGCGCGATGCCGAGTTCCTCGGCGACGATCTGCGCGTAGGTGGTTTCGTGGCCCTGCCCCTGCGACTGCACCGACAGCCGGACCACCGCCTTGCCGGTTGGGTGCACGCGCACATCGCATCCGTCGGCCATGCCGAGACCCAGGATGTCCATGTCCTTGCGGGGGCCGGCGCCGACCGCCTCGGTGAAGAACGCCACCCCGATGCCCATCAACTCGCCGCGATCGCGTTTGGCGGCCTGCTCCGCAAGGAGTCCGTCGTAGTCGGCGATCCGCATCGCCTCGGTCATCGCCGCGTCGTAGTCACCGGAGTCGTAGACCCACCCGGTCTTGGTGGTGTACGGGAACTGGTCGGGTTGGATGAAGTTCTTGCGTCGCAGGGCGATCTGGTCCATCCCGAGTTCGGCGGCGAGACAGTTCACCAGGCGTTCGACGAAGTAGACCGCCTCGGTGATCCGGAACGAGCACGCGTAGGCCACGCCGCCGGGCGCCTTGTTCGTGTAGACCGCGGTCATCGAGCAGTGCGCGGCCTCGAGTTGGTAACTGCCGGTGAAGACTCCGAAGAAGCCGGCGGGGTACTTCACCGGCGCGGCGACACCGTTGAAGGCGCCGTGATCGGCGAGCACGTTGCTGCGGATGGCCAGGATGCGTCCGTCGCGGGTGGCGGCGATCTCGCCGCGCATCACGTAGTCGCGGGCGAACCCGGTGCTCGTCAGGTTCTCGGTGCGGTCCTCCATCCATTTCACCGGCTTGCCGGTCACGATCGACCCGACGACCGCGCAGACGTATCCCGGGTAGATCGGCACCTTGTTGCCGAATCCGCCGCCGATGTCCGGGGAGATCACCCGGATCTTGTGTTCCGGGATGCCGGCGACGATGGCGTACAGGGTGCGGTGGGCGTGCGGCGCCTGCGAGGTGGACCAGAGGGTGAGTTTGCCATCGACCCTATCGAAATCGGCCACCGCACCGCAGGTTTCCATCGGCGCGGGATGCACGCGCGGGTAGACCATGTCCTGTGTGACGACCACGTCGGCCTCGGCGAACACGGCATCGGTGGCCGCTTTGTCGCCGGTCTCCCAGTCGAAGATGTGGTTGTCGGTCTTGCCGTCGAGGTCGTCGCGGATCACCGGCGCCGAGGGTTCCAGGGCCTTGCGCACATCATGCACCGGGTCGAGGATGTCGTAGTCGATGTCGATGAGTTCGAGGGCATCCCGTGCCGTGTAGCGATCTTCGGCGACGACCGCGGCGACCTCCTGCCCCTGGAAGCGGACCTTGTCGGTGGCGAGCACCGCCTGGACGTCGCCCGACAGCGTCGGCATCCAGTCCAGGCCCAGCCCTTTCAGCGTCTCCCCGGTGATGACGGCCTTGACCTTCGGCAGCGCCTCGGCCGCCGTGGTGTCGACGTTGACGATCCGGGCGTGGGCCACGGGCGACCGCAGGATCGCCATGTGCAGCATGCCGGGCAGTTGGACGTCGTCGACGTATCGGCCGAGGCCGCGGATGAAGCGCGGATCCTCCTTGCGGAGCATCCGCCCGTAGCCGACCGGTTTCTGGTTGTTGTCGACGAGATCCGCCGCAGCGGGTTCGGGAGGTGTCGTGAGAGTCATCGGATCGCTCCTTCGGTATCGGCAGCGTCCCCGGCATGCCGGGCCGCCCACTGCACCGACCGCACGATGGTGGTGTAGCCGGTGCAGCGGCAGATCTGACCGCTGATCGCCTCCCGGATCTCGTCCTCGGTGGGATCGGGGTTCTCGTCGAGCAGTGCCCGCGCGGTCATCAACATGCCGGGTGTGCAGAAACCGCATTGCAGCCCATGGCATTCCATGAATCCCTGCTGCAGCGGGTCGAGGGTGGTGCCCTGCTCCAGCCCCTCGACGGTGCGCACCTCGTGCCCGCCTGCCATGGCGGCGAGAATGGTGCACGACTTCACCGGGCGCCCGTCGATCTGCACCACACACGTGCCGCAGTTGCTGGTGTCGCAGCCCCAGTGGGTTCCGGTGAGCGCGAGATGGTCACGCAGGAAATGCACGAGCAGCAGACGCGGCTCGACGTCGCGGGACACCGATTCGCCGTTGACGGTCATCGTCACTTGCATCGAATTCTCCTCTGGGTCAGGGCTGTCGGGAGTTCAGGTTCCGGCGCCGGCGGTGGCGTCGATGCCGAGTCGCCGGGCACTGCGCCGCAGCGCCCGCCGGGTCAGTTCGTCGGCGAGATGCCGTTTGTACTCGACGGTTCCGCGGCCGTCGGTGACCGGCTCACATGCCTGCGCGGCGATCTCACCCGCGCGGGTCCATGCGTCCTCGGTGGGCGGCCGGCCGCGCAGCGCCTCCGAGATCGCCGGAATCCCGGTGGTGTTGGCGCCCACCGCCGCCAGCCCCACCCGCGCGTCGGCGACCACCCCGTCGGCCAACCACAGCGCCGCGCCCGCGGCGACGACCGCCCAGTCACCTGCGCGTCGTTCCACCTTCTCGTAGGCGCTCGCCCCACCGGCCCGAACCGGAATCCGCACCTCGGTGAGCATCTCGTTCTGTTCGACCGCGGTCTCGTACGGGCCGCGATGAAACTCTTCCATGGTGACCACGCGCTCGCCGTCGGCGCCGCGGATGACGCAGCTCGCGTTGAGGGTGGTGCACACACTGGACAGATCCTCGGAAGGGTCTGCCTGACACAGCGATCCGCCGAGGGTCCCACGATTGCGGACGACGGGGTCGGCGATCACCTTCTCCGCGTCGCGGAAGATGGGGAAGGCCTCGAACAGTGGTTCGTTGGCCAGGAGTTCGCAGTGGCGGGTCAGCGCACCGATGCGCACGTCGTCGTCGGTGAAGCGGATGTAGCCGAGTTCGTCGTGCAGGTCGTTGATGTCGATCAGGTACTCGGGGGTGGCCAGGCGCAGCTTCATCATCGGCAGCAGGCTGTGCCCGCCGGCGATGAGCCGGGCCTCGTCGCCGAGTCGGCCGAGCAGTCCGATGGCGTCGTCGACACTGGTCGCACGCTCGTACTCGAAGGGTGCCGGAACCTGCATGATGTCTCCTCTAGGGCGAGCTGACGGGGCTGCGGACGATGTCGGGGTGGATGTGGTCGGCGAGGCGGGTGAGGTTGATCCCGCTGCCGCCGCGTCGGACGGCGATGATCTCGGCGACGATGGAGACCGCGGTCTCGGCGGGCGTCCGGGCGCCGAGGTCGAGGCCGATCGGCGAGTGCAGCCGAGCGAGGTCGGCCTCGGTTGCCCCGTCGTCGCGCAGCCGGCGCAGTCGGTCGTCGTGGGTGCGCCGCGAGCCCATGGCGCCGATGTAGACGCCCGGCGGTGTCTCGAACGCCGCCCGCAATGCCGGCACGTCGAACTTCGGGTCATGGGTGAGAACGCAGATCGCAGCCCGCGAGTCGACGCGGCCGGCCGCGAGTTCGTTGCGCAGGTAGCGGTGTGGCCAGTCCACGACGACCTCGTCGGCGGCGGGGAAGCGGTGCCGCGTGGCGAACACACCGCGGGCATCGCACACGGTCACGTGGTAGCCGAGGGAGGCCCCGGCCTCCGCGACGGCCGCGGCGAAGTCGACCGCACCGAACACGATCAGCCGCGGCGGCGGGGCGAAGCTGTTGACGAACACCGCGATGTCCTCACCGGTCCGGAGTCCGCCGGCGCCGTACCGCAGCGTCGTCGACTCGCCGAGGTCGAGCAGACCCCGCGCGTCCTGCGCCACCACGCGGTCGAGGTCTGCGTCGCCGAGCGTGCCGCCCACACCGTCGGGCGTGACGACGAGGTGCCCGCCCACCGGCGGGTCCGCATGCTCCGAGGAGGTCACGGTCGCAGTCGCCACGGGCCGTCGTGCCGCGACGGCGTCGGCGAGCTGGTCGAGTGCGGGCCAGGTCGTCGCGGACACCGGTTCGCAGAACACGTCGAGCGTGCCGCCGCAGGTGAGGCCGACGGCGAAGGCGTCGTCGTCGGCGATCCCGTACCGCTCGGCGGTCGGCCGTCCCGTCCGCATCGCGTCACCGGCGAGTTCGTACACGGCCCCTTCGACACACCCGCCCGACACCGACCCGACGACCGTGCCGTCCTCCAGCCGCAGCATCGCGGCTCCCGGTTGCCGCGGGGCCGATCCGAAGGTCGCCACGACGGTCGTCAATCCGACCGTCTCGCCGTTGCGCCAGCGTTCCACCAGCACGGGCAGGACGTCTTTCATGTGCACATCCTCGATTCAGCGGACAGGGCTGTGTTCCGCGTCACAGGGCCGTGATGGTGTCCAGTCTGCGCCGGTTCCGCCCGGCGTCAACCCAAACCTCAGTATTCGCTGAAGTCAGGGCATCCTCACCTGCAACCGCGGCGGCAACATGCGGTCACAGCGCGGACAGCAGACGGTCGACGAACGCCGCCTGGGCGGGATTGAGCGCAGCGCGTGCGGTCGCCGGATCGACCCACTCGGCTCGATCGATCTCGGGGAACTCCTGGAATCGTCCGGACCGCGGCGGCCACTGCATCTCGAAGGTATTGCTGACCAGCGTCTCCACGTCGAAGTCACCTTCGATCGCGAATCCGGTGACGACCTTGCCACTCTTCAGGGTCACCTCGCCGAGTTCGATGACCGGCCCATCGGGCGGCGGGCTGCCCATCTCCTCGGCGAACTCACGACGCGCCGTCGCCAGCGGCGTCTCGTCGGGTTCGTACAGGCCCTTCGGGATCGACCAGGCCCCGGCGTCCTTGCGCGCCCACAGCGGCCCGCCGGGATGCGCGATCAGCACCTCGACGCCGCCATCTGCGCCATGGTCCGGGCCACCGTCCACCCGTCGATACAGCAGCAGACCCGCACTGCGCCGATTCGTCTGACGTGCCATCGCACCATTGTGCGCATACCGCGATGGTGACGTGCCGCACGATATATCTTCGCCGAAACATCACCGTCATACGATTGCGCCACAACGGAAACGACTGGCTCGTACACACTGCATATGGCGGTTCTCGACACGATCAGGCGCGGCAAGACTACACCTCATCCGGTGGATGAGATACCGCCGTTGGCCAAGCTCCTCCCCCTCGGTCTCCAGCACGTTCTCGCGATGTACGCCGGCGCCGTCGCGGTGCCGCTGATCGTCGGCGGAGCGATGGTCAGCGCAGGTCAGCTGGAACAGGGTGACATCGTCCACCTGATCATGGCCGACCTGTTCGTCGCCGGTATCGCGACGATCCTGCAGGCCGTCGGCTTCTGGCGATTCGGTGTGCGGCTACCCCTGATGCAGGGTGTCACGTTCGCAGCCGTCGGGCCGATGATCACCATCGGCCAGAGCCACGGCATCACCGCGATCTACGGATCGGTGATCTGTTGCGGCCTGTTCATGATCCTGGCCGCACCCGTTGTCGGGAAGCTCATCCGGTTCTTCCCGCCATTGGTCACCGGCACCATCATCCTCATCATCGGCGTATCGCTGATGCGCGTCGCCGCGGGCTGGTTCGGCGGCGGTACCGCAACCGGCGAGGACTTCGGTGAGCCCAAGGCGATCGCCTTCGGCTTCTTCACCCTCGCGGTGATCATCGCGCTGGAACGGTTCGCGCCGGGCCCGATCAAGCGCGTCTCGGTGCTGATCGGTCTGGTCATCGGCACGCTGGTCTCGCTGCCGTTCGGGATGGCGAACTGGGATGCCGTCGGCGAGAACCCCTGGGTCGGCATTCCCCAGCCCTTCCAGTTCGGTATGCCGACCTTCGAGATCTCCTCGATCATCGCGCTGATCATCGTGGCGCTGGTGATCATGACCGAGACGACCGGCGACATCGTCGCGGTCGGTGAGATCGTCGACAAGAAGATCACGCCGCAGAAACTCGCCGACGGTATGCGCGCCGACGGCCTCGGAACAGTACTCGGCGGTGTTTTCAACACCTTCCCGTACACCGCGTTCGCGCAGAACGTCGGCCTCGTGGCGATCACCGGCGTCAAAACCCGTCACGTCGCCACCTGCGCGGGCATCATCCTGGTGATCCTCGGACTGCTGCCGAAGATGGCGGCCGTCGTCGAGGGCATCCCGATGCCGGTGCTCGGCGGCGCCGGTGTCGCGTTGTTCGGCATGGTCGCCGCCAGCGGTGTGCGGACGCTGAGCAAGGTCAAGTTCAACAACACCAACGTGCTGGTCGTGGCCATCTCGGTGGGTGTGGCGATGCTGACCGAGGCGAAGCTCTACTACACCAACCGCGACCTGGGCGACGCGCCGGTCAACGTGTCGCTGGACCTGTATCACCAGTTCCCGGACTGGTTCCAGACCATCTTCCACTCCGGCATCTCCGCCGGCGCGCTGACCGCCATCCTGCTCAACCTGTTGCTGAACACCCGCAGCACCTCACCCGACCCGGTCGACTACCACAACACCGGCGAGATCGAGGTCGCCGACCCGACCGGCGCGAACCTCGCCGCCTCGGACTCGATCCGCGCCGCCGCGTTCGATCCGCGCGACGCGCTCGCCGCCGCCGACCCGGATTCGCCGCCGGACACCCTGCGCTACCTCGCCGAACACGATCCGGATCTGCATCCGTTCATCGTCACCAACCCGTCGGCGCCGAAAGACCTGTGCGACTGGATCAAGGAGCAGGGTGACCCCAAGGTCCTCCGCTTGTTCGAGACGTGGGACTCGCACACCGACGGCGGGTTCACCAGGCGCGGCTCCTGACCCTGCTCGGGTAACCCCTACGCGGGGCCATATCGGTTTATCGTTGGTTCATGTCCGACAGCCCCCGCGACGATCACCATCCGGCCGACGCCCTCCTCGACGACGACCCGGACAAACCGCACGAATACCCGCACGACTCGGCGTTCGCCTTCGGTGACGCCCAGGCAATCGGCGAGACCGCCCGGATCGCCAAGGAGAAAGCGATCTACGAGGCCTCCCGGCACGGTCACGACATCAATCGGGGCCACGCGGTGGGCGGCACCGACGGGTCGACCGACGGACAGTAGGCGTGGAGGTTCTGAGCAGTCGGGTCCTGCTGCGGTCGGCCGATCCCGAGCGGCTCCAGACGTTCTACCGGCACCGGCTGAAGCTCGCCGTGGCCCGGGAATATCCCGGCGGGGTGGTGTTCCTCGCGGGCAACGGGCTGATCGAGGTGCCCGCACACATGAGCGACGACGTGGGGACCGGCGGGGGCGCCGACGCCGCGCTGTGGCTACAGGTCCGCGACATGTCGGCCGCAGAAACCGAGCTCCGCGCAGCCGACGTCGACATCGTGCGGGAGGCCCGCACCGAACCCTGGGGCCTCGTCGAGATGCACATCGCCGACCCCGACGGCCGGACGATCATCCTCGTGGAGATCCCGGCCGATCACCCGCTGCGGCGGGACACCCGGTGACCGCGGCATCCCGGTGACAGCAGGCACGGTGACCGCAGGCACGGTGACCGGGCGATCGCCCATGACAGACTGGACCGCATGAGTATCTGGGGTGCGCCCACCGTGACGTCGCCGGTCGAGGCCACCGTGGAGCTGCCCGGCTCGAAGTCGATCACCAACCGGGCGTTCATCCTGGCGGCCCTCGCGGACGGTCCCTCCACCGTGCGCGGCGCGCTGCGCAGCCGCGACACCAATCTCATGCTCAGCGGGCTCAGCGGGCTCGGCACCGGTGTGCAGGTCGATCCCGACGACGAGACCACGGTGCTGATCACCCCCCAGGCCATGCGCGGAGCCGACGTCTACTGCGGCCTGGCGGGCACCGTCATGCGGTTCCTGCCCCCGGTGGCCGCCTTCGCGCACGGAACGGTCACGTTCGACGGCGACGAACAGGCCCGTACCCGCCCGCTGTCCACCATCCTCGACGCGCTGCGCGACCTCGGTGTCGCGGTCAGCGGAGAACGGCTGCCGTTCACCATCGACGGCACCGGCGCCGCGCCCGGCGGCGAGGTCACCATCGACGCGTCGGCGTCGTCGCAGTTCGTGTCGGGTCTCCTGCTGTCGGCGGCCCGATTCGACGACGGCGTCACGGTGCGCCACGTCGGTCCCCCCGTCCCGTCGATGCCACACATCGACATGACCGTCGACATGCTGGCCGAATCGGGTGTCGTCGTGCAACGCCCGAACCCCGAGACGTGGCGGGTGCCGTCGTCGGCCATCACGGCACTCGACCGTGACATCGAGCCGGACCTGTCGAACGCCGCGGCATTCCTCGCCGCCGCAGCCGTCACGAACGGGTCGGTGACGGTGCCGCGCTGGCCGTCCGCCACCACCCAACCCGGCGCCCAGATCGTCGACGTCCTCGCCGAGATGGGTTGCGCCATCGAGCTTTCCGGCGGCGCGCTGACCGTGCGCGGCCCGGAGAAGCTCACCGGCATCAACATCGACCTGCGTGCCATCGGCGAGCTGACCCCCACCATCGCCGCGCTGTGCGCGCTCGCCGACGGCGAGTCGGTGCTGTCGGGTATCGCACACCTGCGTGGTCACGAGACCAACCGCCTGGCCGCACTGACCACCGAGATCAACCGGCTCGGCGGCGACTGCACCGAGACCGACGACGGACTGCGGATCGCCCCGGCGACCATGCACGGCGGAGTCTGGGAGTCCTACGCCGACCACCGGATGGCGACCGCCGGAGCGCTCGTCGGCCTGGTGGTGCAGGGCGTCACCGTCGCCGATGTGGAGACCACACAAAAGACGCTGCCGGACTTTCCGGGCATGTGGCAGAAGATGATCGGGCATCCCTGAGGTGAGCCGGCGCGCCTCGAGCTACGACGAGTCCGACGTCCGGATACGTCCCGGCAAGGGCAGCCGACCACGCACCAAACAACGACCCAGCCACGACGACGCCGTCGACGCCATGGTCACTTCCGTCGACCGCGGCCGCTGGGGCTGCGTGCTCGACGGCGACCCGGATCGACCGGTCGTCGCGATGCGGGCTCGTGAACTGGGCCGGACGCCGGTGGTCGTCGGCGACCAGGTGTCCGTCGTCGGGGATCTGACGGGACGGCCGGACACGCTGGCGCGCATCGTGCGGGTGGCCGACCGTACGACCGTGCTGCGCCGCACCGCCGACGACACCGACCCGTATGAGCGCATCGTCGTGGCCAACGCCGACCAGCTGCTGATCGTCACCGCGCTCGCCGACCCGCCGCCGCGGACCGGGTTCGTGGAACGTGCCCTCGCCGCCGCCTACGTCGGCGGGCTCACCCCGATCCTGTGCCTCACCAAGTCGGACCTGGCACACCCGGCCGAGTTCGCCGGCGCGTTCGACGACCTCGGGCTGCCGATCGTCCTCGCCGGGCGTGACGACCCGCTCGACACGGTCAGCGGGATCCTCGACGGACACATCACGGCGCTGATCGGGCATTCCGGCGTCGGCAAGTCGACGTTGGTGAATCGTCTTGTGCCGGAGGCGGAACGGGCCACCGGCGAGGTCTCCGGCGTCGGTAAGGGACGCCACACCTCCACCCAGTCGGTGGCGATTCCGCTGCCCGGCACGCGCTCGCCGGAGCAGGGCTGGGTGGTGGACACCCCGGGCATCCGGTCATTCGGCCTCGCACACGTCGGACCCGACGACATCGTCGACGCCTTCGACGATCTCCGCGACGCCATCGAGGAATGTCCCCGTGGCTGCACACATCTGGGGCCGCCCGCGGATCCGGAGTGCGCCCTCGACGACCTCGAAGGACCGTCGTACCGTCGCGCGATGGCGGTGCGGCAGCTGCTGCTCGCGGTGTCCGGGCAGGTGGCCGAGGAGACCGAGGTCTCACCGCCGCCGGCCGAGTAGTGACCGTGGTCGGTGCCGGCGGGTCAGCTCACCGACTCCGCCAGCGACCCGCCGGTGTCGCGTCGGCGCGACAGCGCCGCGGTGGTCAGCCAGGCGGCGATCACCCCGAGCACCGCCGCGGGGACCGCATCGAGACCGACCGTTCCGGTCAGCAACATGCTGAACAGAAGCGAGCTGAAGACGAAGCCAGTTCCGGCGGTCATGCCCGCGGCCGCTCCGACGGCCAGCGCCCACGTGATCGAACAATCGAACACCAGGCAGCCGACCGACGCGAGGGCCACCCCGATGAAGATCGCCGGGAAGACCGGGCCGCCACGGAAACCGCAGCCCAGACAGATCGCGTAGGCAACCGCCTTGAAGACGAGGATCACCACCAGCGCCCCCACACTGGTCTCCGCCAGCACCAGCGGAACCGCTGTCTGGCCGGAGAACAGGATGTCGTCGGTGTCGGCGCCCAATGCGCGCGCCGCGAGTGCCAACAGACCGACCGCGAGCCCGCCGGCCAGCAGCAGGCCGTAGCGTCGCATCCGGTCGGCGGATGCGACCCGGTCGATCAGCTCGGCGGCCTTCTTGACCTGGAACATCAGGAGCGCCACGACGACACCCACGACGATCGCGAGCAGCAGGTCGATCACGCGCGTGCCCACGTAGTCGGGCATCTCCGGGACCGCCAACGTCATGACGCCCAGACCACCCCAGTCCCCCAGTCCGATGAAGACGATGTAGCCGATCGCCGCCGCGACGAGCCCGGGTAGCAATGCCGGCAGCAAGGCCGCACCGGCGGCCAGGCCGGCTTCCAGCAGCAGCAGACCGGCCACGAGCGGGCCGCCGAACAAGGCGGACACAGCCGAGAACGACCCCGCGGTCGCCAGCACCCGCTGGCCGGCCTCGGGCACCTTGGCGAACGGCACCACCAGCATGCCGACTGCCGATCCCAGTGCGATGAGCGGGGCTTCCGGTCCGAGGACGGCCCCGAACGCCAAGGTTCCGACCGCGGCGAGTGCGATACCCGGAGCGTGCTGCCACGGTGTCGGCGTGACGCCGACACCGTCGAGCGGTGAATGGCCGCCGTTGCCCGGCAGCAACGCGGTGGCCAGTGCGACGAGGATCGCACCGACCAACGGCAGACCGATCACCAGATACCACGGTGGTTCGCCGAGTCCGAGATGCTCCGGCAGATCGGTCCACAACAGCTCTTCGAGCCAGTGCACCGCACCCAGGAACGCCCACGCGAGCAACGCCGCCGGGATGCCGATCGCGGCGCCGAGGCCGATCAGCTTGAGGTAGAACACCCCTTCCTGCCGATCGGGATGAAGTTCCTCGGTGGTGCTCGGCCGTAGTCCTTCGGTCACCGGAGGAGCATCACCGGTGTCATGGGCGTTCTGGTCGGCAGCATAGGCGTCGTCGGTGTTCGCTTCGTCATCGGCCGAGCTCATCCGGCGACCCCTTCCTCTTGGGCGTGTGGCCGACTCACAATATCGGTGATCGCCGGTCGGCGCGGGCGTCACGTCCGGTGGCACACGCACCGCACCACGTCCGACGAACCGGGAGCGCCCACCGAAGTCGTTCGGCCACAATGAAGAGGTGGAGGAGTACGAGGTTCGAGACGGAGGAGCAGCCATCGACGGCGGCCGGATCGCCGCCGCCCCGATCTCGTGGGGCGTCTGCGAAGTTCCCGGATGGGGTTACCAGCTGAGCCCCGAACGCGTTCTGTCCGACATGCGCGATCTGGGTGTCACCGCGACCGAGACCGGACCGGAGGGCTTCCTCCCCGCCTCACCGGACCGACTGCACGACGTGCTGGATGCCTATGGGCTGCGTTGCGTCGGTGCCTTCATCCCGCTCGTTCTGCACCGCGACGATTCCGACCCGACACTTGCGGTGACCGAACTCCTGGATCGGCTCGAGGCATCCGGCGGCGACGTCGCGGTGCTCGCGGCGGCCACCGGTCTGCACGGCTACGACCACCGACCCGACCTCTCCGAATCCGAATGGGCCACGCTGTCGGCCAATCTGGACCGCATCGGAACGCTCGCCGAGGAACGCGGCGTCACCGCGGCGCTCCACCCGCATGCCGGGACGATGATCGAACGTCGCGAGGACATCGACAGGGTGCTGGAGAGTTCGTCGATCGGTCTGTGTCTGGACACCGGCCACCTGTTGATCGGCGGCACCGATCCGCTGGAGTTGGTCCGGCGCTGTCCGGACCGCATCACCCACACTCATCTCAAGGATGTCGACGTCGACCTCGCGGATCAGGTGCGCTGCGACGCACTCACCTACACCGACGCGGTCGAGCGTGGACTGTACGTACCCCTCGGAACCGGCGGCGCGCAGATCGCCGACGTGGTGTCCGCCCTGGCCGCTGCCGACTACGACGGTTGGTACGTCCTCGAACAGGACACCGTGCTCCCGGATGCGGAGTCGGGAGATCGAGCGGCGGTCGAGGTCGCTGCTTCGTTGTCGTTCCTCTACGACGTCGTGGCGCATCCCATCCGCACCTGATCCACGCGGCTTTCGTTGCCCTCCGGGTCGGCGGGCGTCGCGTTTCACCGGGTGCCGTCACGCACGTACTCAGCGACCTCGTCGACGTTGGAGCGGTCGACCCATGCCGGCCCCGTCAACACGGCCTGACCACCACCGACCGTGCTGGCATTGGTCAACGTCAGCCACAGGGCATCGACCGCCTCGTGGCCCTGCACATACGGCTGCTGGTCGACAGCCCACCGGACATCGCCGCCGCGGATGAGATCGATCAGGGCGGCGTTGGTGTCGAAGGTGACGATCTCGGCCGTCGATCCGGCGGCATCCCGCGACTCCACGGCGGCCTGGGCGATCGGCGCGCCGAGAGTCACGACGGAGTCCACGGACTGGTCCTGCCGTAGCTTGGCAGTCAGGGTGGCCACCACCGATGCCATGTCCTTGCTGTTGACGTCGAGAGTCTCGAACCCACCCCGGGTGAAGCCCTCTCGGACACCGGCACAACGCGATTCGAGGGCAACCTGACGTTGTTCGTGAATCACGCACAGCACGTTGGTACGGCCGTCACGGATCAGGCGCTCCCCCGCGGCCCGGCCGGCCAGCATCTCGTCCTGACCGAAATACTGCGCGACGCCGATGTCCTGCCAGTTGTCGAAGCCGGAGTTGAAGGCGACCACCGGGACTCCTGCGTCCAGTGCGCGCTGGACCACCGGCGCCATCGCGTCCGGCTTCGCGAGGGTGAGCGCGATCCCGTCGACGTCGCCGTCGATCGCCTCCTGGACGAGATTCGCCTGATTCGGCGCCTCGGGATCCGAGGAGTACTGCAGGTCGACGCCGTTCTTGCGGGCCGCCTCATCCGCGCCGCGGCGGACGACCTCCCAGAACGTGTCGCCGGGCACCTCGTGGGTGATCATCGCGACAGTCAACTCCGGCGTGCCGGCTGCGCCTGTACCGCCGTCGCTGTCGGGGGCGTCATCAGTACCGACACAACCGGCCACGACGAGGATCACCGACGACAGCACGGCCGAGAACGTGACCATCCGGCGGCGCGGGCGCGCGGGGCTCGCTGTGGAGGACAGCATCGTCGGCTACTCCCTTCGATCAGAGTGCCGTGGTGTGAAGGCGCTGTGGTGTTGTGGTGCTGTGGTGTTGTGGTGCGCTGGTGCGGTGATCGGCCGGACACCCTCACGTTCACGGTATAACGCCCCTCGCGCAGCCGATGTCACAACTTGATCAGGACATGGTCTTTGACTCGCGGCGGTACGTCGCGCACAGTGAACGCAGGCGGGCCGATCCCGTCCGATCGGGGCTGACCTGTCCGACCACGAGCAGGAGCAGTACGTGTCCGAAGTCCATGCGGCAGCAGAGCGTCCATCGGGGGGCGTCGACGTGCTGTGCATCGGCCGCAGCGGGGTCGACATCTACCCTCAGCAGGTCGGGGTCGGACTCGAGGACGTGCGCAGCTTCGGCAAATTCCTCGGCGGCAGTGCCGCGAACGTTGCGGTCGCCGCAGCTCGACTCGGGCGCAGCGCCGCGCTCGTCTCCGGTGTGGGCGACGACCCGTTCGGCCGATTCGTCCGCAGCGAACTCACGAGGCTCGGTGTCGACGACAGGTTCCTCGTCGTCGACCAGGAGAATCCGACTCCGGTGACGTTCTGTGAGGTCTTCCCGCCGGACCACTTCCCGCTGTACTTCTACCGCAGGCCAAAGGCGCCGGACCTGCAGATCGAGGCCACCGACATCGACACCGACTGCGTCCGCCGGGCCGGCCTCTACTGGTCGACAGTCACCGGTCTCTCCGAGGAACCCTCCCGCGGAACGCATTTCGAGGCGTGGGCGGCACGCGAACGCCGACCTCTCACGGTCCTCGACCTGGACTACCGGCCGATGTTCTGGTCGTCACCGGCGGCAGCCACCGAACAGATCCGACGCGCCCTCCCGCTCGTCGATGTCGTGGTCGGCAACCTCGAGGAATGCGAGGTCGCCGTCGGCGAATCGGATTCCCACGCGGCCGCCGATGCGCTGCTCGACCTCGGCGTCGACCTGGCGGTCGTCAAACGCGGGCCGAAGGGAGTACTCGGCAGGACACGCTCGCAGAGCGTCGAGGTCCCTCCGGTTCCGGTCACGGTCGTCAACGGCCTCGGTGCCGGTGACGGCTTCGGCGGCAGTCTCTGTCATGGGCTTCTCGCGAACTGGCCCCTGGAGCAGACTCTGCGACATGCGAATGCGGCCGGCGCGATCGTCGCGGGCCGCCTCGAGTGCTCGACGGCCATGCCCACCTCCGACGAGATCGCCGCCCTGGCTGAGCCGTTGACCACGCAGCCCGACGAGGTGCGCCGATGAAGTCCGAGTACCACATCCCCGCACGGTCGGCACCGCCACCGCTGACCGTGGACGTCACGCCTGAGTCCGCCGGCTGGACCGAGTCATCTCTCGCAGTCGTCGAACTCGGACCCGGAGATTCGATCACCCGATTCACCGATCTGGACGAGATCATCGTCGTACCGCTGGCAGGTTCGGCGACCGTCACCTGCGAGGGCACCGTCTTCGGACTCGCCGGCCGCGAGAGCGTCTTCGACGGTCCGAGCGACTTCGCCTACGTGGGATGCCGCTCCGAGTTCGTCGTCGCGAGCGCGGCAGGCGGCCGCTTCGCATTGTGTGGTGCACGGGCACGCAGGCGGCTGCCGTTCCGCCACGTCCCTGCGGCGGAGGTGCCGGTCGAATTGCGTGGCGCCGGCCACTGCAGTCGCCAGGTACACAACTTCGGGATGGCAGGCGTCTTCGAGGCCGACTCGTTGATTGCGTGCGAGGTCATCACGCCGGCCGGCAACTGGTCCAGCTATCCCGCCCACAAACACGACGAGCACAGTGCGACCGAGTCACAACTCGAGGAGATCTACTATTTCGAGTTCGGCGCGGAGGATCGTTCGGTGCCAGAACGGCTCCCGGGGTTCGGATACCACCGCATCCACGGGACTCCCGAGCGTCCGATCGAGGTCCTCGAAGAGGTCCGCAACGGCGACGTCGTCCTCGTGCCCCACGGCTACCACGGCCCGTCCATCGCCGCGCCCGGACACCACATGTACTACCTCAATGTGATGGCCGGCCCCGGCCCGGAACGGGCTTGGCGGATCAGCGATGATCCTGCGCAGAGCTGGATTCGGACGACCTGGGAGCGCGCGGACGTCGATCCCCGCCTGCCGCTGCACGAGAGGTCATCATGATGACGAACCGGAACCGCGAACCGACCGTCAGGCTGACCGTCGCACAGGCGGTGGTGCGTTTCCTCGCCCATCAGCACGTCGAGCGTGACGGGGAACGAAACAAGTTCTTCGCCGGCTGCTTCGGCATCTTCGGCCACGGCAACGTCGCCGGTCTCGGTCAGGCCCTGCTGCAGAACGAGATCGAGGATCGCGACGCCGGCCGAGACCTGTCGCTCGAGTACGTCCTGGGCCGCAACGAGCAGGCGATGGTCCACTCGGCGGTCGCGTACGCCCGGATGCGCAATCGTCTCGAGGCATGGGCGGTCACCGCGTCGGTCGGTCCGGGCGCGACCAACATGGTGACCGGTGCCGCGCTCGCCACCATCAACCGCCTGCCGGTGCTGCTGCTCCCGGCCGACACATTCGCGACCCGCGCCTCCGCTCCCGTGCTGCAGGAGCTGGAGGTCCCGTCGTCGGGCGATATCACCGTCAACGACGCGTTCCGGCCGGTCTCGCGCTACTTCGATCGCGTGTGGCGACCCGAACAACTGCCCGCTGCCCTGCTCGGCGCGATGCGTGTGCTCACCGATCCCGTCGAGACCGGCGCGGTGACCGTCGCGCTTCCACAGGATGTGCAGGCGGAGGCCTTCGACTGGCCGGAATCGTTGTTCGCCGAACGCACGTGGCGGGTCGCCCGCCCGATCCCGGAGCGCCGCGCGGTCACCGAAGCCGCAGAGATCATCCGGTCGGCGAAGCGACCACTCATCGTGGCAGGCGGCGGAGTCATCTACAGCGACGCCACCGACGCGCTCGCAGGTTTCTGCGCCCGCACCGGCATACCCGTCGGTCAGAGCCAGGCCGGCAAGGGCTCACTGCCCTATGACCATCCCCAGTCCGTCGGCGGCATCGGTTCCACCGGCACGACGGCCGCCAACGCACTCGCGGCCGATGCGGATGTCGTGATCGGTATCGGTACCCGGTACAGCGACTTCACCACCGCCTCCCGGACGGCGTTCGCCGACCCGGACGTCCGGTTCGTGAACATCAATGTGGCGCCGCTGGACTCGCTCAAGCACAGCGGTCACGTCGTGGTCGCCGACGCACGGGAAGCCCTCGAGGCCCTCGACGGGTTGCTGACCGGGTTCTCGGTCGACCCGGCCTACCGTGAGCGCATCGGGGAGCTCACCCGGGAATGGGAAGCCACCGTCGAACGCGCCTACTCCCCCACCGTCGTCGGCACCAATGTCGCCACCGGCGCGGACGCGCTCACCCAGAGCACGGTCATCGGGATCGTGAACGAGACCTCCGACCCTCGCGACATCGTCGTTTGCGCGGCCGGTTCGATGCCCGGCGACCTGCACAAGCTGTGGCGCACACGCGATCCGAAGGGCTATCACGTCGAATACGGATACTCGTGCATGGGGTACGAGATCGCGGGCGGGGTCGGCGTGGCGATGGCCTGCCCCGACCGCGACGTCATAGTCATGGTCGGCGACGGGTCGTATCTGATGATGGCAACCGAGTTGGTCACCGCGATCCAGGAGAACCTGAAGCTGATCGTGGTGGTTGTGCAGAATCACGGATTCGCCTCGATCGGTTCGCTGTCGGAGTCGCTCGGCTCGCAACGTTTCGGCACCGGCTACCGGTACCGCGACTCCGGTGGACGACTCGACGGCCCCACCCTGCCCGTGGACCTCGCGGCCAATGCCGCATCGCTGGGTGCCGAGGTTCTCCGCGCCGGCACCGCCGATGAACTCGCCGACGCGATCAAGGCCGCCAAAGCAGCCGTCCGCACCACGGTCATCCACGTGGAGACCGATCCGTTGATCGGCGGACCGGACAGCGAATCCTGGTGGGACGTACCCGTATCGGAGGTCTCGACGCTGCGTTCGACGCAGAAGGCGTACGACGTCTACGCGCGGTCCAAGGAAGCGCAACGGCCCTACCTGCGACCGACCACGCCCGGCGGAGAAGGCCGATGAACCCGGCGCGCATCGCCGTGGTCGGTGTCGGGATGATGGGTGCCGACCATGTCGTCCGGATCACCGAACGCACTGCGGGAGCGACTGTCGCCGTACTCAGCGACTATTTCCCCGACAAGGCCGAACAGCTCGCGGCCACCATCGGGGGCTGCCGGGTCGTCGGCGATCCGTTGGACGCCATCGCCGATCCCGGTGTCGATGCCGTCGTCCTCGCCTCACCGGGACCCGCGCACGAGAAGCAACTGGCGGCATGTCTCGATGCCGGAAAGCCGGTGATGTGCGAGAAGCCGCTGACCACAGACGTCATCTCCTCGCTGGAAATCGTCGAACGGGAAGCGTCACTCGGCCGCAAACTCATCCAGGTCGGCTTCATGCGTCGGTTCGACCGCGAGTACGAACAGCTGAAGTCGCTCATCGGCGACGGCGTGTTCGGCCGACCGCTGCTCGCGCATTGCGTGCACCGCAATCCGGCGGTTCCGCCGGGGTTCGACAGTTCGATGATCGTCAAGGACTCACTCGTCCACGAGGTCGACGTGACCCGGTTCCTGTTCGATGAAGAGATCACGACGGTGCAGATCATCACGCCGAGGAGCAATCCCGGTGCGCCAGTGGGTGTCGTGGACCCGCAGATCGCGATCTTCACCACCGAATCGGGCCGTCACGTCGACGTCGAGTGCTTCGTCACCACCGGCGTCGCCTACGAGGTGCGCACGGAGCTCGTCGGCGAACTCGGGTCGGCGATCATCGGCCTCGACCAGGGACTGATCCGCAAGCAGCGCAACCCTGTTCAGGCCGGACGCGGGGACGCCCGGAGAGTCGCCGGCATCTGGGGCGGCGACATCACACCGTCCTTCGTCGAGCGGTTCGGTGGCGCGTACGACGTCGAGATACAACGCTGGGTCAACGCCGTCCGCCGCGGCGACAACGTCGACGGCCCGGGCGCGTGGGACGGCTACGCGGCCGCCGCCGTGTGCGCCGCCGCCGTGACGGCACTCGAGACCGGGGAACCGCAGCGTGTCGAGATGGTTTCGCGGGCTTCGATTCCGGGGGCGTAGGGCAGGTCTCGATACGCCTCCTCACTCCGTTCGTCGGCTACTCGACCAGCGGTGGTGGGTCCTGCTACTCGGCCAGCGGTGGGTCTCGATACGCCTCGGGCTCGCTGCGCTCGCACGTGGCTACTCGACCAGCGTTGGGTGGGTTCCCTTTTCCGCTGATCGAGTAGCCACCGAGCCGCTAGGCGAGGTGGCGTATCGAGATCACCTATGCGACAACTTCTTCCGCCGCAACTCGGCGATCGCCGATCTGAGACCGCCTGCGGTGCGCGGCATCCCGGCGAAGCGCCGTTCCGACGCCGTCTCCGGTGCGTCATCGGCGGTGTCACGCAGGAACCGGTCCGGCAGCGCCAGCTTGTTGATGGTGCGCAGCGTCTTCATGTACTGCACGAACAGTGATCCGGTGGTGTACGGCAGGTCGTACTTGTCGCAGAGTGCGCGCACGCGCTCGGCGATCTCGGCGTAGCGGTTGCTCGGCAGATCCGGATACAGGTGGTGCTCGATCTGATAGCAGAGGTTGCCGCTCATGAACGCCATCGCCGGCCCGGCGTTGAAGTTCGCGGTGCCGAGCATCTGACGCAGGTACCACTGCCCCGGCGTCTCGTCGGTCAACGAGTCGGTGGTGAATTTCTCTGCACCATCAGGGAAGTGGCCGCAGAAGATGACCACATACGCCCACAGGTTGCGGATGACATTGGCCGTCAGGTTCGCGGTCAGCGTGTGCCGGTAGTTCGGCCCGGTCAACGCCGGGAACAGGACATAGTCCTTGGCCACCTGTCGACCGACCTTCCGGCCGAACTCCTTGATCTGCGGGATCGCCTCTTCCTTGGACTTCTTGCCCTGGGCGACGTCTTTCAGCGCGAGGTCGTGCAGCCCGATGCCCCATTCGAAGGTGAGCGCGAGCAGAACGTTGAACAGCGGCTGGAGGGCTCGCCGCGGTTCCCACGGTTCGTCGCGGGTCACCCGGAGGATCTTGTAGCCCACGTCGTCGTCCATGCCGACAACATTCGTGAACTTGTGATGGATGTAGTTGTGCGAGTGCTTCCAATGCGGCGACGCGCACACCATGTCCCACTCCCAGGTGGTGGAGTGCACCTCGGGATCATTCATCCAATCCCATTGGCCGTGCATCACATTGTGGCCGAGCTCCATGTTCTCGATGATCTTCGAGGCGGCCAGCGAGCCGGTGCCGAGCCACCACAGCCCCCGTTTGTGACTACCCAGGAGTGCCAGTCGGCCGACGACCTCGAGCGCGCGGTGCGCGACGATCGTGCGTCGGAGGTACCGGACGTCGCGGAGCCCCCGATCGGCTTCGACCTCACGTCGAAGTGCGTCGAGTTCCGCGCCGAGCGCCTCGACATCTGCATCGGTCAGATGGGCGTACTCGTTGATGTCGGTGATGGCCATTGCGGTTCATTATGCCCGTGGGCGGCCACGGCCTGCAGCCGTGGCCCCACGCGGTCGGGCGGGTTGTCTCAGGCGGCCCGCCGCTGCGGCGCGCTCGTCGTCGCCGATCCGGACGCAGCCCGAGCTCCACGGCGAGCACGCTTACCCAGTCCGGCGATGGCCGTGCGCAGACCGCTGCGACGCCCGGTGGCCGGGTCGAGGGTGCCCTGCAGCCGCGCTCCGTCGACGAGCTCCGCCTTGAACCGCCGCTCGGAAGCTGTCTCCGGCGCGTCGTCGGCCGTCGCCTTCAGGTATTTGTTCGGCAACGACAGCTTGGCGATCGTGCGCCACGCCTTCGCGTACTGCACCGGCAACGAGCCGGTGGTGTAGGGCAGGTCGTACTTCTCGCACAGTGCCTGCACCCGCACCGAGATCTCCGGCAGCCGATTGCTGGGCAGGTCCGGGAAGATGTGGTGCTCGATCTGGTAGGACAGGTTGCCGCTCATGAAGCCCATCACCGGGCCCGCGCGGAAGTTCGCACTGCCCAGCATCTGGCGCAGATACCACTCCGGCTGGGTCTCGCTGTCGACGTCCTGCTTGGTGAACTTCTCCGCGCCGTCCGGGAAATGACCGCAGAAGATCACCGCATTGGTCCAGAGGTTGCGGATCACGTTGGCCATCAGGTTGGCGGTGGCGGCCTTGCCGAACGAGCGGCCGTATCCGACGCGACGGCCGGCGACGGCACTGACCAGCGCCGGGTGGATGACGTAGTCCTTGGCGACCTGCTTGCCGACCTTCTTGCCGACGTCGGCGAGATCGCGGCGGAACTGCTCCTTGGCCTCCGGGGTGCGGCGCTTTTTCCCCAGCTCCAGATGCTGGACAGCGACGCCCCATTCGAAGAGGAGGGCGAGCACCGTGTTGTAGGCGAGATTGCCGAGGTAGAACGGCCGCCACCGTTGGTCGCGGGTCACCCGCAGCAGGCCGTAGCCCACGTCGTCGTCCATGCCGAGCACGTTCGTGTACTTGTGATGGATGTAGTTGTGGGTGTGCTTCCAGTGCGCCGACGGGTCGGTGTTGTCCCACTCCCAGGTGGTCGAGTGCACCTCGGGATCGTTCATCCAATCCCACTGTCCGTGCATCACATTGTGGCCGAGCTCCATGTTCTCCACGATCTTCGCCACGCCGAGGGCGCCGGCACCGGCCCACCACAGCGACCGCTTGGTCGAGCCGGCGATCAACGTGCGCCCGGCGAGTTCCATGCCGCGCTGGAATCGGATCGTGTTGCGGATGTAGCGCGCGTCCCGCTCGCCGCGGTCGGCCTCGATGTCGGCGCGGATCGCGTCGAGCTCCGCGCCGAGTGCCTCGAGGTCGGCATCGGTCAGGTGCGCGTACTCGGGGATGTCGGTGATCGCCATACAGTCCTCCCGGGTGTCAGTCGGCTGGTGCGACGGTGAGGTCGGGCGCTGATCGGCGCGCCTACCTACCATTCCGTAACCTACGCAAGCGTAGGTTGTCGGGGGCGGCGATGTCCAGCATTCGATGTTCCGGGCTCATGAATGTGATCGAGCCCACTGCGGGGCCGGCGCGAGATCCGGTCAGGCGTCCTCACGGAGCAGCTCGTATCCGACCAGGTCCTCGAGCACACCGCCCGAGCTGGCCGCCAGAGGCTGGGTCCCGAACTCGTGCATCCCCGCGCGCCGGGCCAGGGCCTTGCTGCCCTCGTTGGAGTCGGCGGCGAACATCGTCAGGCGACGGATGTCGAGAGTCTCGAAGCAATGCCGGACCGCGGCCGGGAACGTCTCACCGAGGACACCACGTCCGCGCGCTTCCGGATGGGTGTAGAAACCGATCTCCGCGCCGACGACGGGGTCGATCTCGAAGATCGAGATGTCACCGAGGTACTCGTCGGTCTCCTTGTCCGCCACCGCCCAGGTACAGGTCTCCCCTCGGGCCGCGGTCCACCATTTGCGGGTGCGTTCGGCCGCTGCGTGTTCGACGGTCAGCGGATCCGGCCGCCCGAACAGATATTTGCGCGAGATCGGGTCGTCGAGGGTTTCCCGGATGCGTTCGTCGTCGCCCTCCGCGAGCGGACGCAGGCGGAACCGCTCGGTTTCGAATGTGGTTGCGCGCCAGGAGGATTTGGGCTCGAAGTCGTCACCCGCGCGCCATTTCGCACACCAGGCGTCGACGACCTTGCTGTTCATCTCCAGCCAGTCGGGCATCTTGGCCAGCAGGGTGAAGCCGGCCGCGTGGGCGGTGCGCAGGCTGACCAGGTTGCCCTCCTCGGCCTCCCACCGCACCACCTCGACGTTGCGGTGTTCGACCGCGTACTCGATCGCGAGGACGATGGCACGGCGCGCGGTTCCCGCACCGCGCGCGTCCGGGTGCAGGACGAAGCCGATCTCGACCGCACGACCGGACCCTTTGAGTTCGACGCTGCCGACGAAACGATCGTCACGCTCGATCGCCCAGGTCATCGACTCGCCGGTCACCCACCCGGCGTGGGCACCGGTGATGTACCGCTCGGCATCGTTGCGGCCGTACGGCGAGGGCATCTTGGCCCAGCGCATCGTCAGCGGGTCGGTGGCGTACTCCACGACACGTTCCACATCGGCGGGTGTGTGGGCCCGCAACGTCACGACCCCGTCGGACAGAACAGGAATCTCCAGTGTTTCGGGCAATTCAGCGCGCACGCGGATCACCTCCGTGGTCGACTACCGGCCGTTGGATCCGAGCCTAACGCGATCGTGCCCACACGCGAACGGAACAGCGCAGCCGTGGTGCGGCGGATCACACGCCGAGCGTGCAGTCCCCGGCCGCGACGCTGATGCAGGTCTGGATTCGCTCGCCCTCGACGTGCTCGACGCCCGACCGGAGGTCGCGGACGCAGCCCTGCTCCAACATGACGACGCAGCTCTGGCAGATCCCCATCCGGCAGCCGAACGGCATCAGCACGCCGGCCGACTCGCCGGCCTCCAGCAGGGTCGTCGCGCCGTCGACCTCTGTTGACTGCCCCGACCGCTGGAACGACACGGTGCCGCCTCGTGCCCCGACGGCGCCCCGCTCGAGCGCGAAACGCTCGATGTGCAGCGAGTCGCCGACACCCGACTCGGTGAACATGGCCTGTAGGGAGTCGAGAAAGCCCGCCGGACCACATGCCCACGTCTCGCGGAGACGCCAATCGGGCACCAGGTTCTCCAGTCGCTGCGGGGTGAGCTGACCGTCGGAACGCGTGGTCTGGACGTGCAGGTCGATGAGCCCGTCATCGGCCATCGAGCCCAGTTCCTCGGCGAACAACAGATCGGCCGCCGACGGCACGGAATGCACCACCCGGATGTCGGTGTGCTGCCCACGGTGCCGGATCGTCCGCAGCATCGCGATGATCGGCGTGATGCCGCTGCCCGCGGTGGCGAACAAGATCTTGGCCGGTAGCGGCTCGGGAAGGACGAATTCGCCGCGCGGCGCCGCGAGTCGAACCACCGTGCCCGGCTCCAGTCCGGTGACCAGATGCGAGGACAGAAATCCCTCCGGCATGGCCTTGACGGTGATCGAGATGGTCCGGTCCTGTCCGCTGTCGACAGCCGAAACCGGCACCGACGTCAGCGAATACGACCGCCACGTCCAGCGGCCCTGCATGAGCACGCCGATGCCGACGTACTGCCCGGCGGCGTAGTCGAAGGAGAATCCCCATCCGGGACGGATGCGGATGGTGGCCGAGTCCTCGGTTTCGGCCGTCACCGACACGACTTTTCCGCGCAGTTCCCTCGCCGACCACAGCGGATTCGCCAGGTGAAGGTAGTCATCCGGCAGCAACGGGGTCGTGATCCGGGCGACCGCCGCACGCGCCCATCGTGAACCCCGGCTGCGGGTCGCGATCCCGGCCACCGGCTCCTCGAACCGCTCGAGCCACCCCACTCCAGCACCACCTCACCGTGACCACGGGTCACCTCGAACGGCATCGCCGACCATCAACCTACGGTCCCGTAGGTTACGCGACCGTGGTGACGGTGCAAAGCCCCGTCAGAGGAGTTCGAGCAGGAACGGGAGCTCCTGGGTCGCATACCAGGCGAGGTCGAAATCCTCGACGTCGCCGACGGCGAGCTCGGCGTCCTGATCGCCGAGATCTGCGGCGTCGACCACCACGACGGCGGCGCGAACCTTGTCCTCCGCCTCGGCGACGTCGACGTGCACCGATGCGATGTCACGCAGCGGCACCGGACCGTGGATCTTGATCACGGCGTCGTCGAGTTCGGGGTGCAGCGTCACATCGGCGACGTCGGCGGCGACCACCACTCGACGTGGCGGCAACCGTGGCGTGTCCCCCGGCTTGGTGGACCGCTCGTCGTCGGCGAGATCCGCGTCCGCGTCGGTGTCGCCGGACTCCGGCGCCTCGCCGGCCAGTAGGCGAAGGGAGGCGCGCGCGGCCTCCCGCATCGCGACCTCGGCCAGTTCTTCGTCGTCGCCGGAGACGAATGCCTCCCGCAGTGTCGGGGTGAGCGCGAAACCGGTTCCACCGATCGCCCGGAACTCGCCGACCTCGTTGAGCTGCATCAGCATTGCCAGTGTTGCCGGCAGATACACCCTCATCGCACTCTTCCCCTCACCGATCGACCTGCATCGACAAACAGCCCAACCCTAGTGCACGCCCCCGGGTCACTTGGTGGCCACGAGTTCGTCGTATGCCTCGGTCACGTACTCGGTCATGGCGGGTAGGTCGTTCATGACCCCGCGGTCGGCGAGGAACGCGAACTGCAGGTTGTCGTGGTAGTCGGTGATGCTGATGGCCAGCGCGCGCTGCGCCATCAGAGTCGGGATCGCATACATCGCGGTGACGGGACAACCGTCCACGAACCGGTTCGCGACGGGCGAGGTCCCCATCCCGACCGGGACGTTGTAGGCGCGGCTGTTGAGGCTACGGAACGCCCGCGAGCTGAGCTCCGGGAACGGCACCACCCCCAACTCGGGCAGGATCGGCTGTGGGCCGAGCGACAACCGACGAGAGGACTGCGCGTACCGATTGGCCAGCCCCGCGACCTGGGCGAGCCGGACCGCCGGATTGTCCTCGCCCACCGGGAGATCGGTGACGAAGCTGGGTTTGCCGACGGCGATCCAACGACCGTCGGTGTCGACCCGCCGTTCCACCGACGGATCGCGCGCCGACAACGGCAGGACGACGCGGACCGTGTCGGCCACGTGGACCGACTCGTCGAAGGACAGCATCCATCGGCGCATCACGCCGGAGATGATCGCCAGCTCGACGTCGTTGACGGTGCAGTCGTAGCGGTCGGCGATCTTCGCGCACCCGCGGCGCGGCACCGACGCGACCGCGAAGATCCGGGTCGAGGTCGTCGAGCTGTTGAGCGGGCTCGCCGGGGCCGAGTCGGTGAGCTGCTGCACGATGCTGCCGACCCGACGCACCACGTCCTCGGTGGTCGAGCGCATCTCGGCGACGATCGAGTTGCCGTGCACCAGCGAATCGACCAGATCACCCGGCCGCGAGATCGCCTCGGCCACCGCACCCAACGCCAGCGAGACGCCGCTCGGCGGCGACCCCGGCATCCACAGATCCTCGGTGAGTCGCTCGACGGATGTCTGCTCGTCGCAGATCGCCTCGCTGATCTCGAGGGCGGCGTCGTCGTCGACCAGACAGCGGTGGGTCTTGGTGAGGATCGCCTGCCGGCCGTCCGGCAACCCCTCGATCAGGTACATCTCCCACAGTGGGCGGGTCCGGTCGAGCGGACGCGACATCACGCGGGCGATGAGGTCCTGCAGCTGCGCGGTGTCACCTGGACGCGGCAACCCGGAGCGACGGATGTGGAAGTTGATGTCGAAGTCGGGGTCGTCGACCCACACCGGTCGGGCGAGGCCCAGGGTCACCTCCTGAACGACCTGACGGTATCGGGGAATCGTCTGGAGGCGATTCTCGACCAGCGCGACCAGGCCCGGGTAGTCGAGGGCCCGTGGGCCGCGTACGGCCGACGGCGAGTCGGAGGTCGAGGTCCGGTCGACGTCCGGCGCGGGCGGCTCGTCGGGTTCTGAGGGGTCGACGATGAGCAACGCCCCCAGGTGTGTCGTGGTCCCGGACTCGTCGAGGAAGTAGAACATCGCTTCGCGCGGGGACAGACGGTTCACCACGGTTGCGATCCTAGTGGCCGCGGGCCGGTAGCTCTGGGACGATGCCAGGTTGCACTCCGGCGCCCGACGCCGAAGCGGGCACCGATCAGGTCTGCCGGCCACGCGCCCGCCACATCGTCAGACCAGCGTGAAGGCGACGAGTTGCCAGCGATACTCGACGGTGCGGGTGAGTCCGGGCCGCGGCGTCCCCGGCGCCGGACGCACCCGGCGGGGCATCTGTTCGATCCGTCCCGCGAAGGCACGCACGCGTTGCCCGCGCCGGTAGCTCCCGAAGACCTCCGCGGCTCCGGGGCCGAGCATCTGTACGTGCAACCGCCGCAGCCCTGCCGTCTCGCCCCCGCCTGCGCCTGGTCCGGCGGCGCCCGTAGAACATGCGCGGACCAGCGCTTCCACGCTGTCGATGAGTGGGACGGGCGCGACCGGGTCGAGCTGAGCCAGGCTGCGACGGCGATCGACGACCTCGAGCACCAGGGTGATCGCACGGATCGCGAACCGCCTCGCGTCGATGCCCGCCCTCGACACCGCGACTGTCGGCGGCGCACCCCGCTGCCGGGTTCCGGCGGCCGGTGTGGCGGCGGGATCGGCGGCCGCGGGCAGGGCGACGATGTCACCGCTGTGGTCGACCGGATGCGGTGGCGGTTCGTAGGGCGCGGCGGGCCGGATCAGGACTCGAGGGGTCTCCATGAGTATCGGACGCACCAGCTCGACGACCGGTTCCGCTCGACCCCGAGAATTCTCGGACCTGGGGACGTCCGGTCAGCGACGCCGCTTCTTCGACTTCGGCGGCTTCTGCCGCGTGCCGCCCTTGGCGCTCTGTCGAGCCGCGGCCCGGCGTTCGCGCCGCGTCGCCGACACCAGTGCAGGATCGTCGAGTTCCTCTTCCTCCGAATGGATCTCGGTTCCGCCGCCTTCGGACGGCCCGGAGAACGTCATCGGCACGTCGCGCTCCTCGACACCGACCGCGCGGAGTGCCGGCGGCGCCTGCTGCTCGGGAGTCTCCTGCGCGGGAGTCTGCCCGTCTGGCGAAGCGTTGCCGTTCGCGGCGGCGAAGTCGGCGACATCGGGCGAGGAGAGGGTCGCCTGCGCCCCGGGCGCCGGGACCCGTGCGGGGGCCTGCTCGGTCTGGACCTGAACGTTGTAGAGCAGGCCGAGCGCCTCCTCCTTGAGGCCGTCGAGCATGCCGTTGAACATGTCGAAGCCCTCGCGCTGGTACTCCACGACAGGATCGCGCTGCGCCATCGACCGCAGATGGATGCCCTCGCGCAGGTAGTCCATCTCGTAGAGGTGGTCCTGCCACTTGCGGTCCAGCACGGTCAGCAGGATGGTGCGCTCGAGCTGGCGCATCGCACCCTCGCCGGCGATCGCCTCGATGTCCTTCTCGCGCGCCTCGTACGCGCTGCGGGCGTCGCCCACGAGGATGTCGTGCAGATCCTCGGCGCTGATGTCGTCGCGCTCGCCGTACTCGTTCTCGCCGACGACCTCTTTCGGGTCCAGGTCGATCGGATACAGTGTCCGCACCGCCGACCAGAGTTCGTCGAGATCCCAGTCCTCCGCGTACCCCTCGGCGGTGGCGCCCTCGACGTAGGCACCGACGACGTCGTCGATCATGGTCTGCACCTGCTCGCCGGGATCCTCGCCCTCGAGGATGCGGCGGCGCTCGCTGTAGATGACCTTGCGCTGCTCGTTCATGACCTCGTCGTACTTGAGGACGTTCTTGCGGACCTCGAAGTTCTGCTGCTCGACCTGCGTCTGGGCGCTGCGGATGGCCTTGGTGACCATCTTGGCCTCGATCGGCACGTCGTCGGGCAGGTTGACACGGTTCATGATCGACTCGAGCGCCGCACCGTTGAAGCGGCGCATGAGCTCGTCGCCGAGCGACAGGTAGAAGCGCGACTCGCCGGGATCGCCCTGACGACCGGAGCGACCGCGCAGCTGGTTGTCGATGCGGCGTGACTCGTGGCGCTCGGTGCCCAGAACGTAGAGACCGCCGGCCTCCTTGACCGCTTCGGCCTCCTCGGCCGCCGCTGCGCGGGCGACCTCGATCGCCTCGGGCCACGCGGCCTCGTACTCGTCGGGGGTGTTGACCGGGTCGAGTCCGGCCTTGCGCAGCCGGGTGTCGGCGATGATGTCCGGGTTGCCGCCGAGCACGACGTCGGTACCACGACCGGCCATGTTGGTGGCCACCGTGACGGCGCCGGTGCGGCCCGCCTCGGCGATGATCTGGGCTTCCTGCTCGTGGAACTTCGCGTTGAGCACGCTGTGCGGAACGTTCCGCTTGGCCAACTGCCGGGACAGGTACTCCGAGCGCTCCACGCTGGTGGTACCGATCAACACCGGCTGCCCCTTTTCGTGGCGTTCGGTGATGTCGTCGACGACGGCGTCGAACTTCGCCTCTTCGGTCTTGTAGATGAGGTCGACCTGGTCCTTGCGGACCATCGGCTTGTTCGTCGGGATGGGCAGCACACCGAGCTTGTAGATCTGGTCGAACTCCGCGGCCTCGGTTTCCGCGGTACCGGTCATCCCGGCCAGTTTGTCGTACAGACGGAAGTAGTTCTGCAGGGTGATCGTGGCGAGCGTCTGGTTCTCGGCCTTGATCTCCACCCGCTCCTTGGCCTCGATGGCCTGGTGCAGACCTTCGTTGAAGCGACGGCCGTCGAGCACACGGCCGGTGAACTCGTCGACGATCACGACGTCACCGTTGCGGACGATGTAGTCCTTGTCGCGGTGGAAGAGCTCTTTGACCTTGATGGCGTTGTTCAGGTAGCTGACCAGCGGCGAGTTGGCTGCCTCGTACAGGTTGTCGATACCGAGCTGATCCTCGACGAACTCGACCCCGGCCTCGTGGACGCCGACGGTCTTTTTCTTGATGTCGACCTCGTAGTGCACATCCTTCTCGAGGAGCGGCGCGATCCGGGCGAACTCCGTGTACCACTTGCTCGACCCCTCGGCCGGGCCGGAGATGATCAGCGGTGTGCGGGCCTCGTCGATCAGGATCGAGTCGACCTCGTCCACGATGGCGTAATTGTGCCCACGCTGGACCAGCTCCGGCAGCGAGTGCGCCATGTTGTCACGCAGATAGTCGAAGCCGAACTCGTTGTTGGTGCCGTAGGTGATGTCGGCGGCGTACGCCTCGCGTCGCTGCGCGGAGCTCATCCCGGTCAGGATGACCGCGGTGTCGAGGCCGAGGAACCGGTGCACCCGGCCCATCCACTCGGCGTCGCGCTTGGCGAGGTAGTCGTTGACGGTGACCACGTGCACGCCGTCACCGGAAAGCGCATTGAGGTAGGCGGGCAGCACGCAGGTGAGGGTCTTGCCCTCACCTGTCTTCATCTCGGCGATGTTGCCGTAGTGCAGTGCCGCGCCGCCCATGATCTGGACGTGGAAGTGCTTCTGCTCCAGCACACGCCACGCGGCCTCACGCGCCACGGCGAACGCTTCGGGGAGGAGTTCGTCGAGCGACGCACCGTCTTCGATGCGCTCCTTGAACTCGTCGGTCTTGGCCCGCAGTTCCTCGTCGGTCAGAGCCTCGACCTCGTCGGAGAGTGCCTCGACGTGCGACGCGATCGCATCGAGTCGTTTGACCATCCGGCCTTCACCGACGCGCAGCAGCTTGTTCAGCACCGTGGATCGAGTCCCTCACTCATGTCGACAACACACGAAATCCGGCCTGCAGCACAGTACAGACCGGATTCCATGGTACTCAGGCCGCCTTAGTGCAACCTGATCGGTGTCACGCGAGCCTGATCAACCCATAGTCGAACGCGTGACGCCGGTAGACCACCGACGGTTTGTCGCTCTCCTTGTCATGGAACAGGAAGAAGTCGTGACCGACGAGTTCCATCTCGTAGAGGGCGTCGTCCACCGACATCGGCACGGCCTCGTGCTCCTTGACACGCACGACCTGCCCGGGTTCGTGCAGTTCGACCCCGTCGTCCCAGGTCTGATCGGGGTCGTCGCCCTCCGCATCGGGCTGGGCGGTGAGCTGGCCGTCCCGCAACGGCGGGGCCCCGATCTCGGTGGCCTCGGCGACCGAGATCGGGCGGCGGTTGCCGTAGGACACCCGTCGCCGGTCCTTGACGCGACGCAGCCGCGATTCCAGCTTGTCCAGCGCGGCCTCCAGAGCTGCATAGAAGTTCTCGCCACATGCCTGGGCCCGGGCCTTGGGGCCCTTCCCGACGGCGGTGATCTCGACCTGTTGACAGACCTTGGATTGCCTGCGGTTGCGTTCGTGGTTCAGTTCGACGTCGAAACGGAAGATGGAAGGGTCGAAACGCTCCAGCCGGGCGAGCTTGTCGCCGACGTAGATGCGGTAGTGATCGGGGATCTCGACGTTGCGTCCACTGATGTCGACCTTGGCATTGGGTTCGGCGGGTTCGTCGGCGGCGACGGTGCCGGCAGGTCGGACGAAGGCGAAGCTGGGATCGAAGGCCTCGTCGGGGGACGAGGAGTTCTTCTTGCTCTCACGAGTCGGTTCGGGGGCGCGATCACCGACCTTCGACTCGCGGTGGCCTTTGCGGTGGATGACTGTTGACATATACAACTACCTCCTTGTGATGGTTCCCGGCGCGCGACTCCGGCGCCACGGCGCGACGTGTCCCGATCCATCGGTAGAGGCGGCATGCTGCCGCTGATGGGAGTGGGCGGGAGATCCGTTGACCCCGCTGCACCTGCTGCGACCTGACTCGTGCGAACGATCGCATCCGGGCGCGGCAACACCAGACCTCTTGTCGCGCTGACACCTTCGTCATCGGTAGGGAATCGAATCCATGCCAGCCGACGGCTGACACTCAGGGGCAGGGGCCTCACCTCCTCGCGAAAAGCGGCGGCTACCTGTTGTGCCTACGACCGTAGCCCGAAGTTCGCCTACTGGCCACGTTTCCGCGCAACCGCGTCGTCTCGCACTGTGCACATCCGGGCCGGCGATCCACAGATCGCGCGACGACGGGTCCGACCACGTCGACGGGGGCCGCCGGGGCGGCATCCTGTCGGTGTGCCCCGTGCGCGCCGAACCGGGCCGGCCGCCCACGCCGCCGAGATCCTCCGGTCCGGGGCAGATCTGATGGTCCCGACACAATGCGGTGGCTGCGGAGAACCCGGCACCGACTGGTGTGACGAGTGCGCGAGGACACTGACCGACAGCCCGGTGCGGCTCGAACCGCGAGTGGAGATCGGCGTCCCCGCATGGGCGCTCGGGCGCTACCGCGGAACGTACCGGTCGACCCTGATCGCCATGAAAGAACACGGCCGCCGTGACCTGATCGGCCCGCTCGGCAACGCACTGGCCCGGGGGATCGTGACCCTGGCGCAATGGGGCGAGATTCCGGACGGCGACACGCTGACCCTGGTGCCCGCACCGACCCGCGTATCGGCGGCGCGTCGCCGCGGCGGTGACCCGGTGGCCGCGATCGCCCGGGCGGCGGCCGGCCGACTCGGTCGGCGCGTGGCCGTCGCCGACGCCCTGGTCACTTCGGGCCGGGCGCGGGATTCGGCCGGTCTCGACGCCCGCGCGCGCGTCGCCAATCTCTCCGATGCCGTCCACGTGCGACGGCGGTTCGTGCCCCGTCTGTGCACCATCGCCGGCCCGGTGGTGCTCGTCGACGACATCCTGACCACGGGCGCGACCGCAGCCCAATCGTGCCGGGTGCTGGCCGCGCATGACCTGCACGTGAGCACGGTGGTCGTCATCGCGGCAGCCTGATGTCGGGGGCGGGGGCGCGTCAGGGCAACACGGGGATGACATCGGGCGCCATCGCCGGCTCGACCTCGGTCCAATACTGATCGGGCTGGCCGTTCGAGCTCCCGAGTCGCAGCACCCCGCGGGTGTCCCCCACGTACACCGTCGACTGGTCGGCGACGACGGCTCGCACCGGCGGCGACAGGTTGCCCGACAGCAGGCCGACGGCGGGCGTGCCGTTGATCGACAGCTGCACGACGGGCGACTCGAGCGCGTCCCGGGCGACCATCACCGTCGTCGGCGACGCCCAGTCCAACGACAGTGCCCGGCTCCCGATGTTGTAGGCGGCGATCCGCGGGTTCGCCAGTGACACAGCACCTTCCGCATTGGTGGCCACGACCGCGAACACCACCTGCCCGCCGACGATCAGCGCCACGCGGACACCGTCGGGCGCCACCTGCAGTTCGGTGATCGGCCCGCGGGCCACCGTGGCGATCGCCTCGGCGTCCACCGGCGCGAGGCGCTCGCTGTCGCCGGATTCGTCGCGTACCCACTGGACCGGCTGACCGTCCACGACGGCCCACACGGTGTCGGCGTCCTGGCCGAACGACGGTCGGGTGATCGAGTCGCCCGAGGTGACCACCGAGGGGGTGCCGCCGTACGGCCCGATCCCCAGTTCCAGCCGCGGTCCGCCACCGCCGCGGGCGCGCACCGAGGCCGTACGCTGCCCGTCCGCGGAGATCACCGCCGACCGCACCGCCGTACTGGTCCCCAGCGGCCCGTCCACGGGGACCGTTCCCGAATCGGTCACCTTGAGCATCGCACCCAGTCGGATGATGTTGAGACCGACGTCGGTGGCCGGCACCGCCGTGGGGTCGAACGACTGCACGTCGGCTGTCTGCCACCCGGGCGCGCGTTCAGGGATGAGCGGCCCCCCGTCGGCATTGATCACATACGGGCCGCCGATGTCGGCCGCGTCCAGCGTCCAGATGATCTGGGCGGCCAGCGCCGTTCGGTCGCGGGTGGAACTGGATCCGATGCCGGTCAACTCCACCCGCACCCCGCCGTCGGACAGCGATGTGACCGGTCCACGCAGGGCCGCCCCGTTGGGGAAGCCACTGTCCACGGCACCGTTGAGTTCGGATGCGGGCCCCGCGATCAACCGGGTGAGCAGTGCGGTCGGGTCGGAACCCGTGCCCGAGTAGAACCACCGCGGATCGGCGACCAGACGTTCGAGGCTGCGGTCGGTGAAGTACAGCGTCGCGGCGCGGTAGGCGGCGTCGAACTGGTTGCGATCGATCATGGTGCCGTTCGGCAACGGCCCGTCGATGCGCCACTGGTCCCCGGCGCGGGTCAGCGACAGACTCGTCTCCACCCGCCCCGTGGCGGGTAGCAGCTCCCCGGCGGTCGTCAAGGTGCCGACGTTGTCGCCGATGAGGCGCAGTCGCACGGCGTCTTCGCTGCGCTGGTCGACGAAGATGTTGATCTCGTCGACGATCAGCATGTCCCCGCGGTCGTCCCACTGCTCGGACGCCGCGGTGGTGAGGAACTTGCGTGCGGCCTCGTGCCCCGAGTCGGGGTCGGCGGTGGCCTGGAGGAACGAGCGGACGAGCGACTCCGGATCCATGTCCGCCTGCGGTTCCGGGACTTCGTTCGTCGGGCCCTGACGCTCGAACGCGGTGATCGGCTGGGGAGACGAACTCGTCGGGATGGACCCACACGCACTGAGGACACAGAGCATCGCGAGCAGCATCGAGACGACGATCCCGGTCGCTCCCCCGGGGCGCGTCCCGGGTGACCGGGACCCGAGCGACGGTGACACGGACGGCCGTGACACGGACTCAGCCGGAGACACTGCCACCTCCACCGCTGTTCTCCGGGACATTCGACTGCGCACCGGCCGAGTCGGCGGCCTCGTCCGGCCGGGCCTCCGGCCTGGGCGCCGCGGCACGCGTGGGCGTGGACCGCACCGGCCCGCCGACCGCCTTCAACGGCAGCGGACTGCCGAGGATCTTGTGACCCCGCAGCAACGGCAGGGTCAATCGGAAGCACGCACCCTTGCCGGGTTCGCCCCATGCCTCCAACCGCCCCTGGTGGAGTCGGGCATCCTCGATGCTGATCGCGAGTCCGAGACCGGTACCCCCCGAACGGCGGAACCGCGACGGGTCCGATCGCCAGAATCGGTTGAAGACGAGCTTCTCCTCCCCGGGACGAAGCCCGATTCCGTTGTCGCGCACCGTGATCGCCACCGCATCACCGTCGGATCGCATCGTCAGGACGACGGGGTTGCGCTCGCCGTGGTCGATGGCGTTCGCGAGCAGGTTACGCAGGATGCGCTCGACCCGGCGGGGGTCGATCTCGGCGATCACCGGTTCGGTCGGCAGGTCGAGGACCAGTTCGGTACCGGTTTCCTCGGCGAGGTGACTGACGGTCGCCAGTGCACCGTCGATCGGGATCGCCATGTCCATCCGTTCGGCGGCGAGTTCGGCCATACCGGCGTCGTGGCGGGAGATCTCGAGCAATTCGTTGAGCAGCGTCTCGAACCGGTCGAGTTCCTTGTCGAGTAGTTCCACCGACCGCTTGCGGACCGGGTCGAGTTCGTCGCGCCCCTCGTAGAGCACGTCGCTCGCCATCCGCACCGTGGTCAGTGGCGTCCGCAGCTCGTGACTGACATCGGAGGTGAACTGCCGCTGCAGGCCGCCGAACTCCTCGAGATGGGTGATCTGCTTGGACAGACTCTCGGCCATGTCGTTGAAGGACATGGCCAGTCGCGCCATGTCGTCCTCGCCCCGCACCGGCATGCGTTCCTTGAGCCGGCCGTCGGCGAACCGGACGGCGATCCGCGAGGCCGACCGCACCGGCAGCACCACCTGCCGGGAGACGAGCCACGCGATGGCGGCGAGCAACCCCAGCAGGACCACACCGCCGGTGACGAGGGTGCCGCGGACCAGATCGATGGTGTTCTGCTCGCTGGTCAACGGGAACACGAGGTAGAGCTCGAGACCGGGGACCGACGCGTTGGTGGGGGTGCCGACGACCAACGCCGGTTCGGAGCCTCCGGACGTGTTGGGAATCGACGTGTACTGGTAGGCGACCTGTCCGCCCTCGACCATGTCGCGCAGGTTCTCCGGGATCTCCGAGATCGGTCCGACGCCGCTGTCGCTGCCGTCCTCCCCGGTCCCCCGGACCACGAGCACGGTGTCAAAGGTGCCGATCGTGCCCGAGCTCTCACTGGTGTCCACATCCCGGTCGGTGAGCAGCGAGCGCGTCTGCCGAAGGCGGTTCTGCACCGACATGTTGCCGTCGCTGCTGGTCAGATCGCGTTCGACGGCGACCCGGGCCCGTTCGACTTCCTCGGTAGCGGCGGCGAGTTGCACATCGAGGAGCCGGTCGGTGATCTGGCTGATCAGCACGAACACGAGGATCAGGATCACCACGAACGACAGCACCAACGTCGACACCACGACCCGAAGCTGCAGGGATCGACGCCAGACCTTGCCGAAGGCGCGGCCGATACTGCTCGCGACGCGGGTGATGCGTCCGAAGGTGCTGTTGACGCGGCGGCGGGGTCGGCCGATCACGGTGGGCCGGCCTTGTAGCCGACCCCCCTCACCGTCAGCACGACCTCAGGGTTCTCCGGATCGGTCTCCACCTTGGCTCGCAGACGCTGGACATGCACGTTCACAAGTCTAGTGTCCGCCGGATGGCGGTAACCCCACACCTGTTCGAGCAGCACATCGCGCGTGAAGACCTGCCGCGGTTTCCGTGCGAGCGCCACGAGCAGGTCGAACTCCAGCGGCGTGAGCGAGATGGGCACGCCGTCCCGGGTGACCTTGTGGGCGGGGACGTCGATCTCGACGGGCCCGATCGACAGCAGTTCGGCCGGCTCCTCGTCGGTGCGGCGCAGCCGAGCCCGTACCCGGGCCACGAGTTCCTTCGGCTTGAACGGCTTGACCATGTAGTCGTCGGCGCCCGACTCCAGGCCGAGGACGACGTCGACGGTGTCCGACTTGGCCGTGAGCATCACGATCGGCACACCCGAGTCGGCCCGCAGCACGCGACACACGTCGATGCCATTCATTCCCGGCAGCATCAGATCGAGCAACACCAGATCGGGGCGGATCTCGCGAACGGCGGTCAAGGCCTGCGTCCCGTCGCCCACCACAAACGGTTCGAAACCCTCGCCCCGCAGCACGATGGTGAGCATCTCGGCGAGTGCGGCGTCGTCATCGACGACGAGGATGCGAGGCTTCATACTCTCAATGGTGACACTATCGTGACCCGACTGCGGAGATGACGCGCCGTACCGGGTCGCGCGACCCACCGTGTCGCCTCGCCCGGCGAGGGGGTCCGGTGCCGTTACCATCGCGCACGTGGGTCAACTCATTGCCGTCGAGGGACTCGACGGCGCCGGCAAGAACACCCTCGTCACCGGACTCGTCGATCGATGGCGCCAGGACGGACTGCGGGTGTGGACCTTGACCTTTCCGCGGTACGGGGAATCGGTGACCGCCGACCTGGCGGCCGAGGCCCTGCACGGCGAGCACGGGGACCTCAGTGACAGCGTGTACGCGATGGCGCTGATGTTCGCGCTGGATCGGGCGGGCGCCGCCGACGAGATCCGCGGTGCCGTCGCCGATCACGACATCGTGGTGCTCGACCGGTACGTCGCCTCCAACGCCGCCTACAACGCCGCACGACTCGGGCAGGGCGCCGACGGGGAGATGGTGTCCTGGGTGCGCGACATCGAGTTCCGTCGATTCGGCCTCCCAGTGCCCGACCATCACGTCCTCCTCGGCGTGGCTCCACAGGTTGCCATGGAGCGGGCCGCCCACCGCGAGTCGATCGACTCGACCCGCCGTCGGGACCTCTACGAGCGGAACACCGACCTCCAGCTGCGTGTGGATTCGGTGTATCGCGAACTGGCGGAAGCGAATTGGATGTCGCCGTGGCAATCGACCGCGGACGAGGACGTCGCCGAGCTGGCGGTACGTCTGCTGGACGAATGACCGTCCGTGACCGGCAATCGGCACTTCGATAGCCTGAAAGTTCAAGCCCCCCGACGGAAGGAGGCCGCGTGACCCATCAGCAACCGCCAGGGGGTCAGCCGCCCTTCGGCCCCGGGCCCGGTCAGGGCGGGCATCCACCTCTCCATCCCGGCGGTCCCCCGATGCACGGCGGCCCCGCCCAGCCCTACACGCAGAGCCACCCCTACGCGCAGGGCCAGCCTCCGGGTTGGCCGCCCGCGGTCGGATACGGACCGCCCTATCCGCCGCCGCGACCACCGCGGCGCACCGGGATGATCGTGGGAACCGTGCTCGGCCTGATCACCATCGTCGCGGTCATCGCGTCGGCAGTGTTCCTCACCGTCGCCGACGACGGCGCAGGGTCGTCGGCGGATTCCGTCGCCGGGGACGAGCTGGTCCGGACGCCCGGGCCGCCCGAGGGCGGCGCCACCGCGAGCACGGCCGACGAGAGCGGGATCCGCACCGCGATGCAGGCCTTTGTCGACGCGGTGAACTCGCGCAACGTCACCCGTATCCAGTCATCGGTGTGCAGTGCGATGCGTCCGCAGGTGACCACACCGCTGGACATCACCGGCTACGTCGTCCTGGAGGAGCTCACCGAGATCACCGTCACCGGCGACTCGGCGGCGTCGACGGTCACGACCCATCTCGAGTTGGGCAACCAGCGCTCGTCACCGAAGCAGAACGAGGAGAGTTTCGCCCGAGAGGACGGCACCTGGTACGTCTGCCCGGGGACCGAGTTGGACATCGGGACGTAGAAACTCCCAAACGTGCCCAGCACGGCCTTTCGTGTCGAGTGGGCGCTGTTTTCCGTCGAGTGTGCGCGGAAGAATGGTGGCATTCTTGCGACGGCTGCTGGGCCGCGCACACTCGACGGAAAACAGCGCCCACTCGACCTCCGTGCTCGGCACGTCGTGAGGTGACCTGGCGGCGGCGGTTACGTCAGTAGCGGTAGTGCTCGGGCTTGTAGGGGCCCTCGACGTCGACGTTGATGTACTCGGCCTGTTCCTTGGTCAGCTTGGTCATGGTGCCGCCGAGGGCCTCGACGTGGATGCGCGCCACCTTCTCGTCGAGGTGCTTGGGCAGCCGGTAGACCTCGTTGTCGTACTCGTCGTTCTTGGTCCACAGCTCGATCTGCGCGATCACCTGGTTGGAGAAGCTGTTGCTCATCACGAACGACGGATGGCCGGTGGCGTTGCCCAGGTTGAGCAGGCGTCCTTCGGACAGGACGATGATCGACTTGCCGCTCTCGAAGATCCACTGATCGACCTGCGGCTTGACGGTGATGCGCTTGGCGCCGGAGTTCTCCAGCCCGGCCATGTCGATCTCGTTGTCGAAGTGACCGATGTTGCCGAGGATGGCCTGATTCTTCATCTGCTGCATGTGGGCGAGCGTGATGATGCCCAGGTTGCCGGTCGAGGTGATGACGATGTCCGCGTTGCCGATGGCCTGCTCGACGGTGACCACGTCGTAGCCGTCCATCAGCGCCTGCAGGGCATTGATCGGGTCGATCTCGGTGACCTGGACTCGGGCACCTTGTCCCGCAAGGGATTCCGCGCAGCCCTTGCCGACGTCGCCGTAGCCGCAGATGAGCACCTTCTTGCCGCCGATGAGCACATCGGTGCCGCGGTTGATGCCGTCGATCAGCGAATGGCGGGTGCCGTACTTGTTGTCGAACTTGCTCTTGGTGACGGAGTCGTTGACGTTGATCGCGGGGAAGCTCAGTTCGCCTGCGGCGGCGAACTGGTACAGGCGCAGGACGCCGGTGGTGGTCTCCTCGGTGACACCCTGGACGGAGTCGGCGATCGTGGTCCACTTGGTCTTGTCGGTCTCGAACCGTGACCGCAGCAGTTCCAGGAAAACCTTGTACTCGGCCGGGTGGTCGTCCTCCGCGGGCGGGACCACCCCTGCCTTCTCGAACTCGGCGCCCCGCAGCACGAGCATGGTGGCGTCACCACCGTCGTCGAGGATCATGTTCGCCGGCTGATCGGGCCACGTCAGCATCTGCTCGGCCGCCCACCAGTACTCGGCGAGAGTCTCACCCTTCCAGGCGAAGACGGGCACGCCCTTCGGCTCGTCGGGAGTGCCGTGAGGGCCCACGACGATGGCCGCAGCGGCATGGTCCTGGGTGGAGAAGATGTTGCACGACGCCCACCGCACCTCGGCACCGAGGGACACGAGCGTCTCGATCAGCACCGCGGTCTGGACGGTCATGTGCAGCGATCCCGAGATCCGAGCGCCCTTGAGGGGCAGCACATCCGCGTACTCGTGTCGCAGTGACATCAGCCCCGGCATCTCGTGCTCGGCCAGTTCGATCTCTTTGCGGCCGAAATCCGCGAGTGACAGGTCGGCCACCTTGAAGTCGATCCCGTTGCGACTGTCTGCCTGAAGTGCGGAGTCCGCCACCGTGGTCATCTCGTCCCCTTCGTCGTCTGCCTTGTCTGAGCCAAGGCTATCCGACCGGAACCGGGGGCTACGTGTCGCGGGTGGGATGTGGCATCTGGCTGCGAGCTGCGTCGTCTGCGACCAGATCCGGGTCCTCGAACGGGCTGTCCGTCTTCTCGGGCCGCATCCGGAGATTCACGATGCTGGCTGCGAGTCCGCCCCACACGATCACCATGGCGATGATCATCATGACGATGGCACCGGAGCTCATCGAACCGCCTCCTTCTTCGGTTGGTCGTCGAGTGGCGGCCACGGTTGGAATCCAGGATAGTCGCGGCCCTTCCACGACGGGAGGGTGAAGACAACCGCCACGACGATCAGCAGGGCGATCGTGCCCCAGCCGAACACCCCGAGGTACCACGTCGGGTAGCCCTCGTAGCCCTCGTCGATGATCGAGATGATCTTCTGCACGAGCATGATCGTGAGGAAGACCGGTCCGACGACGCCGATGAGGGCGATCCACCACTTACCGAGCGGGAACGTCGAGACGGCGTTGAGATGTCTGCGGAGGATGTCGGCGTCGCGTGCCAGCCACACGGTGAAGACCGTCATGATGATCGCCGACGACACCACGCCGATGTTGTTGGCGAACTGGTCGACCGTGTCGAGTGCGATCAGCCCCGAGGTGGTGGAGAACAGGCCGATCGAGATGACGCCGCTGACACCCGCGGTGACGGCCGCGGCGACCACTCGGCTCAGACCGAACTTCTCCTGCAGAGAACTCTGGACACCGACCAACAGCGAGATCAGCGATGTGAAGCCGGCGACCACGAGCGAGCCGAAGAACAGCGCACCCCAGAAGCTGGCACCCGGCATCTCCGAGATGACGGCCGGGAACGTCACGAACGACAGGATCGGACCGGTCAGCCCTTCGAGCTCCGAGATCGCGGCCTGCTGCTGATAGGCGAGGAAGCCCAGCGCACTGAACACACCGATGCCGGCGAGGATCTCGAACGACGAGTTCGCGAATGCCACCACCAGACCGGAACTGGTCATGTTGGCCTTGCGTCGCTGGAACGACGAGTAGGCGATCATGATGCCGAAGGCGATCGACAGTGAGAAGAAGATCTGGCTGTAGGCCGCGATCCATACGTCGAGGTCCGACAGTGCCGACCAGTCCGGGGTGAACAGTGCGTTGAGGCCGTCGGCGGCGCCGTCGAGGGTGACCGCGCGGATGACGAGACCGGTGAATCCGACGAAGAGCAGGGGGATGAAGACCATGTTGATCTTCTCCACGCCTCGTGCGACGCCCAGGCACAGCACCGCCAGGATGGCCAGCCAGACGATGACCAGCGGGATGGCGACGTTGCCGACGACTGTCGTCGACACCTCGGGATCACCGACCTGCAGGTAGTCCTCCAGGAAGAACGTCGTCGTATCCGAACCCCATCGGAGATCGAACGAATACACGAAATAGCTCAGCGCCCACGCGATGACCGCGGCGTAGTAGACACCGATGACGAACAGCAGGCCGGTCTGGAACCAGCCGATGGCTTCCGCCTTCTGCCGGATACGGCGGAACGCGAGCGGGGCGACGCCCCGGTAACGATGGCCGATCGCGTAGTCCAGGAACAGGATCGGGATGCCGGCAGTCAGCAGTGCGGCGAGATACGGGACGATGAACGCGCCGCCGCCGCTCTCATAGGCGACGCCGGGGAATCTCCAGATGTTGCCGAGGCCGACCGCAGATCCGATGGCGGCCAGGATGAAACCCGAGTTCCTGGTCCATGTCTCACGGGGCGCGCCGGCGGCGTCAGGGTTGGCCACAGTACCTCCTCGACGGTCTCGCCCGACGCTATCGCACCAATGCCGGTTCTGCGCGCATAACCGCGCCACCTATCCCGCCGGGCGTGCGACGACTCTGCGTCTGATGTCGAGCCCGAGGCAGTGGCCGGCGGCTGCTCAGACGACAGTGGGGCCACCGAGGAGATCGGTGGCCCCACTGCGGCGCAAGGGGTCTCAGACCATGCCCTGAAAGCCCTTGCCGATCGCGCGGTCGGCGTTCATCATCGTGTCCGAGGCGTTCTGAACGCCTCGTCCGAGGCCGCTCAACTGCTCGCGGGCCTGCATGAACAACGCGTCCCAGCGCGCCTGCGCATCGTCGTACTGGGGCTTGGACCCTGACTGCCAGTTGTCGGCGAGCGCATTCACCTGGGTCTTGAGGCTGGTGGCGAGCTCTTCCAGCCGGCCGAACTGTGCGTGGATGTTGCCTGACAGGTCGCCGAGGCTTGCGGGGTTGTAACCGATCTTGCCGGACATTGCTGTCTCCTTCTGATGGTCGTGGTGGGTGTGTCCGGGGTGTGCGGACGGGTCAGATCTTCACGTGGGTCTGGTTCTGGAACGGCTGCGCCGCGCTGCTGTCGATGTCCTCGTACTCGGTGAATCCCGACATCAGGGCGTTCTCGATCTCCTGCAGAACGGCCTGGAGCTTGGTTGCCGACGTGTGCCAGTCCGCATTGGTCGCGCCGAACGCCTCGCTGGCCCGGCCCCACCAGGTCTCCTGGCCGGCCGCGGTCTGCTTCTGGATGGTTCCCAGAATCGCCTGCATCTCGTTGACGATGCCGCTGATCGACTTGACCGATGCCTGCGCGCCGGCTGTATCGAGATTGAGACCGCCCCCGGTTGGGTCACTCATGGTGTTCTCCTTCTGTGTTGCGGCACCGCATGGCGATGCCTCGGTGGTATCCGCGGTGTGTGGCCCGCTCGCGATGCTCCCGGCGCCGGCGACACAGATACCCTGTCCTTTCCCCCGCCCGGGTCATGGCATCCACCGTCCTTCGGGCAGGGTCTCGATCAGCAGGCCGGTGGCCTGCGTGATCCGATTGACACTGCCCGGGGACAGAGTGGTCCACACCCGCCCGTCCGGAGACTTGCTGGGACTGGCGACGATCCGACCCCTGTCGGTGTCGAAAACCGCCAGTGCACCAGAAGATTGTGTGCTGAAACCCCCCGACCAGGAGACCGCGACGATCTCCGACCGGCTGCGACAATTGGTCAGCCCCGACGCGATGGCGGTCGCATCCGGACCGGGTGCACCGAGGGCGCGAAGCGCATCGGCGACATCGCCGGAGCTGGTGCAGTGCGTCAGGCGAGTGGCGAGTTCTTCGGTGGGTGCGCTGAGCCCGGTGAACATCGCCGGTTCCAACGAAGGGAACTCACGTGCGAGGATCGCTCCGATCTCGGCCTCCGAGTTGACGTCCACGACGGCGAGGTCGACCTCGGATCCGTTGCGACGAGCGATCACATGCTCGTGTCCCCGGCGCGCGACACACGTCCGACGCGGATCGTCTGCGATGGGCTCGGTGCCCGTGTCCGCCGAGAATGTGCGGATCTCGAGTTGACGTTCGGGAGCCGCCAGGATGTGCAGTGCGGTGGCCAACCAGGCCACGGGCTCACCGTCGACGAGCAGTCGCCGCTCCCAGATCTGCTGGTCGGCCACGGCACGGCGCTCGGCGAGTTCGTCGCCGTCGATTGCGGTGTGCCACAGGTCGAGTACGACCGGCCAGGTCTGAACCCCCGCCAACTCTCCGACGCGACAGAGCACGTCGACGTCGAGTACCGCTGCCGATTCCGCGGTCAGGCCCCACATGTCAGAGCCCCTTCCGATGATCCAGCACGAGGGTCTCGTGGACGTAGCGCGGGTCGAGCGATCGACCCGAGGCATCATCCGAGCCGTGGTGCACCGCAGGCTTTTCCGCCATCGCGACTTCGGCCCACGTGGAGGGCGCGTCGACCGCGGCCTCGGCCGCGCCCGGTTCGTCGGCAGGCTCCGGAGCCGACGGACCGCGCGTCACCACGCGTTCGGCCGCGGCCGCGCCGTGGGGCGCCACCGGCGGGGCCACCGGTCCACCGTGGGGTGACTGCGCGCCGTGGGCAGGCGCAGTCGAGCCTGCGGTCGCCGTACCGGCCGGCGACCCACCGGCCAGGGTGGTCGGCACATAGTTCGTCTTCTCCACCGGCGCCACCGCGAAGCCTGCCATCGCCGCCATCGGCATCCCGGCCACCGCCGCAGGTGCCGTGGAGGACGACTTCTGCGGGGTGTGCACTGCTGCGCGCGCGGCCGTCTCACGAGCTGCGCGCTCCGCGGCGAGTGGTTGCGCCGACACGAGATTCGGCGCAGGCGGAACACTCTTCCACGGCTTGGCGGCCGCCTCCGATGCGGACTCGTAGGTCTGCATCACCCGAGCCGCACGCATCCGCTGGTCGTGTACTGCCCGTTCCGCCTGCGCGGCGGCGCCGACCAGCGCAGGTGCGATCGCGCTGACCGCGGTCGCGGTACGCATCGCCTCCTCGGCGAGGTCGACCTCCACCAGGTTCGGCATCGTCAGCCGTGCCACCGTGACCGCGGCTGCCTGGGCCTCCGCACGCCCCGCGTTCTGTCCGGCCTCTGCCGCGGCCTCGGCGAACCACGGGGCCAGGCGGCTCAATTTCTCGAACGACTCATTCGTGTGTCCGGACTCCCAGTGCACCGCCATGGCCGCGAGAATCGTCCCGTATTCGGCGGCGGCAGAGGCCATCTCGGATGCCACCCGACCCCAGGCCAAACCGGCCTCCGCGAGCGGGCCGGGCCCGGCGCCGTCGCCGAGATCAGAGGCGAGCTGCTCGGTGGTTCGGGCGTCCCAGATGACGCCGGTGAATCCGGTCACTCACTTCTCCTTTCTCGTCGACAGGTCGGGTCGGGGTCGGGTGTCGAGATCGTGCGGTCAGACGCGGAACTCTGCCGCCGCGTCGTCCTCGCCGCGCGCATAGACCTGCGCCTGCGAGCGCAGCAGCGCGGCGATCTTGCGCAGTTCCTCGACGCTGCGCGCGGAATCGGTGGAGAAGGCGTCGGCAACCGAGTTGAAGCTCGTCGCCGAGGTCTGCGAGACCTCGTCGCGGCCGGCCGCCGGCACCGTCAGGGCCGGGGTGAGTGCACCCAGCGAGTTCTCCAGACGCTCGGCGAGACGGTCGAGACGGCCTGCCGCCGCGACGAGTTCGGCGGGGTCGACGTTCAACGGTGCTTCGGACATGGCTCCTCGTTCCGGGATGTGTTCGGACGGTCGATGTTTCGCATTGTCGAGGTGGTAGGGCTACGTGTCGGTGGAGGTGGGTGTTCCACCCGACGGCGGACCGAGCCGGAGCTCGATGTCGGGCGACTCCGGGGCCGCCTGCGCTTGATCCTCCTGGCCGATGACAGCGGGGACGACGTCGGGCAACTCCCCTACGACCGCTTGCCCGTTGTCCTCGGTGACGAGGTAATCCGGCACCTGGTGTTCCTCATTGGACGCGCCCGCGCCGCGCGCCGCGCCCGCCCCGGCCATGGGGGCCATCGACGCGGGCATGGCACCCGTGGATGCGACGCCGCCGCGGGTCATCTGTGCCGGACCCGATGCGGCCGGCTCCGTCATACCGACGGTTGGTGTCATGAATGGTCGCGGCGCCAACGGGGAGGCACCGCCGCCGACGCCTCCCACTCCGCCACCACCACCGGCACGACTCATCCCGCCTGCGCCGCCGGCTCCTCCGCCACCACCGGGTCCGCCCGACCGTCCCGCGGCCGAACCGGCCACCGAGCCCGTTCCCGGGTACGGATCGGAACGAGCCGCAGACAGCATCCCCGACACCGGCGACGCGATCATCGACGGCAACTCCGAGGCCGACGACACCGCCGGCGCGACGCCGTCGAGCACCGCGCTGGCGACCGCGAAAGGCGATTGGGCCCCACCGGCCGCGGTCGGCGCGCCGGTCACGGCCACCGGCGCCCCATTGGCCGTCATCTTGGCGGTCGGGCCGAGGAGCTGGGCACGCGTCACCGCGACCTGGGCGGTCGCCTCGGCCAGTCCCTCGGATGCGAATGCGACCGCGAGGCCCTGCCCGGGCGGGGTCATGATGAGCGGCATCGTGCCGGCGATCTTGGTGATGGTGGCAGCGATGATCGCCTGCACCGCAGCCAATCCCGCGCCGACGATGCCGGCCGCGGCCTGGATGTCGATCGACATCCCGGTGCCCTGCGTGGAGACGTTCGCGGTGTCCGCGCTCGCCGCTGCCGACTTGCCCACCGCTGCGGTCGACGCGGTCCCGGACCACAGCTTGTCGAGCGCCTTCACCGCCCCGGAGCTCATCGACATGCTCGTCTGCAGCACCTGGGACAGGCCCTCGAAGATCGCCGATGGATCGAAATCGGCACCCGAGAGGTTTCCGGTGCCGAAACCGCCCAGGAGATCTGTCAGGGGTTTGACGAGCAGACTGAGATCGATCGGCGGCAAGGGCGGAAGTCCGGGCAGGGGCGCTCCCGGCGGTGGTAGGGCGGGCAACGCCGGTAGGCCGTGGCCGGACAACACATCTGCGACAGACGTGTCCAGGATGGGCCCGAGCGGGGTGGCCTCGATCATCTCCTGCACCGTCATGTTCATCATGGCGGGAACGTCGGGGATCGATACCGGCATCGGGCCGGGTGTCGGAACGCCGGTCACAGGACCGATCGGATCTCGGCGCCGGAGTTCGCGTCCTCGGCCTGGAACTGGGCGAGTCCGGCGAACGTGGACGCGGCGCTGCCCGCATGAACGGCTGCGAGACTGCCGACCGACATCAGGTGATTGGCCTGCGCCACGATGAACGACGCCAGGAACTCCTGCCCGATGAGCCCGAAGACCGGCACCATCACGGCGGTGTTGGCCGCCGCGTTGATGGACCCGGCGGCGCCGACCGCGGTCGCCATCGCCGCGCTCGTCGCCCCGAAGGCCTCGACCGCCTCTGGCACGACTGTCACATCATTCATCGCTGTCCCTCCCACTCAATGCTGTCGGTCTTGCTGTTGCCCGCCCCTGTCCGTCTCTTGGACGCAGCGGGACTCGATTCGGTTCCACCACCGGGGAAACTTCTCGGATCATTCGGTCCGTGGTCGCGCGTTGACGAGTTCGGCAAATGACTCGTTGAACTCCTCGGTGATCGCTGCGCGCTTCGCGAAAGCCCGTTGCGCCGCCAGCGCGGCGGTCGCGACGATCTGCTCACCCAGCCGCGCACCGCCGAGTTCATTGGCGCCGTGTGCCAGCCACAAGCCGGTCAGCGCACCCACCCCGTCGACCTCCACGGTCACCAGATCGTCGGCCGAGGTCTCCCGCACCGAGATCGCCGCATACTTCTCGTTGAGTTCGTAGAGACTGTTCAGTTGCGCATTCGCGCGCGCCTCGAGTTCATCCATCGCCCAGCTCATGCCATGCCCCCTAGACCGACCGCAGCCATGAGGACGGGGCGTCGAGGTGATGGTCGTCGAGTTGTTCGGCACGAGCGAGATCGTCGGCACGAGGCAGCTTCATCGCGTCCACCACATCGCGCTGCACACCCGATGCGAGAAGTTGTTCACGCAGCCGAATCCCCGCCACCATCGCCGACTGCCGGCACAGCCGGAGGATCTCGTCGGCAAGCGCCGAAGGTTCCTTGCCCAACGCGGAGTTGTCGATGCGAACAGACACGGGCAGTCCCTGCGGGGTGGTCACCACCGCGAGCGCACCCGAGCGCGACCGCGCGGTGGACAGTGCGTGCGCCGCGTCCACACCCGAACCGTCATCGTCCCCGTCCCGGGCACGATCCGGATCGGCGCCGTACTGTTCTGCGCCGTACTGTTCTGCGCTGACCCGATCTGCGCTGTGACGCCCTGGGCCGTGACGTCCTGGGCCGTGACCTGGTGAGGTCATGCCGGTTCCCCCCTCCGAACTCGATCCTGTGACTCTTGGACGCAGCCCGGTCGCAATCGGTTCCCCACGATCCACAGAAATTCGGACCTGGTCCCCCGACCGACCGTGCGCACGCCTCAGGCGGTCCACATCGATCCGACCGGCGAATCATGTCCACCGGTCATCGTGGCCGATCCTGCCATACCAGCCCGACTCCAACCACACAACACCCGGGTTTGGGACCGTTCGGATGACCGTCGTCGCGGGGTCCGGGCGGGCGAAACGTGTGATGCCCCGCTCGAGGGGCACCGAGTGTTATCGGCGATGCTGACTGTGTGACGCACACCGATGCAGCCGCACCCGGCGCCCTCGACGGCCTGCGGGTGCTGGAATTGGGCACGCTGATCGCCGGGCCGTTCGCCGGTCGCCTTCTCGCCGACATGGGGGCCGACGTCGTGAAGATCGAACCGCCGGGATCTCCGGACCCGATCCGCACGTGGGGTCAGGCCGAAGAGGACGGCGAGCGCGTGTATTGGACCGTCCACGCCCGCAACAAGAAGGCGATCACGCTCGACCTGCGCTCGTCTGCCGGCCGCGACATCTTCCTCCGGCTCGTCGACCACGCCGACATCGTCGTCGAGAACTTCCGGCCGGGAACACTCGAACGGTGGGACCTCGGCTACGACGTCCTCGCCGACCGCAATCCCGGCGTGATCCTGGTCCGCGTGTCCGGGTACGGCCAGACCGGTCCGGCATCGGCGCGCGCCGGGTACGCCTCGGTGGCCGAGGCCGAGAGCGGGCTGCGGTACCTCAACGGCTACCCGGGTGAGGCACCGCCTCGTCTCGCACTCTCCCTCGGGGACACCCTGGCCGGGATGTTCGCCGCCCAGGGCGCCCTGGCGGCGGTCTACCGTCGGACCGTCACCGGCCGCGGGCAGGTCGTGGACACCGCACTCACCGAGGCGTGCCTGGCCGTGCAGGAATCGACGATCGCCGACTACGACCTCGCCGGTGTCGTCCGCGGCCCCTCGGGCACCCGGCTCGACGGCATCGCGCCGTCCAATCTGTACCTGGCCGCCGACGGTCTTCGGGTGGTCATCGCCGCCAACCAGGACACGGTGTTCCGGCGCCTGTGCTCGGCGATGACACGTCCGGAGCTCGCCGACGACCCCCGATTCGTCGATCACCGCGCCCGCGGCGTCAACCAGGACGAACTCGACGCGATCATCGCGGAGTGGGCCATCGGGCACACGAGCGACCAGCTCATCGAGATCCTCGGCGCGGCCGGTGTCGTGGTGGGGCCGGTCAACACCGTCGCCGAGGTCGTCGCCGATCCCCAGATGCAGGCCCGCGACATGCTGGTTCCCCACCATGACGAGCGAATTGGACGCGACATCCTGGGCCCGGGTATCGTCCCGAAGCTGTCCGAGTCCCCGGGAAGTGTCCGGTCTGCGGGACCACCGCGTCCCGGGACGCACAACGACGAAATCTATCGCGACCTGCTGGGTCTCGACGACGAGGCGATCACCGCCCTGCGCGGCGAGGGGGTCATCTGAACGTTCTCCCGAGGGGCAATGAGGCTGGTCAGCGGGGCGCTGCGGCCGTCGCGGCATTCGGCGGCACCGCGAGTGTTCGTTAGACTCTGAACTCGCGACGGAATGCACGCCGTCGGACCACCTACAGGGGAACTTTTCGCACATGACGTACGACGACTCCGGGAGTTTCGACAATTCCGGTGTGCCGGCGCCCCCACCATGGCTTCAGTTCGCCGAGCCGGAGCCTGCGGAGGCGCCGCCATCGGCTCCACCGTCCCAGCGTCCGCCGGACCGGCAGCAGGCCACGCAACCCGACGATGGGCATCCCACGCCGTCGGGACCGCCCGGACCGCCCGGGCCACCGGGACCGCCCAACGGCCCGTTCGGGCACGGACCCGTCCCGCCGGGGAGGCCGATGCCGCCGGGCGCACCGGGACAGCCCGGACAGATGCCCCAACACATGCCTCCGGGCCGGCCGCCCGGACCGCCGCCGCAGTCGGCGCCTCCCGGGCGCGGACCTGCCGCCGGTGAGCCCGGTGTGCCGCCCGGCCCGCGCGTCGACGACGCCGGATGGTCGGAGCCGTCCGGAACCCATGCCACCGGGCCGGAACATGACCCCTCCGGCGGCTTCGGTGCGCCACCGTGGACCGATTCTCCTGCTCCGCAGGCCCCACCGCCGGAGCACCCGATGCCGCCGGCGGCTCGGGCACCGGAACCGCCGCTGAGCCCGTACGGCCCGCCATCGGGCCCGGCCCACCAGGGGCCCGCGCAACCGGGTCCGACACACCAGGGTCCGCCGCACCAGGGTCCGACACAGCCGGGTCCGGCACCGATGGGGCCGGGGAGCCCGTACGACGGTTATCCGATGGGACCGCCGGGATACGGCGACCCGCAGTCGGGCCCGGCGCTCGACGAGGTCGCGCTGATCCGCAAGGCGCGCAGGCCCCCGAGCCGCGGATGGCGACGGGCGGTGCACACGATCTCCGCGGGCGCCATCAATCCGGGCGAGTCATCGGCCGACCTCGAGTTCAAGCGACTGCTCGAACGCGTGAACCGACCTGTTCGCGGGGATTACCGGATCGCGGTGCTGTCGCTGAAGGGCGGCGTCGGCAAGACCACCACGACCGTCGGGTTGGGCTCGACGTTCGCCTCGCTGCGCGGAGATCGCGTCATCGCGGTGGACGCCAACCCAGACCTCGGAACACTCGCTCAGCGCGTGCCACAGCAAACCCGGTCGACGGTCCGCGACCTGCTCGCCGACACCAACGTCTACCGCTACTCCGACGTGCGAGCGCACACCTCGCAATCACCGAGCCGCCTCGAAGTACTGGCCTCCGAACGTGATCCGGCGATGGCCGAGGCGTTCAGCGAGGAGGAGTACCGCGGCGTGATGCGAATCCTCCAGCGCTTCTACAACATCATCATCACCGACTGCGGCACCGGCCTGAGCCATTCGGCGATGGGCGGTGTCCTCGACCTCGCGAACGCGATCATCCTGGTGAGTTCACCGGCGATGGACGGGGCACGAAGCGCCGGTGCGACTCTCGACTGGCTGGCCGCCCACGGATACGGCCACCTCGTCTCGCGCGCCGTCGTGGTGTTGAGTTCGTCTCGGCCGGGAGCCTCGACGATCGACACCGATCAACTGGGCCAGCACTTCCTGACCCGCTGCCGTGCGGTGCACAAGGTCCCGTTCGACGACCACCTCTCAGAGGGCGCCGACGTCGACCTCGATCTGGTCAGCAAACAGACCCGGCGTGCATTCGTCGAGTTGGCGGCCACCATCGCCGACGACTTCGCCTCGGTCGGAGACGAACGGGACCAGCCCTTCTACTAGTGGTCCGCACGCTCGCCGGGCACCTGACGCCTGTTGCGCACCCGGCGGTGGATCAGGGTGATGGCGGTCGGGACGACGACGGTGACCACAGAGGCGATGATGAACACCTCGATGTGGTCGCGGATGATCGGCACCTGGCCGAGGAAGTAGCCGAGGACGATGATGCCCGCGGCCCAGGTGAAACTGCCGAGGATGCTGAAGATCGTGAACACGCGGTGGGACATACCGGTGAACCCCGCCACGAGGGGCGTCAGCGTACGCACGATCCCGATGAAGCGGGCGAAGAACACCGTCAGTGCGCCGAACCGCTCGAAGTAGCGGTGGGTCTTCTCCAGTGGTTCCGGCCCGATCCAGCGCACGATCCGACCTTCGACCGCGCCGGTCCCGAGACGCCGGCCGATGAAGTAGCCGACCTGGTCGCCGATGATGGCCGCCATCGGGACCGCGACGCAGAGCAGCCACAGGGGCGCGAACGGATCCGGTTGCGCGGCAAACACCCCCGCGGTGAACAACACCGAGTCGCCCGGGAACACGAACCCGATCAACAGGCCGGTCTCGACGAAGATGAGGATGCACAGCCCGATCAGACCACCGGTCGCCAGAAAGTTGTCGACGTCGAAGGGATTCATCACCTCGCCTAACGACGTGGACGTTCCTCCGGCGAATTCCGGAGCCACGGCCGAGCGTCTGACACCAGAGTCGGGGTGCGAGGTTAACTCGATGCAACATCTTGGGCGAGATGTGCCAAACTGCGGTTTACTCGTGAGTAAGCAACATCAGGAGACCGCGCGCCGGCGGGGGGCGGACGCCCGCCTCGTCGGCCGGAACGTCGCCACCACAAGCCATCACATCGACGTGACATGAGGAGCCACCGTGTCCGGAACCACACACCCGCCGACCAGGGGTTCCCGGAGCCGTCCCCGCGTGCAGAACGGCAAGAGCCCCGCATTGCGCTCGGTGTCCGACACCGAGGTGCGCATCGAATACCACACGATCCACGGCTACCGGCGTGCCTACCGGATCGCGGGCAGTGGACCCGCGCTGCTGCTGATCCACGGCATCGGCGACAACTCCTCGACTTGGGATTCGATCATCCCGACACTGGCCCAGCATTACACGGTGATCGCGCCGGATCTCCTCGGTCACGGACGTTCGGAGAAACCCCGCGCCGACTACTCGGTGCCCGCGTTCGCGAACGGCATGCGCGACCTGCTGGTGGTACTCGGCATCAGCAAGGTGACCGTCGTCGGACACTCGCTCGGCGGCGGGGTCGCCATGCAGTTCTGCTATCAGTTCCCGCGCTTCGTCGAACGGCTGGTCCTCGTGGCCGCGGGCGGGGTCACACGCGAGGTCAATCCCGCCCTGCGACTCGTGTCGATGCCGGTCGCGCACGAGGTCCTCACGCTGCTGCGAGTCCCCGGGGTGATGCCGACGCTGCGACTCGCGGCGCGCACCCTGGCTGCCGCACCCCATGTCCCCGGCGTTCCCGCGACCGCATCCCCCAGACGGCTCCTCAACGATCACGAGGACCTCGTGCGGGTGCTCGGCGACCTCGCCGACGCGACCGCCTCATCGGCCTTTCTGCGCACGTTGCGGGCCGTCGTCGACTGGCGGGGGCAGGTCGTCACGATGCTCGACCGGTGTTACCTCACCGAACGTCTCCCCGTCTTGCTGATCTGGGGCGACGAGGACACCGTGATCCCCTACCACCACGCACGGTTGGCGCACGCCGCGATTCCCCACTCGGAGTTCGAGACCTTCTCGGGCTGCGGGCATTTCCCGTTCCACGCCGACCCCGACCGGTTCGCCAAGACCATCATCGACTTCATCGACCGCAACGAGGCGGTGGTCTTCGATCCCGCGAACTGGCGTCATCTGATGAGCGAAGGACAACGACCCGGGGACTTCAGCGGCGACGAGCAGACCGTCGAGGCGGTGCTCGAGGCGATCGAGGACGAACGCAGCGCCACCTGACGCCACATCGTCAACCGCTGCGTCTCACCGATCCGACAGGTCCACCGCCACCTCGCCGCGGGCATGCGGACCTCGTCCGGGGGCTGCGGCGCGCCGATGGATTTCGGCCGCCACCCGCACCGGCGAGTTCACCTCGCCATAACCCCGATATCCATTGCGGCGGCACACGATCTCGAAGAACAGGTCCTCCCCGACCGTCTCGGTGAAGAAGTGGAGGAACTCGCCACCGCGGTCATCGGCGTCGAACAGGATGCCGAGTGGCCGCAACCGCTCGATGAAGTCGTCGGACAGGTCATATCGCGCCTGCAGGTCGGCGTAGTAGTTGTCCGGGATGTGCAGGGGACGCAAGCCACGCGACCGGCATTCGGCAGCAACGGCGTAGATGTCGTCGCAGGAGAGTGCCACGTGCGTGAGGCCTCCCGGCCTCTTCAGCAACCCGTGGGTGTCGAGTTGGGTCGGCACCATCGATGCAACGACCCGCAGTTCCGAACCGGAGTCGACCGGCATCGTGAGCGCCTGGGTACGCATCGTGCCGACCGCGTCAGGGACATCGAGGCCGACCTCGACGCGCATGTCGAACACCGAGCGCAGCAGCAGCATCGCGCCCTCCCAATCGGCGGTCGCGATGCCGATGCCGATGTGGTCGACCCCCGTGTAGAGGTGTGGCGTCGGATCCGAATGCCGCGGGACGAGGTCGAAACGCTCCCGCCACTGCGCCGCGGACACGGCGGCTCTCAGGTCGATGGCCAGGGTGTCGGTCACCTCCAGACGCACCACGTCGTCGGCGGTACGTGCGTCCACGGACCCCGGCGCCCGCACCGGGGCCACCGGCACGTCGAAGGCCGCCGCACGGCGCGCCCAGGCGAGTGGATCATCGCTGCGCAAACCGATCTGGGCGATCGTGGGCATGTCCGGCGGAATCCCGGGTGCGCTCCACACGGTCCCGGCGGTCGGATCGACGACCACGGCGATCTCGCTGTCGCGATAGAGCCGCAACCCCGTCTCGCTGTCGACTCCTTGGAGGCTGAAACCGATGTGCGACAACGTTTCCGCAATGCGAGGCGCAACCACCGGACCGGCTGCGACCCGGACGGACACGACGTCGCCCGCCGACGCCCGAGGCGAGCGCCCTGCTGGCGCAATGGGTTGTGCCGGTGACGGCGCGGTGGGCTCGGCGATGGGTTCGGCCGTCAGTTCGTGGAGGTAACGCAACGAACGATGAGCGTCGAGGGCGGTGCGCGTGGGGTCGGCGTGCCGGAGGATGTCGCTGAAGACCTCGAGTGACCACGGGCCGTGATAGCCGGCCGCCTTCACCGCGCGAGTGAAGCCGCGCAGGTCGAAGTTGCCCTGGCCCGGGAAGCATCGGTGGTGCCGACTCCACTGCAACACGTCCATCTGCATCCGCGGCGCGTCGGCGAGTTGCAGGAAGAAAATCGACCCCGGCGCGAGATCGGCGATCGCCGCCGGGTCGTGCCCGCGCGACAGGACGTGAAAACTGTCCAGGCAGTTCCCCAACGCGGGGTGGTCGACCGCCGCGACGAGCCGCGCCGCGTGACGATAGTCGTTGACATGCCGCCCCCAGGCCAACGCCTCGAACGCCAGCCGCTTTCCCCGCCGGTGGGCCATCTCCGCCGCCCGCGCCAATTGGTCGCAGAGCCGATCGTCGTCGCCGACCGCGGCGTCCAGGGGCGACGAACACACCAGGAGGAGATCACAGCCCAGGTCGTCCATCACGTCGAACTTCCGGTCGAGCCGAACCAGGTTCCGCTCGAATCGCTCGTCGTCGCTGCTGTCGAGATCCCGGAACGGTTGGTACATGTCGAGGCGAAGCCCGCGCTGTGCCGCTGCCTGCGCGACTGCCCGCGGTGCCGCGGGTGACGCGACGAGGTCGGGTTCGAAGATCTCGACACCGTCGAACCCGGCCGATTCGGCCGCGTCGAGCTTCTGCTCGAGGGTTCCGGCCAGACAGACCGTCGCGATGGACGTGGGCGGCAGGCCGGCGGGCACGGCCTGCGCCGCATTCGGGGTGGAGCTGACCTCGAGACTCATCGCCGGCCTCCGGTTGGTGGTGTGCGACACACACAGATAATGTACCAAACGGTACATTAGCCGTCCTGCGGGCGTGGGTCACCCGCAGCAGCCACCCGACCGTACATCGCGGGTGACCTCGTTGCGCGCGGCGAGCTGACCGGCGGCCGGATAGTCGACGCCGACCAGGCACAGTCCCCTCGCGTCGGCCACCGGGATGCGACTGCTGCGTGACTTCTCCGCCAACAGCTCCCGACACCAGCCGACCTCGCGTCGTCCGTCACCGACGCTGGCCACCGCGCCCACGAGCGAGCGCACCATTGACCAACAGAACGCGTCGGCGCTCACATGCCCGACGAACACCCCGTCGGCATCGACCGTCCACTCGAAGCGCTGCAGATCGCGGATCGTCGTCGCGCCTTCCCGACGGCGACAGAAGGCGGCGAAGTCGTTGAGCCCGAGCAAGGTCCGGGCCGCCGCATTCATCGCGCCGACGTCGAGCGGCCGACGCCAGGACGCGGTGGTGCGCGCAGCGATGGGTTCTGCTCCCCAGACCGCATCGGTCAGTCGGTACTCGTAGTGTCGCCGCAGCGCCGAGAAGCGCGCGTCGAAATCGGAACTGACGCGCTCGATGCGCCGAACCCGCACGTCGTCGGGGAGCATCTTCGCGAGCCGGCCCACCAGCCTCGACGGGTCGCCACCGATCGATCGCGTGTCCAGCGCCGACTCGGCGACGTCGGCATGCGCGACCTGACCGGTGGCGTGCACCCCCGCGTCGGTGCGCCCGGCGACGGTCAGTCGGACCGGCCCGCGAAGGACGGTGGCAAGGGTGTCCTGGAGAACACCGCAGACGGTGCGCTGCCCCACCTGGGTCGCCCATCCGGCGAAATCGGTGCCGTCGTAGGAGATGTCGAGGCGCAGACGACAGAACCCGCCGTCACCTGATGTGGTGACGGCGGGTTCCGACAACTCTGCTGAGCTCAGCGACTACTTCTTGTCGCCATCGACGTCCGCATCCGCTGCCTCGGCATCGGGGGCGGTCGCCGCGGAGGACTCGTCGTCGACGGCCTCGGCCACGGCCTCGGCGTTCTCGACGGCCGAATCGTCGGCGTCGGCCTCGACGGCCTCGACCGGGTTCTCCGGGGTGTCGGCCTCGGCCACGTCGCCCTCGGTCGCGACGACCTCTTCGGTGTCGGCGAGCTTCTCCTCGGCGGCCTTCTTGGACGCGGCGACGCGGGTCGCACGGCTGGCCTCGCTCGACGCGGTCGACTCGCGCACCAGCTCGATCACGGCCATGGGGGCGTTGTCGCCCTTGCGCGGCAGCGTCTTGATGATGCGGGTGTAGCCGCCCGGACGATCCGCGAAGAACGGACCGATCTCGGCGAACAGGGTGTGCACGACATCCTTGTCGCGGATGTCCTTCATCACCTCACGCCGGTTGGCCAGCGAACCGGCCTTGGCATGGGTGATCAGCTTCTCGGCGTACGGACGCAGCCGTTTCGCCTTCGCTTCGGTGGTGGTGATACGGCCGTGCTCGAAGAGCGAGGTGGCGAGGTTCGCCAGCATCGCCTTCTGGTGGCTGGCCGACCCGCCGAGGCGGGCACCCTTGGTGGGCTTGGGCATTTCTCTTCTCCTAGAAGAAACTCACGATCTCTCGACCGGAAGGGTTGGGCGAGCGGCTTACAGCTGCTCGGTCTCAGCGAAATCCTCACCGGAGTCGGCGTCGAACGACGCGTCATCCGACCACGTACCGGTCGCCGGGTCGTATCCGGCCACCTGCGACGGGTCGAAGCTGGCCGGGCTGTCCTTGAGCGACAGACCCAGCGCGTGCAGCTTGACCTTGACCTCATCGATCGACTTCTGGCCGAAGTTGCGGATGTCGAGCAGATCCGACTCGGTCCGGGCAACCAGCTCGCCGACGGTGTGCACACCCTCGCGCTTGAGGCAGTTGTAGGAACGAACGGTCAGCTCCAGATCCTCGATCGGCAGGCTGAACGACGCGATGTGGTCGGCCTCGGCCGGCGACGGCCCGATCTCGATGCCCTCGGCCTCGACGTTGAGCTCCCGGGCGAGCCCGAACAGCTCGACCAGGGTCTTGCCCGCCGAAGCGAGCGCGTCCCGAGCGGTGATCGAGTTCTTGGTCTCCACGTCGAGCACGAGCCGATCGAAGTCGGTGCGCTGCTCGACACGGGTGGCCTCGACCTTGTAGGTCACCTTGAGCACCGGCGAGTAGATCGAGTCGACCGGAATCCGGCCGATCTCGGCACCCGACGCCTTGTTCTGCACGGCCGGCACGTAACCGCGACCCCGCTCGACGACGAGCTCGATCTCGAGCTTGCCCTTGTCGTTCAGGGTGGCGATGTGCAGGTCGGGGTTGTGCACGGTGACACCGGCCGGGGGCACGATGTCGGCGCCGGTGACGGTGCCCGGACCCTGCTTGCGCACGTACATGGTGACCGGCTCGTCCTCTTCCGAGCTCACCACGAGGCCCTTGAGGTTCAGGATGATGTCGGTGACGTCTTCCTTCACACCCGGGACGGTGGTGAACTCGTGCAGGACACCGTCGATGCGGATGCTGGTGATCGCAGCTCCGGGGATCGACGAGAGCAGGGTACGACGCAGCGAGTTGCCGAGGGTGTAGCCGAAGCCCGGCTCGAGGGGCTCGATGACGAACTTCGAGCGATCCTCGGCGATGATCTCCTCGGTCAGAGTGGGTCGCTGTGAGATGAGCATTTCTTGTGAATCTCCTCGTGGCCGACCGCTATTTGACGGCCTAGAAGTGGACCGAACAGCTGTTGCTGTCTGGCTGGACTACTCGAGGACTACTTGCTGTAGAACTCGACGATGAGCTGTTCCTGCAGCGGAACGTCGATCTGGGCGCGCTCGGGCACGTTGTGCACGAGGATGCGCAGCGTCGACGGAACCACCTGCAGCCAACCCGGGACCGGACGGTCGCCCTGGATCTCCTTGGCGATCTGGAACGGCACGGTCTGCAGCGACTTCGGCTTGACGTCGATGATGTCGTACTGGCTGACGCGGTAGCTGGGCACATCCACGTTCACACCGTTGACGGTGAGGTGTCCGTGGGTGACCATCTGGCGGGCCTGACGACGGGTCCGGGCCAGTCCGGCGCGGTACACGACGTTGTCGAGACGGGTCTCGAGCAGCTTCAGCAGCTCGTCACCGGTCTTGCCGGTGCGACGGTTGGCTTCTTCGTAGTAGCGACGGAACTGCTTCTCCATCACTCCGTAGGTGAAGCGCGCCTTCTGCTTCTCCTGCAGCTGGAGCAGGTACTCGCTCTCCTTGATCCGCGAACGGCCGTGCTGGCCGGGCGGGTAGGGGCGACGCTCGAACGCCTGGTCTCCGCCGATGAGATCGACGCGCAGACGACGGGACTTCTTGGTTGCGGGGCCGGTATAACGAGCCATTTTCTTCTACCTCTTCCTTTCCCGCTTAGACCCGACGCCGCTTGGGCGGACGGCAACCGTTGTGCGGCTGCGGGGTGACATCGGAAATGGTGCCGACCTCGAGGCCGGCAGCCTGCAGGGAGCGGATGGCGGTCTCGCGACCCGAACCCGGTCCCTTGACGAACACGTCGACCTTCTTGACGCCGTGCTCCTGGGCCTTGCGCGCAGCGTTCTCGGCCGCGAGCTGAGCCGCGAACGGGGTGCTCTTGCGCGAGCCCTTGAAGCCGACGTGACCGGAGGACGCCCAGCTGATGACGGCGCCGCTCGGATCGGTGATCGACACGATGGTGTTGTTGAACGTCGACTTGATGTGTGCGTTGCCGTGCGGGACGTTCTTCTTATCGCGACGGCGGGTGCCCTTCTTGGGGCCTGCGCTACGTGACTTGGGTGGCATTACTTCTTCTTCCCGGCGATGGTCTTCTTCGGGCCCTTACGAGTACGGGCATTGGTCTTGGTGCGCTGTCCACGGACGGGCAGGCCACGACGGTGGCGGAAGCCCTGGTAGCAGCCGATCTCGATCTTGCGACGGATGTCGGCCTGCACCTCGCGACGCAGGTCACCTTCGACCTTCACCGAGTTCTCGATGTACTCACGCAGCTTGGCGACATCGGCGTCGGTGAGATCCTTCGCCCGGAGGTCGGCAGAGAGCCCGGTCCCCTCGAGGATCTCCTTGGAGGTGGTACGACCAACTCCGTAGATGTAGGTCAGTGCGATCTCCAGCCGCTTCTCGCGGGGGAGATCCACACCAGCAACACGTGCCATGTGGCGTTTCCTTCACTTCTCAGAGGTCTGCTCCCAGTCCGTCCCGAAACTCTTGTCGGGCTCCGGCCTCTGAACCGAAGGTGGGCGACGACCCGTATGTCGCCGCTGGTGCTGGGAGGGCTTCACAAAGAATGTTCAGCTCTCGATTGCGTATTCAGTTGTGGTCTAAACCTTCAAGCGACCCCGAGGGGTGCCGATGATCAGCCCTGACGCTGCTTGTGACGCAGGTTGTCGCAGATCACCATGACCCGACCGTTGCGGCGGATCACCTTGCACTTCTCGCAGATCGGCTTGACGCTCGGCTGAACCTTCACGTCCGCTTCTCCTTGACTGGTCCGGGCACGGCGGCACCGCGCCCGATCTGTCCTCGCCCCTGGCTGGGGGAAGTCCTACTTGTACCGATAAACGATGCGCCCACGACCGAGGTCGTAGGGCGAGAGTTCCACGACGACCCGGTCCTCGGGCAGGATGCGGATGTAGTGCTGCCGCATCTTGCCGCTGATGTGGGCGAGCACCTTGTGACCGTTCTCCAGCTCAATACGAAACATCGCATTGGGCAGGGGTTCGATCACTCGACCCTCGACCTCGATGGCCCCGTCTTTTTTCGCCATGTCCTCCGCGATCCTTGGCTCCTCGCCGGGAACCGCGAGGCGATCCCCAGGACACGAAGCCCGGTTGAATCCGTGCTTATCCGTTACTGTGATGGCACCGATCGCTGGCGAACGGCCCACCGGAGGCGACCCCCACCGGCCTGCGGAATCCGCTCACTGAACGGATGACACGCAGAATCCGGCGTGCGACGCACACCGACGTTCAATGTTACGCGAACTGGCACAACAGTCCAAACCGCGATCACCGGCACCGTCGTCGACGCGGCGCGACGCCGGATTCGCACTCACATCCGGCCGGCCCTGCAGATCGGAATCCTGAATCCGCCGTGCCCTCACTCAATGGTGGTGTGATGTGGAACACTTGACCACATATATGATACATATGACACGAGCTGTTGCGATGGAGCCGCGGATGCAGCCCGGGCTCATTGCACCCAGCAGGTCTCGCGACGCCGAGAATGATTGGGCACGAAGGATTTCGGGGGGATTCCATGGACGCGCCATCGACTTACTCGCCGGTAGGTACCAAACCGCTGCGCGCGGTGATCGGCGGTGTGGACACGTCGTTGGCCTATCTCGGCCAGTTCGTGTCCTTCGTCTACTACACGATCCGGTACATCCCGACGACCCTCGTCCACTATCCCCGGCAGACGGTCCGTGCGGTGACCGACCTGGCCTGGGGCCGGGGGGCCGTCGTCGTGGGTGGCGGCACCGCACTCGTGATGGCGGCACTGGGGATCGCCGCCGGTGCGACCGTGGCGGTGATCGCGCACAGCACCCTCGACCTCGTCGGGCTGGGCGCGGTGTCGGGTGCCGCGTCGTCGTTCGCCATCACCCGTGAGTTCGCCCCCATCCTCGCCGCCGTCGCCTTCGCGATCCAGGCCGGCTGCCGGATCACCGCCGAGGTCGGCTCGATGCGCATCAGCGAGGAGATCGACGCCCTCGAGGTGATCGGCGTCCACGCCATGGCCTTCGTGGTCACGACCCGAGTCATCGCGGGCGTGATCACCACCATCCCGACCTTCCTCGTCGCACTGGTCGCCAGCTACCTGAGCAGTTCGTTGGTGGTGGGCTTCCGCGATGAGTCCGTCGGCGCCTACGAGCACTACTTCGACCAGTTCCTGAACTTCGGTGACCTGGTGTTCGCGACGATCAAATGCGTCGTGTTCGTCGTCGCCGTCACGCTGATCCACTCCTACAAGGGCTTCTTCGCGCGCGGTGGCCCCGAGGGGGTCGGAGTCGCGTCGGGACGTGCCATCCGTGCCAGCCTGGTGGCGATCATGGTCCTCGATCTGATCCTCACCATCGCCTTCTGGGGTATCAACTCCCCGTTCAGCTTCCGGGGCTGATCAGATGGCAGAGTTTCGTATTCCCGGGATGTCGGCGGAGCCGGCGACGTATCGGCGGCGCGCCCTGGCGTTCCTCGCCGGCGTCACGCTGCTCGTCGGCACGATAGTCGTCGTCGAACAGGCGATTCCTGACGATTCGATGCAGGTCACGATGTCCACGTCCACCGTCGCCGGCGGCATCCAGGCCGGGGCGTCGGTGGTTCTCAACGGCTCGCAGGTCGGTCGCGTCACGCAGGTCTCGGTGCCTGTACCCGACGTCTACGAGGTCACCCTCGAACTCGACCCGGAGAGGCTCGGGGACTCCACCGATGTCCTCACCGACACCGCGATGGTCAGCTACGCACCCGAGAACCTCTTCGGCATCGCCGCGGTGGTGCTCTACGGCCAGCCCGGTGGCGACCCGCTGCGCGACGGTTCCACGTTCTCGCCGCCCGAGCCGCAGGACGCCACTCTCACCACGCTGCTCCACAACCTGAGCGACCTGCAGAACGAAGCGTTCGACCCGTACGTCGGCGACGTTCTCGACATCGCCAATCAGGCGACCCAGGGACTGCTGCCGCTGTTCGGCGCCGTCGGACAGATCGCCAGTGACGTGGCCGACACGCAGGTGGTGACGCCGCGCGAGACCCTCCCGCAATACACACAACTGATCGCACAGGTCCGGGGCACCGTCGACGACCTGCTGCCCGGAATCAAACAGATCATGGACTGGCAGGCGCCACGCGAACCCGGCTACCTCGAGCGATCGCAGAAAGGTCTGGAGGCCACCGCGGGACCGTTCATCGACGACCTCACCCGACTGCTCGCCGACGACGCACTCGGACAGACGGCACCGTTGATGCCGGTGATCACCGAAGTGCTGCAGCGGGTGCAGGACACCTTCCCGGACGCCCGGCGCAACGGCATCCAGATCGCCACGCTGATCGAACGCCTGCGCCGTTCGCTGCCCGACGCCCCCGGTGGTCCGGTCCTCAATGTCGACGTGGTCCTGAAGTCGGCACCCGGCCTGGCCGCAGCCCTCGGCCTGCCGGCCACGCGTACAGGAGGTGGTCAGCGATGACCAGTTTCCGTCGAGCTCTGGTGTACCTCTTGGTCTTCGCGGTGCTGACCGTCGCGGGCGGTCTGTTCATCACCAACGCGATCATCCGCCCGGTCCAGGACGTCAACCGCGTCTACACCGCGGACTTCGTCAACGCCGCGGGCCTGAAGGTCGGCAACGACGTCCGCGCCCGCGGTGCCCGCATCGGCAAGGTCACCGCCATTGCGGTGCACCGCGACGAGACCAACTCCGCGAGCGTCGCACGGGTCGAATTCGAGCTCGCCGGCGACGCGCAGGTGCATCAGAACAGCAACCTCGCCATCCGGTACCTGAACCTGACGGGCATCCGGTACGTCGACCTCCAGGAGCCCGAACAGCCAGGTGCACCGGTACCCGACGACGAGCTCATCACGACCGAATCGACCACCCCGTCCTTCGACGTCACGCGGGTGTTCCGCGGTCTGGCGCCGGTGTTCTCGGCGATGAGTACCGAGGACATCAACCATTTCACCGAGAGTCTGCTGGCCGTGGTGGAAGGTGACGGCTCGAGCTTTCCGCAGTTCGTGAGCTCGCTGACGACGATGATGCAACTCGTCGACGACCGGTCGCAGGTGATCAACACGCTCGTCGACAACCTCGCCGAGCTCGCCGGCGCGGTCGACGGCCGCCAGGAGTACATCGATCCGATCATCGGATACATCTCCCGCTTCGGCACCGTGCTCGCCGAGTGGACGCCGGACCTGGAGAACCTCGCCAACGACACCGGCAATCTCCTCATCCAGGCCGACTACCTGCTCGCGGCGCTCGGTCTCGAGCCCAACCGGACGCCCGACGCCGACTTCTTCGTCAATCAGATCGAACCGATCGGCGAAGCGGTCATCGGCCTGCTCTCGCTGACGCCCGGCATTCTCGAATCGATCAATTCCGTTGTCCCCGCGCCGGATGCGCAGCAGGTCGACCGCACGTGCTCCAACGGCACGGCCGACCTGCCCGCCGAGGTGAAGCTGTTCCTGCGGGGAAGTCAGGTGACGTTGTGCAAACGCTGAACTACGACAATCTGCGCGAGAACCGCACGAGCATCCCGGTGTTGTCAAGCGTCGGTGCCATCATCCGTTCGCTCTGGGCATTCGGAATCGACCTGGTCAACCGCATGACCGACCACAAACCGAAGTCCAATCGCGGGCGTCGGCGCTCCGAACTCCGTTGGGGCGTCGCCGGTGTCGTGGTCAGTCTGGTCGCGGGACTGATCGCGGTCGGGGTCTACTGGTTCGCTCCCGGCCACTACCGTGTGGTGGCGCAGTTCGAGGAGGCCGGCCAGATGAAGGTGGGCAACAGTGTCCGTGTCGCCGGTGTCCCGGTCGGCACCGTCAAGAGCATCGACCTGCAGTCCGATCACGTCGACGTCGAGATGGCGGTCCGGTGGGGCACCTACCTCGGCGACCGGACCCGGGCGGACGTCAAGATGCTCACCATCGTCGGCGGTTCGTTCGTGGATCTCACCCCGGACGGCGACGCCTCGATCGGCGACGAGCCGATCCCGACCGACCGCACGTCGGTGCCCTACAGCCTCATGCAGACCTTCCAGACCATCCAGCCGAAGCTGACGGAGATCGACGCCGACCCGCTGCGCAAGACGATGTCCGACTTCAACGAGGCGCTCACCGCCAATCCCGGTGCGCTGCGCAAGAACATCACGCTGATCCACTCGATGCTCGACAACCTGCAACAGCGCCAGGACGAGTTCGGTTCGATGCTGCGCCTCGCCGCCGACTACGCCGAACAGATCAACGCCAACGGTGACGTGATCACCCAGCTGGCGCGCAATCTCTCGAGCTTCATCTCGGAGTACGCGGTGTTCGCTCCCCGACTGAACCTGGTCCTGCACCGCACCGGGCTGCTGCTCGAACGACTGCGGGGTGTCGTGCTGCTCTACAACGAGGACATCCAGCCCCTGATCGACCAGCTCGACGCCATCGGACGTGACTTCGGGCCGGCGCTGCAGCGATACACCCCGCTGATCGAGCAGGGCCGTGACCTCATCAATCGGCTGGAGGGCATGGTGGCCCCCGACGGCTCCATCGTCATCGACCAGAGCAACGTGGTGCTGTCGTCGGACTACTGCATCCCCATGGTGGGGGTGAAGTGCTGATGCTGGCGAAGATCCTCGGCTCGAAGTGGCTGATCTCCGGCACCGCCATCGTGGTGGTCGTCGCGTCCATGGCCGGCCTGTACGTCGTCGGCAGTGGACTCACCGGACAGAAGGAGTACTGCGCGGAGTTCGACGACGCGATCGGTTTGTTCCCCGGCAACCACGTCACCCGGCGTGGGGTCACGATCGGGACGATCACCGACGTCGAGCCCGGCCGGGGCGCGGCGATCGTCCGGTTCACCGCCGACGGCGCACAGCAGCTCCCGGCCGAGGTCAAGGCGGCCACCGTGGCGCCGTCTGTCATCGCCGTGCGCCAGCTCGCGCTCATCGGCGACGACACCGGGGGTGAGGCGCTGGCGGCCGACGAGTGCATCCCGAAGACGGCCACCAACACACCGGTGTCGATCTCCGAGTCGCTCGAGAGCATCTCGACGGTCGCGAAACAGCTCACCACCGCCGGCGGCCCCGACGAACTGCAGAACGTCCTGCAGTTCGTCGGCAACCTGGACAAGGAACTCGAGGGCACCGGACCGGAACTGAACTCGCTGATCAACGACCTGGCCGAGCCGGGCAACAGTCCGATGGCCGGCGCCCTGGTCGACACGGCCCGGGTCGTCGACAACGTCAGCGCCATGTCGACCGGACTCGCCGGGAACTGGGAGTTCCTCGAGGATTTCATCACCGAGATCACCGGCGTCATCGAGCCACTGGTGTTGCCGACCATCGACGAGGTCGTGCGGATCATCGGCGCCGTGCCCGAGACGATCCAACTGCTGACCAAGGTCGTCTCCCACTACGGGCACTTCGTCTGGCCGGCGCTCGACGTGGTCGTGCCGATCGCCCGACTGATCGGCAACGGCATGCGCAACTTCGGCGACATCCTGGGCATCGTGCCCGTGCTCATCCGGGCCTTCGACATCTCCTTCGACCAGCAATCCCTGGGGCTCCGCATCCGCTACACACCGCCGACCACCCGCATCCCTGCGCAGAATCCGGAGCTGACCTGCGCGAACATCAATCGTCTCGTGCCCGGACAGTGCACCGTCACCGATCCCGACGGCATGGAGATCGATGCGATCACCATGGCGCTGATGCTGACGGGAGCCAAGCCGTGACGGCGGGGCGGCCGACCGGACGCCGGTCCGTGACGATCCGGGTGATCGCACTGCTGATGGCCGGATGGTGGCTCACCGGATGCTCCGCCTACGCGTACTTCAGCCCGGAGGAACTGCCCACCCCTCAGTCCGTGCGCACCGGATGGATGCTGAACGTCGAGGTACCCACCGCGGTGAACCTCCCGTTGGCCTCGCGTGTCACGGTCAACGGCATCGAGTCCGGCGTCGTGTCCGACATCGTGCCCGCCACCGGACACACCGTGATCCGGCTCCTGCTCGACGACGCCCAGCCCGTCTCCGCGGAGGCGACGCTGGAGCTCAAACAGGACACGCTGCTGGGTGACACCTACGTCGCGATCACCAATCCGCCCAACCCTTCTCGGACGGCCCTCCCGACCGGCGGCACTCTGCCCGAGTCCCAGGTGGAGCGTCCGGTCCAGATCGAGCAGCTGATGGTCAGCCTGTCCAACTTCCTCGGCAGCGGTGACCTGATGCAGCTGGGCAACACATTCTCCACCGTGAACAACCAGTTCCCCCAGGATCCCGCGGAGGTACGCAAGATCCAGGCCATCCTGACCGACACGGTGAACACCTGGGCGGACAGCACCGGCGACATCACGTCGATCCTGCGCAACGTCACCGCGCTCACCGAGAAGCTCAAGTCGATGAAGAGCACCTTGGAGTTCACCCTCAGCCAGGGCGGGGTCGATCAGTTCCGGGCGATGAGCGACACCACCTACCTCGTCGTGGTCCTTGCCCGCCTGCAGCGGGCGCTCGGCCCGGCGATGCCGTTGGTCCCGGTGCTCACGAGTCTGACGCAGCTCGTCAACAACGTGGCCAAGCCCATGCTCATCCCGGGCTGGCCGGACAACGACGTGTCGAACGCCGAACTGTTCGTCGACGTCCTCCACGACAAGTTGGTCCCGTACTTCAAGAACGCGCCCGGCCTGAACATCCGGTCGCTCGCCATCGAACACAACGTCTCCGACCGCGAGATCGCGGGACAGATGGCGAATGTCTTCCGCATGTTGGGAATGACCCGATGAACCCGCAGACCTACCGGGAACTGGCGCTCAACGTCGCCGCCTTCGTCACCGTCATCGTCCTCTGCGGCGGATACCTGGCGACCCAGGCCTACGACTGGGATCCGTTCGAGGAACCCAAGACCGCGGAGATGGGTGTGACGAACACCGGCCTCATCCTGTCGGGCACGGGCGTCTTCGTCAGCGGCGTCCGCATCGGCGAGGTCCGCGAGGTCCAGATCCAGCGCGAGGGTGCCAATCTCGTGCTCGAATACGAGAACGCGCAACAGATCCCCGCCGACTCGACCGTGGAGATCGGGTTGCAATCCGCTCTGGGCGAGCCCTACATCAACTTCAGCGGAGGCAGTTTCAGCGGCCCCGCGCTCCCGGACGGCGCGGTCATCGAAGCCGAACAGATCGCCGAACCTGAGTCGATCCCCGGTATCTTCGAAGAGATCTCGACGATGTCGTCAGCCATTGCAGCGGGGCCGATGGCCGGGGTGCTGAAGACCGTGTCGGAGGCACTCGACGGCACCGAACCGGCGCTCGGCCAGATCAGTGACGGCACGCGACTCGTTGCGGCACTGTTGTTGTCACGTTCGGAGCAACTGCGGACGATGTTCAGCAACACGCAGGTCTACACGAGCAATCTGGGGTGGATCGTGAACACCCTTCCCGAGTTCTCCCAAGGCCTCGACCGGGTGATCACCGACTTCCAGGGCGCACTGCACACGACCGCCAACCTGGTCAACACCGTCGATCCGTACACTGCGATCACCGAAACCCTGCACCCGTTCTTCGAACGGTTCAACCCGTACCTGGAAGAGACGATCCCGCCGGTGATGGACGCCGTCGGACCCCTCATGCCGATCGTGACCGCACTCAACCAGACCGTGCCGCAGATCAACATGAGTGAGCTGCTGGCGCGCGCATTGGAACTGTTCGGCGCCGGCGACGGCATGCGGCTGGTCATCACCCAGCCGAACTGATGCCGGACACCATGCACACGAAGAACGGAGAAACGGCTGTGGCCGAAGACAAGACGCCGTCCGCACCGGACGACAACGAGAACACGGGCACCGACGACAGCACGGACCTCGACCGCTCGACGGACCCCGCGACCCGCCTGACCGAGAGCAGCGATGCGGACGGCGAGGCGGCCGGTGACGACACACCGAAGCGCGATGTCACAGACGAGACGACCCCGAACCGGTCCGGCTCGCCCGCGGATGACAAGCCGGCGGTCGACGACAAGCCGGCGGGTGCCTCGAGATCCACACGGCAACTGTCCATCTCGGTCGGCACCCTCGCGATCTCCGTGGTGGTGATCGCGCTCGTCGCCGCCCTGGTGACATTCGCCTACCGCGACTTCTCGGCGCGCGACGAGTTGAACGCCCTCAAATCCGAGGCCGCCGACTCGGCAGCCGCCGAGGAGGTCGCCGGACGCTACGCCGTCGCCGCGGCCACTCTGGATTACGAAGATCTGACTCCGTGGATCGCCGCGATGAAGGACGGGGTCAGCCCCGAGCTACAGAAGAAGTACGACGTCATCGGGCAGGCGATGGAACAGATCATCACACCGCTGCGGATGCAGACGACTGCCGAACTCGTTCTCGCCAAGACGACGGAGTCCAACGGCGACATGTTCCAGGTCGACGCCGTCGTCAACGTCAACACGACGAGCGTGCAGACCCCCGACGGCGGCAGTGCCGTGGCCGTTTACACAGTCACGCTCGATCGGTCGCAGGATTGGCTCATCACCGAGGTGGGCGACCCCACCGGGGCGATTCCCGGCAGCCTGGAAGGCGCTGCGCCCGAGGCCGCCCCGCAGGAGTCCGCCCCACCACCGCCGCCGTCGCCGGCACCCGGGGGCTGATCGATGACCCAACGAGTATCGCGTAGCCCGGCCTACGAGGCGTTCGCCGAGAACTTCTCGGAGAACGCCCTGGGTCCGGTCCGGACCCTGGGTCGCACCTTCCGCCTGTCCATCGTCTCGATGCTGCAACTCGCGCTCGACATCCTGCGCGGGCAGCTGAAGTTCCGCGAGGCGGTCGTCATGGCCTGGTACCTGGTGAGCGTCACCGCGCTGCCGGCGTTCCTGATGGCGATCCCGTTCGGCGTCATCGTCACAATCCAGATCGGCAACATCATCAACCAGCTCGGCGCACAATCGTTGCTGGGCGCGGCATCCGGGTTCGCCGTCATCCAGCAGGCGGCGCCACTCGCGGCCGGCATCCTGCTCGGCGGCGCCGGGGCATCGGCCATCGCGGCCGACCTCGGCGCACGCACCGTCCGGGAGGAGATCGACGCCATGCGCACCATGGGCGTGGATCCGATCCAGCGGCTGGTGGTCCCCCGGGTCATCGCTGCGGCCTTCGTCGCCCCGCTGCTCGCGGTGTTCATCATCGTGGTCGGTGTCGTCGCCGCGTTCTACCTGGCCGTCACCATGCAGGGTGTCGGACCCGGTAGCTACTGGCTGTCCTTCGGCGCCTTCGCATCACCACGCGACCTGGCACTGGCGCTGATCAAGGCGGCGATCTTCGGTGTGATCATCGCGGTCATCGGGTGTCAGCGGGGGCTGGAGGCCAAGGGCGGACCGCGCGGTGTCGCCGACGGGGTCAACGCGACAGTGGTGGTGTCGACGGTCGCGATCATCGGCGTGAACTTCGTGATCACCCTGATCTACACGGTCTTCTTTCCGCTGCAGATCGGCTGACGTCCGGGCGGCTGCGGATCTGGCACACTGACCCCCATGTCCGCCTTCCTGATTCGTTCCGCGTTCACGGGGTTCGCCCTGTGGATCGCGACGTTGATCGTGCCGGGACTCGACTTCGTCGGCGGGTCCACGGGGTGGGAGCAGTTCGGCATCGTCGTGGTGGTCGCCCTGATCTTCGGGGTGGTCAACGCGATCATCAAGCCGGTCGTGCAGATCCTGTCGATTCCGCTCTACATCCTCACTCTCGGCCTGATCCACGTCGTCATCAACGCCTTCATGCTCGAGATCACGGCATGGATCACCCGGAACACCACCCACTGGGGCCTCGAGGTCGACAGCTTCTTCTGGTCGGCCATCCTCGGCGCGATCGTCATCTCGATCGTCGGCTGGATGCTGGGTCTGCTGATGCGGGAGCCGGTGTGAGTCGGCGGACGGCCCGGGTCGCGGCGATCGTCGCGAGTGTGGCGGCGGTGCTGATGGTGTCCGCCTGCGGGAGCGGCGGCGGAGACGACCCGCGGACCGTGACCGTCGTCGGCAACGGCGAGGTCACCGGCACCCCGGACACGTTGCGCGCCGACATCGGCGTCGAGGCCACCGCCGATGACGTCTCGAGTGCGTTGAACGAGTCGAGTACACAGGTGAGTGCGGTGACCGACGCAGTCGTCGAGGCGGGCGTCGCGCGCGAGGACATCCAGACACAACAGGTGGACCTCAGTCCGCAGTACGCCAACCCGGCCCCCGGTTCGACCCGCGAGATCTCCGGATATCAGGCCACGAACACGATCCGGGTGACCATCCGTGACATCGCAACCGCCTCGGACGTCCTCGCCGCGGCCGCCACCGCGGGCGGCGACAACACCCGGATCAGCAACGTGGCGTTCGCCATCGACGACGATTCGGAGTTGATGAAGCAGGCGCGCGAGGCCGCGTTCACCGACGCCCGTGGTCGCGCGGACCAGTACGCGTCGCTCAGTGGGGATTCCCTCGGCGATGTGCAGACCATCAACGAGCAGACCAGCGGGCAGGAACAGCCGACGACAGTGCAGCGCGACTCGGTGGCCGCTGCCCCCGTTCCGATCGAACCCGGCCAGCAGACACTCACCTTCTCGGTCACGGTGACCTTCGAGCTGACGTAGCAGCGGGCCGGACCCCGACGGGCGTACCGTCGAGGTGTGGCGGAATCGGCCGGATGGTCACCTGCGCTGGATGAACTGATCCAGCGCAACGACGATGCCGCCCGGGCCTACATCAACGGAGAAGTCGACCGATTCCTCGACCTGGTGAATCCTGCCGACGACTACACCCTGTTCACTCCTTTCGGTGGCGAGGCGGTCTCGGACATGGATCGCAGCGAGGACGCCAAGCGCGCCACCGCCGAGTTCTTCCAGGGCGGCGAGGCCGCGCTCGAGGTCGCCGCGGCGCACAAGTCCGGCGACCTCGCCGTGCTGATCGCCATCGAACGACAACACGGTCGCGTCGGCGGCCGCGACCTGCCGGACTGTTCGCTGCGCGTGACGCTCGTCTTCCGGCACGACGACGCCGGGTGGCGACTTCTGCACCGGCACGCCGATCCCCTGGTCCATCCGATCGACTTCGACGCACTCGTCGGACTGCTTGGCGGCGCCGAGCCGTCGGGACGCTAGACGCTCGGGTTCCAACCATCCGCTCGGTGTGCTGGCCGAGCGTGTGGTGGGAGCCTGAGCGTTTCGGCCGATGCCATGCACAGTCACGCCGCATGGCACCCTGTTGCCCATGCGTGCAGTCATCCAACGCGTGACCGAGGCGTCCGTGGTCGTCGACGGCGAGACCGTCGGGGCACTCGACCTGGCGGACGGCCGTACCGGTCTCGTCGCACTCGTCGGCGTCACGCACGACGACACCGAGGAACTCGCGGCGAAACTCGCCGACAAGATCTGGCGACTCCGCATCCTCGACGGCGACGACGGCCGCGAGTGCTCGGCCTCCGACGTCGACGCACCGATCCTGGTGATCAGCCAGTTCACGCTGTATGCGAACACCGCCAAGGGGCGACGTCCCTCGTGGAATGCCGCAGCGCCCGGGCCGGTCGCCGAGCCGCTGGTCTCGGCTGTGATCGATGCCCTCCGCGACGCCGGCGCGACGGTCGCCACCGGGCGGTTCGGCGCCGACATGAAGGTCAGGCTCGTCAACGACGGCCCGGTCACCCTTGTCCTCGACGTCTAGTCGGCACATCGGGGGCCACGCCCGCGCAACCTCGCATCGGTAGTGTCGTCGCTGTGGGACGCATAACCGCCCGGCGACGGGTCACCAGGATTCGGCGAGATCAGCCGACAGCGGTACGCGCTGATGTCCTGGCCGTCGAGGAACCCCTCGAGATCAGGGTCGACGGCGTGCGTTTCGTCGTCACCATGCGCACCCCGGGCAACGACGTCGAACTCGCGATCGGCTACCTCGTGTCCGAAGGAATCGTCGCCGCAGGCTCCGACGTCGACACGGCCCGGTACTGTGCCGGCACGGACGCCGACGGGATGAACACGTACAACGTGCTCGACGTGACCCTGGCGCCGGGCGTTTCCGGCCCCGACCCGACGGCGGCGCGGCAGGTCACCATGACCAGCGCCTGCGGGGTCTGCGGCAAGGACAGCATCGACGCGGTGACGACCCGGTCCAGATTCGATCCGGCCGTCGACCCGCTGATCGTGAAACCGGATGTGCTGCTGGAACTTCCGGACCGGCTACGTGCCGGGCAGTCGGTCTTCGACAAGACCGGGGGGCTTCATGCCGCCGCACTCGTCGACGGTCGATCCGGCGAGCTCATCGCACTGCGCGAAGATGTCGGCCGACACAACGCCGTCGACAAGATCATCGGCTGGGCCGCCGCCGCGAACCTGCTCCCGCTGCGTGAACACATCCTGCAGGTGTCGGGCCGGGCCAGCTTCGAGCTCGTTCAGAAGGCGGCGATGGCCGGCATCCCGGTTCTCTCCGCCGTGTCGGCACCGTCGTCGTTGGCCGCCGAACTCGCCGAGGAACGCGGGATCACCCTCGCCGGTTTCGTCCGCGGGGACTCCATGGTCCTCTACAGTCGCCCGGACCGCGTGGCACCACCCTGAGCGCGAATTCTCGAGCTGCGCAGCGGGCCTGCGGAGCGCGGGCGGCGGCGTCGCTCAGCTGGGGCGGGGTGTGAGGATGCGCGGGCCGTCGCCGGTGACGACGACGGTGTGCTCCCAATGCGCTGCCCGGGAGCCGTCGTCGGTGACCACGGTCCAGTCGTCGTCGAGCACGGATGTCTCGGTGGTGCCCAGCGTCAGCATCGGTTCGATCGCGAGGGTCGATCCGATGACCAGACGTGGACCCCGATTCGGCTTTCCTTCGTTCGCCAGGAACGGTTCCATGTGCATCTCGCGTCCGATGCCGTGGCCGCCGTAACCGGCGACGATGCCGAACGCACGTCCGAACTTCTGTTCCGCGGCCCGGGTTCCGAGTTCGATGGCGTGCGAGATGTCGGTGAGCCGGGCGCCGTCGACCATCGCGGCTATCCCCGCCTCCATCGACAGACGCGTGGCCTCGGACAGTTCGGAATCCTCCGCGGAGAGCTCGCCCACGCCGAAGGTCCAGGCGGAGTCGCCATGCCAACCGTCGAGGATGGCGCCACAGTCGATCGACACCAGATCACCCTCGGCCAGGACCACATCCGACGACGGGATTCCATGCACCACAACATCGTTCACCGAGCTGCAGATCGAACCAGGAAAGCCGTGGTAGCCCTTGAACGACGGAACCGCACCGGCGTCCCGGATCACGGATTCGGCCACCTCGTCGAGTTCCAGCGTGGACACACCCGGTGCGGCCGCGTCGCGGACCGCGACGAGAGCCGCACCCACCACGGCACCGGCGGCAGCCATGGCGTCGACTTCGGCGGCGGTCCGGAACGGCACCGGCCGGGGTTTGCGAAAAGCCATGGATACGACCGCTATTCGGTGTGGACGCGGATCAGGACACGCCCGCGCCGAGCGCGCTCAGCACACGCTGGTGGACGTCCTGCACATCACCGACGGCATCGATGGTCTTGACCTCGTCGCCATAGTACTCGAGCAACGGCGCGGTTTCCTTGGTGTAGACCGACATCCGGTTGCGGATGACCTCTTCGGTGTCGTCGGCGCGGCCGCGGGCCATCATGCGTTCGACGACGACCTCGGTGTCCACCACGAACGACAGCACGGCGTCGAGGCCGGTGTCGAGCTTGGCGAGGATGTCCTTGAGCGCGTCGGCCTGCTCGGTCGAGCGGGGGAAGCCGTCGAGGATGAATCCCTTTGCGGCGTCAGGCTCGGCGACTCGTGCGCGCACCATGTCGACCGTGATCTCGGACGGCACCAGGTCGCCCGCGTCGAGGTAGCGCTTGGCCTCGATCCCGACTGCCGTGCCCTGGGAGATATTGGCACGGAAGAGGTCTCCGGTGGAGATGTGCGGGATGCCGATCGCTTCGGAGAGCAGCTCCGCCTGAGTGCCCTTGCCGGCGCCGGGGGGGCCGAGAATCACGAGTCTCACTTGAGGAATCCTTCGTACTTACGTTGCATCAGTTGACTGTTGACTTGCTTCATGGTGTCCAGACCCACACCGACCATGATCAGCACGGCCGTGCCCCCAAATGGCAGGTTCTGTACACCACCGCTGTTACCGATCTCGAGGAACAGGTTGGGCAGTACCGCGATGATACCCAGGTAGATCGAGCCCGGCAGTGTGATGCGGCTCAACACATAGCCGAGGTAATCGGCCGTCGGCCGGCCGGGCCGGATACCCGGGATGAAGCCACCGTACTTCTTCATGTCGTCGGCGCGCTCCTCCGGATTGAACGTGACCGCGACGTAGAAGTACGTGAAGAAGATGATCATCAGGAAGTACACGAGGATGTAGACCCAGCTACCGGGGTCGGTCAGATACTCGCTGATGTAGCGCTGCCAGGACGACTGCTCGCCGGCCGGGTCCTGCGTCAGCTGCAGGATGAGCTGCGGGAGGTAAAGCAGCGATGAAGCGAAGATCACCGGGATGACGCCGGCCTGGTTGACCTTCAGCGGCAGGTAGGTCGAGGAACCGCCGTACATCTTCCGGCCCACCATGCGCTTGGCGTACTGCACGGGGATGCGGCGCTGGCCCTGCTCGATGAACACGACGCCGGCCACGATCAGCAGCGCGGCGACACACACCAGGCTGAAGACCAGCGGACCGCGGGTGTCGAGGATGTTGCGGCCTTCCGCGGGGATGCGTGCGGCGATACCGGCGAAGATCAGCAGGGACATGCCGTTGCCGACGCCCCGCTCGGTGATGAGCTCGCCGAACCACATGACGACACACGCACCGGCGGTCATCACGAGCACGATGATGGCGAGTCCGAAGATGGACTGGTCGTTGATGATCTGATCACCGACCGAACAGTCCGCGAGCAACTGCCCCCGGTCGGCGAGGGCCACGATGCCGGTCGACTGCAACAGCGCCAACGCCACCGTGAGGTAGCGGGTGTACTGCGTCATCTTGGCCTGGCCGGACTGGCCTTCCTTGCGCAGCTGCTCGAAACGCGGGATCACCACGGTCAGCAACTGCACGATGATGCTGGCCGTGATGTAGGGCATGATGCCGATCGCGAACACCGACAACTGCAGCAGTGCACCGCCGGAGAACAGGCTGATCAGCGAGTAGATGTTCGCCGAGTCGCCTTGCGAGACCTCGTCGAGACATGCCCGCACGGTCTGATAGTCGACGCCGGGCGAAGGAATGGTCGCACCCAGTCGATACAGCACGATGATGCCGATGACGAAGAGGATCTTCTTCCTCAGATCGGGCGTCCTAAAGGCCGCGACGAGGGGGGAAAACACTAACTCCTCCTAGGAACGACCACGCAGCAAGGACTCGCATCCCCCACGTGCTCGGCAATCGACGTTGATCGAAGCGTCAAGACAACGCTTGAACTCTAACAGTCACGCCATCGGCCCTCGTCAGCGCGACGGCCGTTGTCCCGCTTGTCCGAGTGGCGACCCGCACCGTGGCGATGGTCGGCCCCGAACGGCGAGACCGCCGGAGGTCGGCAGCGAGTGTGCACTGCCGACCGCCGACGGAATCAAGGCGATTCAGAGTTCGGTGACGCTGCCACCGGCAGCGGCGATCTTCTCCTTGGCCGAAGCCGTGAACTTGTTGGCGGTGACGTCGACCTTGACGCCGAGTTCCCCGTCGCCGAGGACCTTGACGAGCTGGTTCTTGCGAACCGCACCGGCGGCGACGAGTTCGTCGACGCCGATGGTGCCGCCCTGCGGGAACAGCTTGGCGATGTCGCCGACGTTGACGACCTGGTACTCGACCCGGTTGTTGTTCTTGAAGCCCTTGAGCTTCGGCAGGCGCATGTGGATCGGCATCTGGCCACCCTCGAAGGCAGCGGGCACGTTCTTACGTGCCTTGGTGCCCTTGGTGCCGCGGCCCGCGGTCTTGCCCTTCGAGCCCTCACCGCGACCCACACGGGTCTTCTCGGTCTTCGCGCCCTCCGCGGGGCGAAGATGATGGAGCTTGATTGTCATTACTTGACCTCTTCGACTGTCACGAGGTGCCGCACGGCGTTGATCAGGCCGCGGTTGATCGGCGTGTCCTCACGGGTGACGGTCTGGCGGACGCCCTTGAGTCCGAGGGTCCGCAGGCTGTCACGCTGGTTGCTCTTGGTCCCGATGGTGCTTTTCACCTGGGTGATCTTGAGTTCTGCCATGGTGATCAGACTCCTTGTCCGGCGCGGGCGCGGAGCATGCCGGCCGGCGCGACGTCTTCGATCGGCAGACCACGACGTGCGGCGACCTCTTCGGGGCGCTGCAGCATCTTCAGCGCGGCAACGGTCGCATGGACGACGTTGATCGCGTTGTCGCTGCCGAGGCTCTTGGCGAGCACGTCGTGCACGCCCGCGCACTCGAGCACGGCACGCACCGCGCCACCGGCGATCACACCGGTACCGGGGCTGGCCGGGCGGAGCATCACGACACCGGCGGCGGCCTCACCCTGGACGGGGTGCGTCACGGTGCCGGCGATCAGCGGCACGCGGAAGAAGTTCTTGCGAGCCTCTTCGACGCCCTTCTGGATCGCGGCCGGGACTTCCTTGGCCTTGCCGTAGCCGACACCGACCATGCCCTGGCCGTCGCCGACCACCACGAGAGCGGTGAAGGAGAAGCGACGGCCACCCTTCACCACCTTGGAGACACGGTTGATGGTGACCACGCGCTCGAGCTGGTTGCGCTCCTCGCGCTCACGTCCGCCACGGTCGTCGCGACGGCCGCGTCCGCGGCGCTGGTCGCGCTGATCGTTGCCGGCTGCGGTGTTGTTGTCGTTTCCGGCGGGTCCGTTTCCGCCGTCACGCTGACGTCCGGGCATCAGAGGTTCCCTCCGGTCATGTTGGTCGTGCTGGTGTAGATGGTCATCAGAAGGTCAGGCCTCCCTCGCGGGCGGCGTCCGCGAGCGCGGCGATCCGTCCGTGGTAGTCCTTGCCGCCACGGTCGAACACGACGGTCTCGACCCCTGCTGCCTTGGCGCGGGCGGCGATCAGCTCGCCGACCTTGCGGGCCTGGGCGGTCTTGTCGCCGTCGACCGAACGCACGTCGGCCTCGATGGACGACGCGGCGGCCAGCGTCTTGCCGGCCAGATCGTCGATCAGCTGCACGTGGATGTGGCGCGAGCTGCGCTTGACCGACAGGCGCGGACGCTGCGGCGTGCCGTCGACCTTCTTGCGGAGCCGGAAGTGCCGGTTCGCGGTCGCCTTGCGACGGCGGGTCGACACGTCCTTGCCGATGGGCTTGCGAACAGTCTTGGTTGCGGTGTCACTCATGGCTTACTTACCCGTCTTTCCGACCTTGCGACGGATCTGCTCACCCTCGTAGCGAATGCCCTTGCCCTTGTAGGGGTCCGGACGACGCAGGCGGCGGATGTTCGCCGAGATCTGGCCGACTTGCTGCTTGTCGATACCCGAGATCGAGAACTTCGTGGGCGATTCCACGGCGAAGGAGATGCCTTCGGGCGCCTCGATCGGCACCGGGTGGCTGTAGCCGAGGGCGAACTCGAGGTCGGTGCCCTTGGCCTGCACGCGGTAGCCGACACCGAAGATCTCCATCTTCGTGGTGTAGCCCTGCGTGACGCCGATGACGAGGTTGTTCACCAGCGTGCGGCTGAGGCCGTGCAGGGAACGGTTGCGACGCTCGTCGTTCGGCCGGCTGACAACGATCTCGTTGTCTTCCTTGGCGACGGTGATCGGCTCCGCGATGGTGACGCTCAGTTCACCCTTGGGGCCCTTCACCTTGACGTCCTGGCCGTCGATCGTGACGTCGACGCCAGTGGGGATCTGGATGGGATGCTTTCCGATACGCGACATGTGAGGCCTCCCTTACCAGACGTAGGCGAGGACTTCGCCGCCCACGCCCTGGTTGGCTGCCTGACGGTCGGTGAGCAGACCCGACGACGTGGAGATGATGGCCACGCCGAGGCCGCCCAGCACCTTGGGCAGGTTGGTGGACTTTGCATACACCCGCAGACCCGGCTTCGACACGCGGCGCAGACCAGCGATGCTGCGCTCACGGCTCGGGCCGTACTTCAGGGAGACGACGAGGTTCTTGCCGATCTCCGCATCTTCGGTGCGGTAGTCGGTGATGTAGCCCTCGCGCTTGAGGATCTCGGCGATGTTCACCTTGATCTTCGACGACGGCAGGGTCACCTCGTCGTGGAACGCCGAGTTGGCGTTACGCAGACGTGTCAAGAAGTCTGCGATCGGGTCAGTCATGGTCATGGTTGACCGTCAACCTTTCTCGTAGCGGTTCCCATACAGCGCCGGACGCGGGAAAATGATCCCTGACCTGCGGTGGGCCTTCCACGAAGTGGATAGTTGTGCATAAGGTTCTCGCCGCCGATGCCCTTGGCTCTTCACCGGCACCGGCGACTATTCTGTTGTGATGGCGAGCCCGCAGAGCGCAGGCAACCGTTCAAGTGTAGAGAATTGGCTGGCCAGACCCAAATCGCTGCGGGATGGTCCTCGCGGGGGGTGTTGGCGGGCTCGGGTCACCGGGTTTCGATACGCGCCGGCTCGCAAGCTCGCGCGGCGCTACTCAACCAGCAGAAGTACCCCACCCCCACCGGCGATGAACTCGCGCGGCGCTACTCAACCAGCAGGTGGGGTGCTCCAGCGGCGATCGGCCACCCCCACTCGCTGATCGAGTAGCCGGCGAGCGGCAGCGAGTCGGTGTATCGAGATCAACCGGCGGAGAAATCGAAGTCGTAGCGCGACGTCGGCACCACGTCGAGGTTGCGGTCGGCCCCGAACCGCACGACGCTCTCCAGCATCCGCGTCATCCGTCGCTCCAACTCCGCCTGGTCTCCCCCACTGCCGTAGAACGCGTGCATGTCGGCGACCGCGGCCATCGGGAACAGTTCCTCGACGATCGCATCGACGAGCGGGGCATCCGGGGTCAGCGGCTCGTCGACGACGTTCTGGACGTACCCGAACGTCGCCTGGGTCTCGATGGCGACCTGGGTGTGCTCCTCCAACCAGCGCCTGAGCCACTCGGCCTGGGCCAGATCACCCGGCCGGCGCAGGAAGGCGACATTCGCAAGTGCGTCGACCCGACTACCGTCACCCGGCGTCGCATACGTCAGGGGTAGGCGTTCTGTCACCGACCAGGCGGCCACTCGCGGCACCAGGTCGGCGAGGAGATCGAGCACGGGTTGCGGCGCGGGAACCCAGAAACTCACGACCGCGTCGATCGGCGGATCGAGTTCACTGATGCGCATGGCCCCCGCCACGGCGCCATCGCACAGGTTCACCTGCACCCGTTCGGCGCCGGCGCCGAGGCAGGCATCCCGGAAGTCTGCCGACAGAAACACCGACAGGTCGTCACCCCACACGGCGGCCATCATCTTCATCACCGGCACGGTAGCCGGTCGTCGAAGCCAGGTGCACCGATTCACCGAGCCACGGTTCGGCCCAGACATCTGGCATTTCGGGCACCATCGAGAACATGGATCGCCGACAGTTCCTGACCGCGGGCGCCGTGGCCGGCCTCTCCGTGTGGGTGGCCTCGTGCGCGGATGCCGACCAGACCGCGGCGCCGTCCACTCCCCCGTCCTCGCCCGATCCGGCGACACCTGCCGCACCGGCAACAGAACCCACGGTTTCCGGCGTCGTCGCCGAGGGACTGAACGTGCCGTGGGCGATCGCCTTCCTACAGGACGGCTCCGCACTGGTGACCCAGCGCGACGACGCCACGATCGTGCGGGTCTCCCCGAGCGGCGACGTCGCGACGGTCGGTGACGTGTCCGATGCGGCCCCCCGCGGCGAAGGAGGTCTGCAAGGCATCGCACTCGCACCGGACGAGAGTGCGGTCTTCGTCTATTACACGACCGAGAACGACAACCGACTGGTCCGCATGGACTTCGACGGCAACCGGGTCTCGAATCCACGCCCGCTGATCACCGGCCTCGACATGGCGTTCAATCACCACGGCGGCCCCATCGTCCGGGGACCGGACGGCTACCTCTACGTCGCCGTCGGCGATGCGGCCGAACCTGATGTCGCCCAGGATGTCAACGCGCTGAACGGCAAGATCCTCCGGGTCGACGACGACGGCCGACCGGCGCCGGACAACCCGTTCGACAACGAGGTCTGGTCGATGGGCCACCGGAACAACGAGGGGCTGGCGTTCGACGCCTCGGGTCGGTTGTGGGCCAGCGAGTTCGGACAGGACCGGCGCGACGAACTGAACCTGATCGAACGGGGCGGCAACTACGGCTGGCCCGAGTTCGAGGGCGAGTCCGACGATCCCCGCTTCATCTCCCCGGCCGTCACCTGGTCGACGGATGAGGCCTCTCCCGCAGGGCTCGCGATCATCGGTGGCACCGCCTACATGGCGGCATTGCGGGGGCGGCGACTGTGGACGATCCCGCTCGGCGACGGATCGACGAGCGCCGTGGGGGAACCGCGCAGCCAGTTCACGGACACCTACGGACGCCTCCGTGCCGTCGCCGCGGCGCCCGACGGTTCGTTGTGGGTGAGCACCAGCAACACCGACGGGCGCGGGCGTCCGGCCACCGGCGACGATCGCATTCTGCGGGTCACGGTGTAGTCGCGCCGGTCGACACGTATCACTTCGACCGGAAACCGCGCTCGTGGCCGGAATCGGTGCCAGAGTTGACGGTATGGACGCCACGCACCTGCCCGAACTGGTCGACCAACTTCTCACCTCTGCGCATTCCGCTCGCAGCGGCCGGGCCGCGCAGACGCTCTACGGCAGCGCCGACCACCGACTGCGCCAGACCGTCATCGCTCTCGTCGCCGGAAACCGGCTCACCGATCACGAGAGTCCCGGCGAGGCAAGCCTTCAGGTTCTCCGCGGCCACGTCACGCTCACCACCGCGAACGGGGACTGGGAAGGTGTCGACGGGGACCTGGTGGTGATTCCGCCCGAACGTCACGGACTTGCCGCGCAACAGGATTCCGCCGTGCTGCTGACCGTGGTGACGGGCTGACCCCAGACCGCGACAAACCTCACACACGCCCAAAGACGATGTGAGCTCATCACGTTCACGCACTGAATTCCCGCATTTCACGAAACGGAGACCGAACACTCGTATCGTCGGGACATGGCCCGATCATCGGGGGTGGACGGTGAAGCGGCGAAGGCTCTGTTGGACATCGGCAGATTCTTCACCCGGTGGGACGAGACGGACGACGGCCGTGCGGTGTTCCGTCGCGGCGGGCGCGCCGGCGACGTCTTCTATCGCGACCGGTGGAGCCACGACAAGGTGGTCCGATCGACCCACGGAGTCAATTGCACCGGATCGTGTTCCTGGAAGGTCTATGTCAAGGACGGGATCATCACCTGGGAGACCCAGGAGACCGACTACCCGTCCGTCGGGCCAGATCGGCCCGAGTACGAGCCGCGGGGATGTCCACGGGGCGCGGCCTTTTCGTGGTACACCTACTCGCCCACCCGCGTCCGGTACCCATACGCCCGCGGCGTCCTGGTGGAGATGTTCCGGGAAGCCAAGGGGCGCCTGGGGGATCCGGTCCTGGCGTGGGCCGACGTGGTCGGCGACCCGCTACGCCGGCGCTCCTACCAACAGGCCCGCGGCAAAGGCGGTCTCGTGCGTGTCTCCTGGGACGAGGCCATCGAGATAGCCGCCGCCGCACACGTCCACACCATCAAGACCTACGGTCCCGACCGATGCACCGGTTTCTCGCCGATCCCGGCGATGTCGATGGTGTCGCACTGCGTGGGCACCCGGTTCATCCAGCTGATCGGCGGCGTGATGACGTCGTTCTACGACTGGTACGCCGACCTCCCGGTCGCCAGCCCGCAGGTCTTCGGCGACCAGACCGACGTCCCGGAATCCGGCGACTGGTGGGACGCGACATATCTGATGATGTGGGGCTCCAATGTGCCGGTCACCCGCACGCCGGACGCGCACTGGATGGCCGAGGTGCGCTATCGCGGGACCAAGGTCGTCACGGTCAGCCCCGACTACGCCGACAACACCAAGTTCGCCGACGAGTGGTTGCCCGCGCAGGCCGGAACCGATGCTGCGCTGGCCATGGCGATGGGTCACGTGATCCTCACCGAGTTCTTCGTCGCGCGGCGCACGCCGTTCTTCGACGACTACGTCCGCACGTACACCGACCTGCCGTTCCTGATCCACCTCGATGAGCACGACGGCGGCGAGAGCGTCGGCGCGACATACGTTCCCGGGAAGTTCGTGACCGCCGACGAGGTGACCGAGAGCGTCGCGGACGAGGACGTCTGGAAAACCGTCCTGCTGGACGAGAGCACCGGTGAGCCTGTGGTTCCCAACGGGTCCATGGGTTTCCGGTACGCCGAGTCCGGCATCGGGCGCTGGAATCTCGACCTCGAGGGCGTGACCCCCGCTCTCAGCCTGTACGGCGACGACGCCGAGCCGGTGGAGGTGTCGTTCCCCGCCTTCGACTCCCCCGACGGCAGCGGTACCGTGCTGCGGCGGGGTGTGCCCGCCCGGCGCCTCCGGGGCCACCTGGTCACCACGGTGTTCGACCTGATGCTCGCGCAGTACGGGGTGGCCCGCGACGGTCTGCCCGGCGAGTGGCCGAGCGGCTACGACGACGCCACCATCCCGTACACCCCTGCCTGGCAGGCCGAGATCACCAGCGTGCCGGCCGAGGCCGCGATCCGGGTCGCACGTGAGTTCGCGACCAACGCCGACGAGTCCGACGGCCGCTCGATGATCATCATGGGTGCCGGCATCTGCCAGTGGTTCCACGGGGACGCGACCTATCGGGCCATCTTGTCGCTGCTCATCCTCACCGGATGTATGGGCCGCAACGGCGGCGGGTGGGCACACTACGTCGGCCAGGAGAAGTGCCGGCCGATCACCGGCTGGATATCCCTGGCCAACGCGTTGGACTGGACCCGGCCGCCGCGCACCATGACCGGGACCTCCTACTGGTACATGCATACCGACCAGTGGCGCAACGACGGCTACTCCACCGGGTCACTGACCTCTCCGCTCGCCCGCGGCGTACTCGGTGAGCAGCACACCGCCGACGCCATCGCGCAGGCGGCACGTCTGGGTTGGATGCCGTTCTACCCCCAGTTCTCCGCCAACCCGCTCGACGTCGCCGCGGCGGCCGACGCCGCAGTCGGGGACGGCACCGCCGAGAACGTGGGAAGCTATGTGGCGCAACAACTCACCTCAGGCGAGTTGACCCCGGCGATCTCCGACATCGACGCCCCGGAGAACTGGCCCCGCACGTTGGTGCTCTGGCGCTCCAATCTGATGGGGTCGTCGGCGAAGGGCAACGAGTACTTCCTCCGCCATCTGCTGGGCACCCACCACAACGTGCTCGGCGACGAGAATCCCAACACGCCGCGCCCCCGCGACGTCACCTGGCACGACGAGGCACCGGAGGGCAAGCTCGACCTGCTGATGTCGGCCGACTTCCGGATGACGTCGACCACGCTGCTGTCCGACGTGGTGTTCCCCGCCGCCACCTGGTACGAGAAACACGATCTGTCCTCGACCGACATGCATCCGTTCGTGCACGCCTTCTCACCGGCGATCGACCCGCCGTGGGAGGCCAAGACCGACTTCGAGATGTTCCACCTGCTGGCGCAGAAGTTGTCCGATCTGGCGCGCACCCATCTCGGCGTGCGCCGCGACCTGGTCAGCGTGCCGTTGCAACACGACACCCCCGGCGAGACCGCCCAACCGCACGGCCGGGTGATGGATTGGTGGCACGGCGATGCGCCGGCGCGACCGGGTCGCAACATGCCGGTCTTCAGTGTCGTCGAGCGCGACTACACGGCGATCGCCGACAAACTCGCCGCGATCGGACCGCTGGCCGACTCGTTGGGTTTCACCGTCAAGAACATCACCTACGACCTGCCCGAGCAGACGGCGAAACTCGCCGACTCCAACGGGGTCATGCTCGGCGGTGCCGCCGACGGCCGTCCGGCGATCGACACCGACGAGAAGCTCGCCGAGGCGATCCTGACGCTGTCCGGGACCACCAACGGCGAACTGGCCGTCAACGGATTCCGCAAACTCCAGCAGCGCGTGGGCTTCCTGCTCGACGACCTGGCCCGGGGTTCCGAGGAGAAGCGGGTTCGGTTCGCCGACACGCAGCAGGCGCCCGTGCCGGTGATCACCTCCCCGGAGTGGTCCGGATCGGAGACCGGCGGTCGCCGCTACGCGCCGTTCACGGTGAACATCGAGCGCCTCAAGCCTTTTCACACGCTGACCGGCCGGATGCACTTCTACCTCGATCACGACTGGATGATCGACATCGGCGAGTCGCTGCCCATCTATCGTCCGCCGCTGGACATGCATCGCCTCTTCGGCGAACCGAAGTTGGGGCCGGATGGGAGCAAGCAGATCACGGTCCGCTACCTGACCCCGCATTCCAAATGGTCGATCCACTCCGAGTATCAGGACAACCTCTTCATGCTGTCGCTGTCGCGGGGCGGGCCCACCGCCTGGCTCAGCCCCGATGACGCGGCCTCGATCGACGTGTCCGACAACGACTGGATCGAATGCGTCAACGCCAACGGCGTCATCGTGTGCCGAGCGATCGTGAGTCACCGCATGCCTGCGGGGGTGTGTTACGTCCATCATGCCCAGGAACGCACGATCGACGTCCCGAAGTCGGAGGCGACCGGGCGTCGCGGCGGCATCCACAACTCGGTCACCAGGCTGCTGGTCAAGCCCAGCCACATGATCGGCGGTTACGCCCAACTGTCGTACGCCTTCAACTATCTGGGCCCGGCAGGCAACCAGCGCGACATGGTCTCGACGATTCGCAAGCGGAGCCAGGAGGTGACCTACTGATGCGCGTGATGGCCCAGATGGGCATGGTGATGAACCTGGACAAGTGCATCGGATGCCACACCTGTTCGGTGACCTGCAAGCAGGCCTGGACCAATCGGGCGGGTACCGAGTACGTGTGGTTCAACAATGTGGAAACGCGCCCGGGGCAGGGCTATCCGCGACGATACGAGGATCAGGAGCAGTGGCGCGGCGGTTGGACGCTGAACAAGCGGGGCCGGCTGCGGTTGCGCACCGGGGGTCGCCTGCAGAAGTTGTTGACGCTGTTCGCCAGTCCCGTCCAACCGACTCTCGACGACTATTACGAGCCGTGGACCTATGACTACCAGACGCTGGTGGACGCACCACTCGGCGACGACTTCCCCGTCGCCCGCCCGAAGTCGCTGATCACCGGCGAGGACACCAAGGTCACCTGGTCGGCGAACTGGGACGACAATCTCGGCGGCGCACCGGAGATGGGTGCGCTGGACCCGATCGTGGCGAAGCTGCGACGCGAGTCCGAGGATGCGATCAAGTTCAGCTTCGAACAGACCTTCATGTTCTACCTGCCGCGGATCTGCGAACACTGCCTCAACCCGTCCTGCATGGCGTCGTGCCCCTCCGGAGCGATCTACAAGCGATCCGAGGACGGCATCGTGCTGGTCGACCAGGACCGGTGTCGTGGCTGGCGACAGTGCATCACCGGCTGTCCTTACAAGAAGATCTACTTCAATCACAAATCCGGCAAGGCCGAGAAGTGCACCTTCTGCTATCCGCGGGTGGAGGTCGGGCTACCCACCGTGTGCTCGGAGACGTGCGTCGGGCGGCTGCGCTACCTGGGTCTGTTCCTCTACGACGCCGACGCCGTCACCGATGCGGCATCGACCCCCGACGAACAGGACCTCTACCGGGCCCAACTCGACCTCATGCTCGATCCGGAAGATCCCGAGGTCATCAAGGCGGCACGCGCACAGGGCATCCCGGACGACTGGCTGGACGCGGCACGTCGGTCACCGGTGTACGCGCTCGCCAAGAAGTACCGTGTCGCACTGCCCCTGCATCCGGAGTACCGCACCATGCCGATGGTCTGGTACGTGCCGCCGCTCTCACCGATCGTCGATCTGCTCACCGAACAGGGCCACGACGGCGAGAGTCACCGAAATCTGTTCGGCGCCATCGACAGTCTGCGCATCCCGGTCGACTACCTCGCCGAGCTCTTCACCGCGGGCGACACCGCGGTCATCGAGAACGTGCTGCGCACACTCGCGGCGATGCGCGCCTACATGCGCGATGTCACGCTGGGCCGCGAGCTCGACGCGTCGATCCCCGCAGCGGTCGGGATGAGCGAGGAGCAGATCTACCGCATGTACCGGTTGATGGCGATCGCCAAGTACGACGAGCGGTACGTGATCCCCACGGCTCACCTCGAGCAGGCACACGATCTCGAGGAGATGGGTTGCTCGCTGGACTACGACGACGGACCGGGAATGTTCGAGTCGTCGGCGTTCGGAGAGGCCAGCGGCCGCCCGGCACCGGTGTCCGTGGAGACGTTCCACGCTCTGAAGCAACGCCAGACCACCGACACCGCAGCCGGTTCCGAGACATTGGCCGGACGCACCAATCTGCTGAACTGGGACGGCAACGGTGCACCCGACGGCCTGTTCCCGCGGCGATCGGAACGCACATGAGGCTGCGGCGATCTCGCGGTGCGGACCGGGCGGTGATCCACCAGGCGGCGTCGGTGTGCCTGAGCTATCCCGACGACGACGTGCTCGCGATGATGCCATTGCTGGACGCCGCGCTCGCCGAGCAACCCGTCGACGACGCCGCCTCGTCTGCGCTCCGCGAGTTCGTCGCGTACGTCCGCGAGTCCGATCCGATGCCGTTGCGGCAGCAGTACATCGACACATTCGACCTCTCCCGCGAGCACACCCTCTATCTCAGTTACTGGTCGGCAGGCGACACCCGCCGTCGCGGCGCGGTGCTCGGCGAGTTCAAACAGCGATACCGCGACGGTGGGTTCCTCGTCGACCTGCGCGGCGAACTGCCCGACCATCTGCCGATCGTGTTGGAGTTCGCCGCGCGCGTCGACCCGCGTGCCGGCACCGACCTCCTCACCGAACACCGGCAGGCGCTCGAACTGTTACGCCTCTCGCTCATCGAACAACAGAGCCAGTACGCGCAGGTCGTCGCCGCCGTCTGTACCACGCTGCCCGGGGTCTCGCCGACCGACCGGCAGGCGGTGATGGCGATGCGTGACGCGCCCACGCCGATCGAGACCGTGGGGCTCGAGCCATTCGACCCCCGCCTCCTGCCGATCTCACCCAACCCCGTTGCACCCGAGTCGATGTCGCGAGCGAGGTGACCTGAATGGACGTGCTGCTGTGGGGGGTGCTGCCATACGTCACGCTGCTGTTGCTGATCGGCGGCACCATCTGGCGCTACCGCTACGACAAGTTCGGTTGGACCACACGCTCATCCGAGCTGTACGAGTCCCGTCTGCTGCGCATCGGATCCCCGCTGTTCCATTTCGGCATCCTCGTCGTGATCATCGGGCACGCAATGGGTCTGGTCATCCCGGAAAGGTGGACCGACGCGATCGGCGTGTCCGAGCACATGTACCACATCGTCGCGGCCGGCTTCGGCCTCGTCGCCGGTGTCGCCACCCTCGGCGGGCTGGCCATCCTCATCTATCGCCGCCGGCGAACCGGGCCGGTGTTCATGGCGACCACCGCCAACGACAAAGTGATGTACGTCGTCCTGACCGCCGCGCTGGTGCTGGGCGTCTACATCACCCTCATCGGGACATTGCCCGACGCCGAGGGCGTGAACTACCGGGAGACCGTCTCCCCGTGGTTCCGGTCGATCTTCCTGCTGCAACCCGACATCGACGCGATGAACGCGGCCCCGTTCCGGTTCCACATCCACGTCCTGGTCGGGATGCTCGTGTTCGCCATGGTGCCGTTCACCCGGCTCGTCCACGCCTTCACCGCGCCGGTGCACTACCTGTTCCGGCCCTACATCGTCTACCGGAGCCGCGACGTCGCCGACGCACCCGGCAGCCGTTCGTCCCGGCCCGGTTGGGCTCCCGTCGGAACGAAGGATCGTCAACGATGACACCCACGAAAGACCCGCAACGATGACCACCACGACCAGCAATCCCGCCGCACTCAAATCGGGCCAGAGTGTGAACCTCGCGCTGGCCACACTGGCGTTCTGCATCAGCTTCTGGGCGTGGAACCTGATCGCACCCCTCGGCGTCCGCTACGCCGAGATCATGAACCTGTCGTCGACCGAGAAATCGATCCTGGTCGCGATACCCATCGTCGTCGGCTCCGTCGGGCGCATCCTCACCGGCGCGCTCACCGACCGCTACGGCGGCCGGCTCATGTTCCCGGTGCTGCTGGTCGCAACCGCACCGTTCGTCGTACTCGTCGCCGTCGCAGGAGAACTCGGTTCCTACCCGATGATGCTCGTCATCGGCTTCTTCCTCGGCATCTCCGGCACGACGTTCGCCGTGGGCATCCCCTTCGTGAACGCCTGGTACGAACCGTCCAAACGTGGATTCGCGACCGGCATCTTCGGCGCGGGCATGGGCGGAACCGCGCTGTCGGCGTTCTTCACCCCGCGATTCGTCGACTGGTTCGGCTACGTCACCACACACGTCATCGTCGCGGTGGCGCTGGTCGCGGTGGCGGTCATCGTGTGGATGTTCATGCACGACTCCCCCGTATGGCAACCCAACCGCGCCGCGGTGACACCCAAGTTGGTTGCCGCCGCGAAACTTCCGATCACCTGGCAGATGTCGTTCCTGTACGCGGCGACGTTCGGTGGGTTCGTCGCGTTCTCCACCTATCTGCCGACCTACCTCAAGGACGTCTACGACTTCGATCTGCAGGCCGCCGGCACCCGAACCGCGGGCTTCGCACTCGCCGCGGTGATCGCACGCCCGATCGGCGGCGTCTTCTCGGACCGCTTCGGTCCGCGCATGATCACCTTCATCTCGTGCGCCGGCGCTGCGGTGCTCGCGATCTGGATGATCACCGAGCCTCCGCTCGAACTCCCCGCCGGTCTCAACTTCGTGTTGATGGCAGCGTGTATGGGCCTCGGCTCCGGCTCGGTGTTCACCTGGGTGGCGCAGGCCGCACCGGCCGAACGGGTCGGATCCGTCACCGGCATCGTCGGCGCCGCCGGCGGGCTCGGCGGCTTCTTCCCGCCGATGGTGATGGGCGCGACCTACAACGCCGAGGAACACAGCTACACGATCGGTCTCGCGCTACTGGTGGTGTTCGCGACCGGCGCGGCGCTGTTCACGCTCTTCGGGATCAAGAAGCGGGCGGTCCGCGAGTCGCCGACGGACGGGTCACCCGCTCCCTGAGCCCGGCGCGTGCGGAGGGTGCCTCCACGGAGCCCTTCGTGGCTCGTCGCTTGCGCTCCTCGCACCTCAGGGACCGGTGGGCGGCTCGTCGCTTGCGCTCCTCGCGCCTCAGGCGCCGGTGGACCGTGGGACGCTCCGTGCCGATGAGCCGCTGTCGGCGCGAAGCGATATATTCCTCACCGATGAAGCCTGTTCCCCCGCCACCGACGGTCGAGGACCGGCTATCGGAACACACCGCGCGACGCGACTGGATCGCCGGTGCCGCACGGACGGGCCGGGTGGTGCGGCTGGTCGACGTGCACCGCGCAGACATCGATGCCCTGATCGCCGACGTCGGGCGCGATCTTCCGGTGATCCTGGCCTACTGTGGCCCGCGGTCGCTGTCGGCCCGTGGCGTCGTCGAGGAGATCCTCGACGCGATCGAGCAGATCGTGGTGTCCACGGCACCCGCATGGCTGGGCTACGACGCATCCGTGGGCATCGACGTCGCCGACGCCGAGGACCGCGCCCGCGACCTGGCCGCGATCGGGGCCGACCATCGGCCCTTCGTCGTCGAACTGGCCCGGGCGGCAGCGACCGGATCACCGTGCCGCTCGCATCAGTCACCCGAGCTCCGCGCCCGCGGCCTGGTCCGGCTCCTGCGCCACGGATATGGCCGCGACACCGTGGTCCTCGCCGTCACCGCTCCCCCGGACCTCGACCGGACCACCCAGGACGTCGTGGCCGCAGGCGTCGGCTGGGTCGCCGAGCACGGCGACCTCCCGGTATGGCTACCGGCCGACACCCTCCCCGACGTGACCCGATGCTCGACGGTCCGCGGCCGTCTCCGCTCATCGCCGGTGGCCCCGTCGGGGCCCGTTTCCGAACCAGATGAGCCTGCGCCGCAGGTGATGTCCGCCAGCCGGCTCGAGGGCATGCCTGCTCCGCACAGCATCGCCGAGCAGACGTTGGAGCGCGCCCTGCGGCGCCATCCGTGGGCCCGCGACCGGCAATGGAACCGCCGGCTCGACGACATCGATCCGATGGCGCCGACGGCGATCGTGGACGTGCACTGGCCACGTGCCCGGGTGGTCGTCGAGGTCGACGGTGACGACCACCGGCAGCCCGGCAAATACGCCGCCGACCGCGCCCGGGACAACATGCTGCAACGTCACGGGTTCATCGTGCTCCGCTACCCGAATGCGCAGGTCCTCACCGATGTCGGACTCGTGGTCGACGAGATCCGCCATGTCCTCGCCGACCGTGTTGCGTCGGCACCCGTCCCACACCCGGTCACCCGTCCGAGGAGTCATTGACGTTGGAACACGTGTCGCTCACGCCATCACAGAGTGCGGTCCTGTTCGTCCTCATGTCGCAGGCCCGTGACGTGCCCAATCCGGAATTGCGGGCACTGGCACCCGAACTGACGAAGAAGAGCCGCGAGACATTGAACGACCTCGGACTCATCGACTCGGCGAAAGGGCCGCGCAACAGCTTCGTACACACCCTCACCGACCGCGGGTGGGCCTGGTGCGCACGAGAACTCACCGAAGCACCGCCGAAGGGTGCGCAGCCACCGATCCGGGCGCTGTACGCGGTCATGGCCGGTGTCGGACGATATCTCACCGCCGAGGATCTCCGTCTCCACGAGGTGTTCCGGGCAGAGGTATTCCGGGCAGAGGTGTTCCGGGCTGGGGCGACTCCGCTTACCGAGCAGAAGGCGGCATCGCCGCTCGAGGAACGTATCCGCGGCGCGTACGCGGAACTGGCCGCCCGACCCGGCGCCTGGGTCACCCTGTCGGCCCTGCGCGCCGGACTCGACGACGTCGACGCGGCCACTCTCGACAGCGCGTTGGTGAACCTGCAGCGCGCACCGGGGGTCAGCCTGATCCCGCAGGAGGATCGTGCGCTGCTCACCGACGCCGACCGTGCGGCGGCCGTCATCGTGGGCACCCAGGCGTGCCACCTCTTTGCCATCGAGGAGCTGTGATGGACGAAACGACCCGCCAGGCAATGGAATCGATCCGGCTCGACTGGGCCGCGACACCCGACGACGTGTGGGGGCCGCAGGCACCGCTGCATGTGCCGGGCCTGCATGAGCCCATCGTCGGCGACATCATGCGGGCGTTCGCCGATGCACAACGCAGCAAGGCCGCCAGTCCGCTCGGTGTCGCCGTGCGCGGTCCCGCCGGTGCCGGCAAGACGCATCTGCTCGGGCAGGTCCGCGAACGCGTACAGGACGCCGGCGGCTACTTCTTCCTGGTGAAGCTCCTCGACGGCGAGGACTTCTGGCGCTCGGTCCTCGTCGCCATGTTGGAGGATCTCAGCCGGCCCACCCCGACGCACCGCTCTCAGCTGGCGCAGCTGCTCGATCACCTCGGACGCGCCACCGGCGTCGGCCCGGACGACCTCTCGGCGGTCACAGGCGAGGTCGCCGTCACACCCGAGATCCTCAACCGGTACGTGACCACTGTCTACACCACGCACTCACGCCACCGACGGCGCTCCCAGCACATCCTGCGTGCGCTGGTGTTGACCGAAGCCGACGACTTCGCCACCAAGGACCTCGGCGAGGCGTTTCTGCATCTCGACGTCGACGACGGAGAAGAGCTGGCGGAGTGGGGTATCCGCAATGCTCGACTCGGCTATCAGGAGATCGTCGAGAACATCTCGCGCATCATCGCGTTCGACGGCGCGACCGTCCTCGCCATCGATCAGATCGACACGTTGATCGAGGCGGCGAAGTCGGAGAACCGGCACGACGAGAACTCCGTGGAGAAGGTCGCCCACGGACTGATGTCGATCCGCGAGACGATGAGCCGGACCGCGGCGGTGGTCTCGTCGATCACCGCGGCGTGGGAGTATCTGGAAGCCAATGTCATGGCGTCGGCGATGGACCGCTTCCGCCAACCACCGCGCCTGCAGCGTCCCGGTTCGGCGGATTTCGGCCGGGCGTTGCTGGCCAAACGTTTCGCGCCTTGCTTCGCCGAGGCCGACTTCACACCGCCGTATGCGACATGGCCGGTGACCGATACCGCGCTGGCCGCGTCGGTCGACTTCACGCCCCGGGAACTGATGCGGACCGTGGACCGCCACATCGGGGCATGTCTGCGCGCCGACGTCTTCCGCGAGATGGCGTCGTTGACCACCGACACGCCGGTCGAGACGATACCCACCGACGACGAGAAACCGGAACTGGCACAACTCGATCAGCGCTTCGCGGAGCTGCTCGCGGCGGCCGATCCGTCCCTCGCCCTGACGCCGGAGTCGGAGGATCAGACCGTGCCGGCTCTGTTGCAGGCCGGGTTTGCCTCCTGGATCGAGGCACTCGGCGACACCGGCGATGCCTTCCGCCAGGACCCCAAGCCCAGTCCCAAAGCCGTGCTCCACGGACGGATCGCGCGGATTCTCGATCCCGAGACCGATGCCGAGGAATCGTGGAGCTTCCGGGCCGTCTCGGCCACGCACCCACGCTCGGTGCAGGCCCGTCTCGCCAACGCGACGACCGCCGCCGGGCTGTCGCTCGGCAGCGCCGCACGCACCCTGGTCATCCTCCGCCGCGGCCCCTGGCCGTCGGGGGCCAAGACCGCGGAGATGGTCACCGAACTCCACCAGCGGGGTGGACGGGTCGTCGCCTGGACCGACGACGACATCACGATCCTCACCGCACTCGCGCGGATACGTTCGGAGCGTTCGGAATTCCTCAGCGAATGGACCGCCCGCCGAAACCCCGCCGCTCGAGTCGGTTTCATCGCGGAGATCCTCGAGCCCGCCGCGCGCGCCGTCCCGCCTGCCGCAACGGTCGACGACCTCGTCCGGACCGACCAGCCGGCGCGACACGAACGGCCACGGGGCCGTTCCGCCGTCACGCCCGATCGCAGCGGCGACCGCTACGCGGTGTCCGCGCTCAGCGAGTCGGCCACGAGTGTCGTGCTCGGCGCCGCCGCACGGCCACCTGCGCCGATCATCGGTGGCGATGCCGACGCCGGGACGATCACCGTGGGTGCGGAGGTCGGGTCCGGACGTCCGGTCACCATCGCACTCGAGGCCCTGCGCAAACACACCTCGATCTTCGCCGGGTCCGGCTCCGGCAAGACCGTCCTGATCCGACGGATCATCGAAGAATGTGCGCTGCAGGGTGTCTCGTCGATCGTGTTGGACGTGAACAACGATCTGTCGCGGCTCGGCTCGGCATGGCCGGACGACGAGCGCACGTGGGCCGACGACGCGGAACGCGACAAGGCCGCCGACTACATCGCCGGGACCGAGGTCGCCGTGTTCACCCCGGGCCGTTCGTCGGGCCGTCCGTTGAGCTTTCGCCCGCTCCCGGATCTGAGTGAGGTCGCCGACGACGCAGACGAGTTCGAGGCAGCCGTGGAAGCGGCGACGGCCGGACTCATCCCCCGGGCGATGGTCGGCGGCAAGACCGCCAAGGCCACGCAGTCACGGGCCGTGTTGATGGACTCTCTGCGCTATTTCGGTCGACGACACTCCGGCGGGATCGTCGAGTTCATCGACCTGCTGACGGACCTGCCCGACGACGTCAGCGGGCTGCGGGAGGCGCGCCGCTATGCCGCCGAGATGGCCGAGAACCTCAAGGCCGCACGCGCATACGACCCGCTCTTCGGCGGCACCGGAGCACCCGCGGACCCCGCGATCCTGCTCACGCCGTCTCCGGGGTATCGCGCCCGCGTCTCGGTGATCAACCTCTCCGCGTTGGCCAGCGATGACAAGAGACAGAACTTCGTCAACGAACTGCAGATGGCGCTGTTCGCGTGGATCAAGAAGCACCCCGCCGAGGGGCGGCCGCTCGGCGGACTCTTCGTGATGGACGAAGCGCAGAACTATGCGCCCGCCGACCGTGGCACCGCCTGCCTGCAGAGCACGTTGGCGTTGGTGTCGCAGGCACGCAAGTACGGACTCGGCCTGGTGTTCGCGACGCAGGCACCCAAGGGTCTCAACGCCAAGATCCCCGGCAATTCCGCCACGCAGTTCTTCGGCATGCTCAACGCACCTGTGCAGATCGCGACCGCGCAGGAGATCGCCCGCGCGAAGGGCAGTTCGATCGGCGACGTCGGGCGCCTGAGCACCGGCGTGTTCTACGTCGCGCGCGAGGGTGCCGGGTTCACCAAGGTGACGACCCCGCTCTGCTTGAGTCATCACCCGCCGAGTCCGCCCACCGAGGACGAGGTGGTCGGGATCGCGCAGCGATCGGCGGGCTGATCCGCGCTGCGCCGATGGCTCGTCTCCGTCGGTCGCTTGGAGTCGGATGAACCTGTCGGACCCGCCTGGTCTACTGGATCGCACCTTCGAACAAAGGAGCGAACATGTCGGACCACGCCGCCGCGATCCGGGGGTTGCCGCGCTGGCATCCCGAGCCACTCGTCCAGGACACACTGCACCGCATACGCGCGTACGGGTGGTCGGTCACCTCGGTGTCGGAGTTGTGCGCCGAGTGTGCGGACAAATGTGAACCGCCCGACTGCGCCTTCGCCTACTCGACCGGACTGACTCTGCATTCCATCCCCGAGCTCATCGTCTACGGTCTCGATGCCGCGACCTCGGCGGCGGTGATCAACGAACTCGGGGATGTGTTGCATCGGTGCGACTGGACCGAACTCGTACAGGCCGGCACGGAGATCTGCGTCGGCGTGTTGGACGTACCGGTCCGCCTCGTCGAGCTGATCGACAAGGACGACATGAGCATCAGCAACGTCCTGTTCCCCGATGCGCCGGCGCTACAGGTGGTGTGGCCCGACGACTGGGGCCGATTCCCGTGGGATGAGGACTATGCGCTCGAGCCGGTGCATCAGCCGGTGAAGGGCGTTCTCCCCGATCCCGAGGCCCGAGTCGTCGGCCGCCGCGTCATCTCGCGCAGTCAGGGGCCGAATCGACGGGAACGTCGGCGCCGCAAACCGACTGCCGGATAACACGATCGGCCCCACCTCCGTCGCGGAGGTGGGGCCGATCGTCAGATCTGCGATTCCGTTGTCGCCACGCCCGTGTGGCGTGCGTGCCGTACTACGGAATCGGAGGTGTCACCAGCTGGACTTCTGCACACCCGGGAGCTCACCGGCGTGTGCCATGTCGCGCAGGCACACACGGCACAGACCGAACTTGCGGAACACCGAGTGCGGACGGCCGCACTTGTTGCACCGGGTGTAGGCCCGCACGGCGAACTTGGGCTTCTTGTTGGCCTTGTTGACCAGAGCCTTCTTTGCCATCAGTTGTCCTTCACGGAGTTGTCTTTGAACGGGAAGCCCAGGTGACGCAGCAGCGCACGGCCTTCCTCGTCGGTGGTCGCCGAGGTCACGACGGTGATGTCCATACCGCGCGGCCGGTCGATCTTGTCGATGTTGATCTCGTGGAACATCGACTGCTCGTTGAGGCCGAACGTGTAGTTGCCGTTGCCGTCGAACTGGCGGTCCGAGAGGCCACGGAAGTCGCGGATACGCGGAAGGGCGATGGACACGAGACGGTCCAGGAACTCCCACATCCGGTCACCGCGCAGCGTCGCACGGGCACCGATCGGCATGCCCTCACGCAGCTTGAACTGCGCGATGGACTTGCGGGCGCGCCGGATCTCCGGACGCTGACCGGTGATCAGCGCGAGGTCCTCGACGGCACCGTTGATGAGCTTGGCGTCGCGGGCGGCGTCGCCGACACCCATGTTGACGACGACCTTGACCACGCCGGGGATCTGCATGACGTTGGCGTAGTCGAACTCGGTGTTGAGCGCGTCCTTGATCTCCTCGCGGTAGCGAGTCTTCAGGCGCGGTGGGGTCTTGATCTCAGTAGAAGTCATGATCAGATGTCCTTCCCGTTCTTGCGGGAAATACGGACCTTCTTGCCGGATTCCTCGTCCACGCGGTAGCCCACGCGGGTCGGGTTTCCGTCAGAGTCCACGACCATCACGTTCGACACGTGGATCGGGGCTTCCTGGGTCACGATGCCGCCGGAGGATGCGCCACGCTCGTTGGCCGAGGCGGCGGTGTGCTTCTTGATGCGGTTGACGCCCTCGACCAGGACTCGCTGCTCCTGCGGGAAGGCCTGGATGACCTTGCCCTTGGCGCCCTTGTCCTTGCCCGAGATGACGATCACGGTGTCACCCTTGTGCACCTTCATGTCAGATCACCTCCGGTGCCAGCGACACGATCTTCATGAACTTCTTCTCACGCAGCTCACGGCCGACCGGGCCGAAGATGCGGGTTCCGCGGGGATCGCTCTCACCGCGGAGGATGACGGCGGCGTTCTCGTCGAAACGGATGTAGCTTCCGTCCGGACGACGGCGCTCCTTGGTGGTGCGCACGATGACCGCCTTGACGACCTCTCCCTTTTTGACGTTGCCGCCCGGGATGGCGTCCTTGACAGTGGCGACGATGACGTCACCAATGCCGGCGTAGCGCCGCGAGGAACCGCCCAACACGCGGATGCAGAGGATTTCCTTCGCACCGGTGTTGTCGGCGACCCGCAGGCGAGATTCCTGCTGAATCACTCGTCAATCTCCTTGACCTGGATGTTGATGTCCGCCGGATTGCCGACCCGACGCACACGGTCCGCTGCCCACCGGACACGCGCCTGCCTGGGGTTTTCGTCTTCCGACGGCCATCCCAGTGGGTTCGCGAGCCGATTTGCGGCACGTCAATGCCGCAGGCAACCCCACAAGTGTAGGGGAATCCGCAGGTGGGGACAAAATCCCCGATGCTGTCGGCGCAATTCGGGGTTCCGTCGGCGATGCTACTTCGCGCCCCCGGCATCGGGCGGCAATCGGATCGAGACCAATCTGCGATCTGACGACACGCGAAGCACCCACAGACGGCCACCGTGACCGGCCACCCGGCCGACCACACCGCCGAGACGAGGGAGGACTGCGTGACCACCGACGACGCCATCCGGACCGACGCCCACACCGATCGGACCGATCCGGCCCGGACCGACGCGGCCCGGACCGACGCGGCATTGCCGATGACCGCTGCGCAACGCGGGATCTACTACGCCCAGCAACTCGAGCCCGAGGTTCCGATGGCGGTTGCGGCGTTCGCCGAGTTCCACGACGACGTCGATGCCGACGTGATGGAGCGCGCCGTCGCGGCGACATGCCGCGAGACCGAGTCGGGTCTGTTGCGTCTCGTCCCCACCGACGACGACGAGCCACGAGTGACGGTCGACCGCACCCGCACTGTTGCGCTGGGTCGCCGGGACTTCTCCGACGCCCCGGACCCGCGCGCGGCCGCGATGGAGTGGATCGATCACCATCGAGCCCAGAGCACCGATCTGTTCGGCGACCCGCTGCTGGAAACCCATCTGCTTCGGCTCGGCGACCGTCATCACATCTGGTACTGCTGGGGCCACCATCTGGCGTTCGACGGCTATGCGGCCATGTACATGATGGTGCGGGTCGCACAGCACTACACCGCGATGACGGACGGCAGCGACGTGCCGCCGGCCGACATCGCCTCGATGGCCGACATCGCCGATTTCGACGCCGAGTACCGATCGTCGGACGCGTTCGAGAATGACCAGGCCCACTGGTCGGCCACCCTGCTCGACGAGTCGGGCGAGTTCGCCGAGGTCACGTCCTTGTCGTCGCACACCGCCGCGGCGGCGCCGACGGCGACCGTCCGCGCGCACACGCTGCCGGCCGAACTCGTCGCCCGGATTCGCGGGCTCGCCTCCGCACACCGCGTCCGCCCCGCATCGGTGATCACCGCCGCGGTGGCTGCTTATCTCGGCCGGCTGAACGACCGCGACGACACTATGCTCAGCTTGCCGATGGCGGCCCGCGACCGCGACATCCTGCGGACCTCCGCCGGACTCACCTCCAACGTCGTTCCGGTGCGGGCGAACCTCGCCGATGACGATGGCACACCGGTCACCGTCGCCGATCTGCTCGGGTCGGTGAACCGCGAGATCAAACAGGCTGTCGCGCACCAGCGGTTCCGGCACGAGGACATCACCGCCCGAGTTCTGGGTTCCCCCAGCGGCCGACGCGGGTTCTTCGGGCCGATGGTCAACGTGATGCTGTTCTTCGAGCACATCGACTTCGGCGACTTGCGCGGTGAACTCAACGTGCTGTCCACCGGACCGGTGGAGGACGCGTCGGTCAACGTCTACGACGGATTCACCGGCGGGATGCGTCTGGACCTGGAGGCCAACCCGAACGTCTACTCCCCCTGGGAGATCCGAACGCACCACGAGCGCATCGTCGCGTTCATCGAGCGGTTCGTCACCGCCGAGGCCACGACGGCGGTCGCCGACGTCGAGGTGATGGACGCCGAGGAAGCCGAAACGATCCGACGCGACACGCACGGTGAGGACACCGACCCCGGCGCAACCACCCTTCTCGACCTGCTCGCCGATGCCGCTGGGCGCAACGGTGAGTGCCCAGCACTCGTCGGCGACAGCCCGGACAGCGGCACCGCGCTCAGTTACGCCGATCTGACCGCGCGCGCCGAGGCGGTCGCCGCCCGGCTACGTGCACGCGGCATCGGGCCGGAGAGCGTGGTCGGCGTCGCCCTGCCCCGCAGCATCGACCAGGTCATCGGATTGCACGCAACCATCCGCGCCGGCGCCGCATTCCTGCCGATCGACCCCCACGAACCGGCCGAACGACTCACGCACATCCTGACGACGGCGCAACCCGCGCTGGTGATCGCCGACGATGCGTTCGTCCCCCCGGTCGCCGCCACGAACACCGGGATTGTGGGACTCGACGAGTTGTCGACGTCGGGGTCGTCGCTTCGCGAGACCCGGGCGACTCGCCGGCGGATACGCGAGTCGGTCCACGGCGACCACCCCGCCTACGTCCTGTTCACGTCGGGGTCCACCGGAAAGCCCAAGGGCGTCATGATCTCCCACCGGTCGATCGTCAACCGCCTGCAGTGGATGCAGGCCCGCTACCCGCTGACCACTGACGACCGGGTCCTGCAGAAGACACCCGCCACGTTCGACGTGTCGGTGTGGGAGTTCTTCTGGCCGTTGATCTCCGGCGCCACGCTGGTGGTTCCGCGCGCCGACGGACACCGCGATCCGTGGTACCTGCGCGACGCGATCGCCACCCACCGGATCACGACGATGCATTTCGTCCCGTCCATGCTGTCGACGTTCGCCGCCGCACACTCCGACGACCAGGGACCGGCACGTTCGGACCTGGTCTCGGTGCGACAGATCTTCACCAGCGGTGAGGCGCTCACCGCGGAAACCGTCGCGGCGGCCGGGACACTGTCCGACGCCCCGATCCACAATCTGTACGGCCCCACCGAAGCGGCGATCGACGTGACCTTCCACGACCGTTGCGGCACCGACGCCGTCAACGTTCCGATCGGTTCTCCGGTCTGGAACACCAGCACCCATGTCCTCGACCACCGCCTGCGGCCGCAACCGGTCGGCGCGATCGGCGAACTCTATCTCGGCGGTGTACAGCTCGCCCGCGGCTACGTCGATCGACCGGACCTGACGGCCTCGCGTTTCGTCGCGGCCCCGGAGGGGGGCGGTGAACGGCTGTACCGCACCGGCGATCTCGTCCGTCGTCGCCCCGACGGCGAGCTGGACTATCTCGGCCGCAGCGACTCCCAGGTCAAGATCCGCGGTCAGCGCGTCGAGCTCGGCGAGATCGAGGCCGCGCTCAGCACGTTGCGGGGTGTTCGGGCCGCCGCCGTACTCGTCCGCGACGACCTCGTCGCCGACTCCGACGCGATCGCCGGGTACGTGATCGGCCACGACGACCTCCACGACCGCAACCTACGCGCCGAACTCGCCGACCGGCTCCCCGAACACATGGTCCCGACGGCCGTGATGGTGCTCGACGACCTGCCCACCACCGCCAACGGCAAACTCGATCGTCGCGCCTTGCCGGCGCCGCAACGGCCCGTCGGCACCGACCGCATCCCACCGGAGACGCCGTTGCAGGAGCTGGTGGCCGACACCGTCGCCACCGTCGTCGGTGCCACCGACATCTCGATGTCGGACAGCTTCTTCGACCTCGGCGGCAACTCGCTGTCGGCGACTCGCGTGTCCGCGCGCCTGTCCCGGGCGACCGGTCAACGGGTGGGCATCCGAACCATCTTCGACGCCGCCGACATCGCCGACATCGCCACCGCACTGCGCGATCTGGGTGTGTCCGACACCGTCGACCGAACCACCCGCGCCGATGAGGCCGAGGCGTCCACCGCAGCGGCGCCGACGGGACCGGTACCGCTGTCGCCCGCGGCCACGCGGCTGTGGCTGACCAACCGGATGGACACCACCGATGCGGCCACCTACAACATCCCGTTCACGGTGCGCCTGGTGGGACGGCTCGACACCGACGCACTCACCGCGGCGCTGCGCGACGTCGTCACGCGTCACGAACCGCTGCGGACCCGCGTCGTCGAGGTGGCCGGCAGCCCGTACGCCGACGTGATCGACCCCGCCGACGTCGATCTGCAGATCCCCGTCCTGACCGCCGACGACGCAGGGCCGGTCGGCGACTTCGCCTCGGCCCCATTCGATCTGGTCCGGGACATGCCGATCCGGGCACGCATCGTCACCACCGGCGACGACGACCACCACCTCACCGTCGTGATCCACCACATCGCGGCAGACGGCTGGTCACTGGCGCCGCTCGCCGGCGACCTGGCACACGCCTACCGCGCCCGCCGCGACGGCACCGCCGGGGATCTCGAACCGCTACCGCTGACCTACTCGCAGGTGAGCGCGCGCCGCCACGCGGAACTCGAGACGACCGCCGACGACGATCTCGCGTTCTGGACCGACGAACTCGCCGGTCTGCCCGGCGAGACGGAGCTGCCGTTCGACCGGCCGCGCCCCCGCGTACCGGATGCGGCCGGCGGTACCGTGCACACCGGTGTCGACGCGGCCACTCACCGCCGGATCCGCGACATCGCCGACGACCACGACTCGACGGTCTTCATGGCGTCGCACGCCCTGGTCGCCGCCCTGTTGCGCACCATGGGCCGCAGCTCCGACATCGCGGTCGGCACACCGGTGTCCGGGCGTGGCGATCCGGAGGCCGATGCGATGGTCGGCATGTTCGTCAACACCGTCGTGCTGCGCACCGACGTCTCCAAAGACGGCTCGTTCACCGACCTTCTGGCACACGTCCGCGACCGTGATCTCGCCGCGTTCGACCATGCCGACCTACCCTTCGACCGACTGGTCACCGAACTCAACCCGCAGCGCGGGAACACCCATCCGTTGTTCCAGGTGTCGGTCGCCGTCGAGGACAGCACCGCGATCGACCTCGAGTTCGCCGACCTCTCGGCCACGGCATCCCGTGTCGACACCGGACACACCAAGTTCGATCTGCAGTTCACGTTCACCGAACATCACTCCGCCGACGGCGGCCCGGGTGGAATCGCGATCGAGATTGGCTATGCCGCAGCACTGTTCGACCGGTCGACGGTCACCGCGGTCGCGGCGCGGCTGCGTCGGCTGATCCGCGCGGTCGCCGACGACCCGTACGTCGTGATCGGCGACGTGTCCCTGCTCGAGCCGGTCGAGCGTCTCGACCTCGTGCCCGCGGTCGGCGCCGGAGGGCGCCCGGTGGCGCACCTGACGCGGATTCTGGCGGCTGCCGCGAACGCGGAGCCGCAGCGCTCGGCCGTCACCGACGGCACCCGCACGCTGACCTACCGTTCGCTCGACGCAACGGCCAACCGGCTGGCACGCCTGCTGATCGCGCACGGGGCAGGTCCGGAACGCTTCGTCGCCGTGTCGATGCCGAGAGGCGTCGACTGGATCGTGACGCTGTGGGCCATCGCCCGGACCGGGGCTGCCTGGGTGCCGGTCGATCCGGAATACCCGTCGGAGCGCATCGACTTCATGATGACCGACTCCGGCGCGGACCTGGTGATCACCGACCGCGTCAGCGATCCGGGCGTGCAGACCGCCACGACACTCCGGCTCGACGACGACGCCGTCGTCGCCGAACTGGACCGACTTTCGCCCACCCCGCTCGCCGACGACGAGCGCCTCGGACCGCTCGACGTCGACCATCCCGCCTACCTGATCTACACATCGGGGACCACGGGCCGACCGAAGGGGGTCGTGGTCAACCATCGCGGCATCGCCGACTTCGCCGCCGAAGAGGTAAGCGCCTTCGGCCTCGGTCCCGACAGCCGCACCCTACAGTTGGCGTCCCCCAGCTTCGACGCGTCGGTGCTCGAACTGCTGATGGCGGTGTCGGCCGCGGCGACGATGCACATCGTGCCGCCCGGTGTCGTCGGCGGAAACGACCTGGCCGAGTTCCTCCGGGTGCGGCGCATCACCCACGCGTTCCTCACACCGTCGCTACTGACCACAATGGAGCCCGATCAGCTGCCCGAGCTGCGCACGCTGGTCATCGGTGGCGAGCATCCCAATCCCGAGGCCGTCCGCCGCTGGTCGGCGGGTCGTGCGCTGTTCAACGCGTACGGCCCGACGGAGACAACCGTCGTCGCGACGATGTCGGGCGACATCGACCCCACCGACGAGGTGCTGACCATCGGCCGCCCGATCCGGGGTATCGCCGCGATGGTGCTCGACGAACGTCTGCAGCCGGTCGCACCGGGCGCGGTCGGCGAACTCTACATCGCCGGGCCGCACCTGGCCCGGGGCTACCACGGCGTTCGGCCGCTGACGTCAAAGCGGTTCGTGGCCAACCCCTTCGGCGACCCAGGTGACCGTATGTACCGCACCGGTGACCTGGCGCGGTGGACGGGCGACACAGCGGCCCCCGCCGGTCGCCGGTTGGAGTTCCGCGGCCGCGCCGATCACCAGATCAAGATCCGCGGACACCGCATCGAACTGGGTGAGATCGATGCGGCGCTGGTCAGCGACGACGTCGTCGCGGCCGCCGTCACCACCACCCATGGCCCGGCCGCCGAGGCACGCCTGGTCGCGTACGTCACGAGAAGCGACGCCGCCCGCGGCACCGACGGTGAACTCGTTGCAGCGGTGCGTGATCGACTCGGCGGCCGACTGCCCCGGCACATGATCCCGTCGGCCATCGTCGTGCTCGACGAGATCCCCACGACGCCCATCGGCAAGGTCGACATGCGCGCCCTCCCCGACCCGGGACCCGTGGTCGACGCCGGGACCCGATTCGTGGCGCCGCAGACGCCGGCAGAGCAGGCGGTCGCCGCCCTGTTCGCCGAGCATCTCGACGTCGACGGCACCGATGTCGGGCGCGATCACGACTTCTTCGATCTCGGCGGCAACTCGCTGTCGGCGACGCAGCTCCTCTCCGGGCTCGAGGAGATCGCCGGCCGTCGAATCTCGGTGCGCGACATCTTCGAATATCCGTCCGTGGCGGCACTGGCGCGCCTCGCCGCCGGCACATCGACGGAAACCGTCGGTGCGGCAGAGAAGGTCCGCGGGTTGACACCCTTGCGACACGATCCGGACACCGAGGTGGCCCCCGGGCCGGCCCAGCAGCAGTTGTGGTTCCTGAACCGGCTCGCACACTCCGAGTCCGCCGACGGAGCCGCACAACCGACGTCCTCGGCGAGCGCGTACAACATCGCGTTCGCGCTCGATCTCCGCGGCGAGCTCGACGTCGACGCGCTGTCGGGGGCCGTGCTGCACGCGGTGGGGCGGCATGAGCCGCTGCGCACCGTCTATCCCGACCGCGACGGACTACCCGAGATGGTCGTGCGTCCCGCCGAGGACGTCGTCGCACCGCTCATCGCGCAGACAACCGATCCGTCCGGATGGCGCACCCAATCCCGTCGGCTGGCGACCACCGGGTTCGACCTCACGACCGAGGCGCCGTTGCGGATCGCGTTGCACCGCATCGTCGGCGCGGAGGCCGAACCGGGTGCCGATGATGCCGGGCCACACCACAAATTGACCATCGTCGTGCACCACATCGCGGCCGATGGTTGGTCGATGACGCCGCTGGCGCGTGACATCGCCGGGGCGTATGCGGACCTGCGCCACGGTCGGTCACCAGGCCAGGAACCGCTGTCGGTCGGCTACCGCGACTATCTGCGGTGGCAGGCCGAGAACCTCGGGGTCGACCCCGCACGCGGGCTGTCGATCCAGCCCGGACACGACCACACCGAGGACGGGCAGGACGGCACGCGGCAGGCCGAGCTCGCCGCATGGTGGCGCCGCGAACTCGACGGGATCGACGCCGCCCCCGCCCTGCTCCCCGACCGACCGGACCCCGCCACGCACGCCACCACCGGCGTCGTCGAGGTGGAGTTCGGCACCGATCTGCGTGCTCGGCTGCGGGACCTGGCCGACGGCCAGGCAACCGAATTCATGGCTGTGCACGCCGTCTTCGCCGCGCTGCTGCGGCGCCTGCACTCCGATCCCGACGTGCATGTGGGTGGCGACGCCGCCGACATCGTCGTCGGCACGCCCGTCGCGGGACGCAACGATCCCCGGTTGTCCGACCTGGTGGGAATGTTCGTCAACTCGGTGGTGCTGCGCACCCCGGTCGACGGGTCGGTGTCCTTCGGCGAGCTGCTCGACACGGTGCGTCGCAGCGACCTCGAGGCCCTGTCACAGTCCGACCTTCCGTTCGAGCAGGTCGTCGCAGCGGTCAATCCTCCTCGCACCGAACGTCATCCGCTGTTCGGCATCGTGCTCGCCTTCGACGCCGACGCCGACGACGGCCGGACGGCCGGTCATCGGATCGGACTCGACGGACTGCAGGTGACTCCGGAAGAGGTCGAGACGGGTTCGGCACGGTTCGACCTCGAGCTGCGCATCCGCGGCGACCGCGCCCGGTTCACCTATGCCGGCGACGTGTTGAGCCGCGCCCGGGTGCAGACCATCGCCGACGCCTTCGTCTCGCTGGCCTGGCAGGTCGTCGCCGATCCCGATCGACGCATCGATGACCACACCGTGGTCACCCGCAGCGCCGCCATCGCCGAGGCCGCCACCCGGCCACGCCATCTCGCCGACATTCTCGAGGCCGCCGCCGATCGGCACCCGGACCGGATCGCCGTCGAGAACGGCCGGGACACCATCACCTACCGTGACCTCGACCGGCGCGCCGACACATGGGCCCGCCACATGACCGGATTGGGGATCGGCACCGACGACGTCATCGGGGTGGCCCTCGAACGATCGGTCGACTCGGTGACCGCGGTGTGGGCGGTCGCGAAGGCCGGTGCTGCGGCCCTGCCGATCGATCCGGGATATCCTGCCGAACGGGTCGCCCACATGCTCGAGGATTCCGGCGCACTTCTCGGCATCACCGCCGCGGAACGCTTCGGCGAACTGCCCCAACATATCTGGTGGGTGAGCCCGGCGACACTGGACGCCGGCGCCACCCGGTCGACCCGCGGCAGTACGCGGCCCGGTCATCTCGACAGCACCGCGTACGTCATCTACACCTCCGGGTCCACCGGCGCACCCAAGGGTGTCTCGGTCCCCCATCGCGGGCTTGCCGGGTTCGCCGCCGAGCAGACCGCCCGTCACGGTGTCACCGCGGACAGCCGCACCCTGCACTTCGCGTCGCCGAGTTTCGACGCGGCGATGCTCGAGCTGCTGCTCGCCGTCGACGCGGGCGCGACGATGGTCATCGCGCCGCCGACCGTGTACGGCGGCGACGAACTGACCGACCTGCTCGCCGACAAGGCGGTGACCCACGCCTTCATCACGCCCGCGGCGCTGGCCGCCGCCGCACCCCGCGACCTACCGGCCCTGGAGACCGTGGCGGTGGGCGGCGAGGCATCACCGCCGGAGGTCGTCGCGCGTTGGGCACCCGGACGCCGCTACCTGAACTGCTACGGCCCCACCGAGACCACGATCGTCTCCACCATGTCGGACCCGTTGTCGCCGGGCGACGAGATCACCATCGGCACACCCGTCGACGGCATGACCGCATTCGTGCTCGATCACCGCCTCCGTCCGCTGCCCGAACGTGTGCCCGGCGAGCTCTACCTGACCGGACCCGGCGTGGCGCGTGGGTACCTGAACCGCAGAGACCTCACCGCGACCCGTTTCGTCGCGGCGCCGGCCGGCGACGGTGCGGTCATGTACCGCACCGGCGACATCGTCAGCCGCCGGCCCGACGGTGCACTGATCTACCACGGCCGCAGCGACAACCAGGTCAAGGTCCGTGGCTTCCGGATCGAGTTGGGCGAGGTGTCGTCCGCACTCGGTCGCCATCCCGCCGTGGACTGGTCGACCACTCTTGTCTCCGGCAGCGGCGCCGACGCCGTCCTCGCCGGATATGTCACGCTGCACGCGGATCTGGCAGCGGCCGACCGGCCGGACGGAACCGAGATCGTGAACGCGATCCGCGGGCGCCTGCCCGCACAGATGGTTCCGGCGTCGGTGACGGTGATCGACGCCATCCCGTTGACCGCGAACGGAAAGCTCGACCGCAAGGCGTTGCCCACGCCGACCACGACAGCCCGACCACACGCCGGCCGTGCACCACACACCCGGGCCGAACAGGTGGTCGCGCAGGTGTTCGCCGACGTACTCGGTCACGAGGACGTCTCCGCCGACGACGACTTCTTCACCCTCGGCGGTACGTCGCTGCAGGCGACCACCCTCACCAGTCGCCTCAATCACGTGCATCGCGGAGACCCGCTGCGGGTCCGGGCGATCTTCGACCACCCCACGGTGTCCGATCTCGCCGGCCGCATCGATCCCGTCGACCAGGCGTCGGACGGCGAGACCGCAGTCCCGGCAACACCATCCGCGGAGTTCCGATCCACCGAGCGTTCGTCCACCGTGCCGCTGGCACCGGTACAGCGCCGCCTCTGGTCGCTGACCCGCGCCGTCCCGGACTCCGCGCAGTACACGATCCCGTTCGCCTTGCGGCTCACCGGCGAACTCTCGGTCGAGGCCGTGCACGGCGCCGTGGTGGACGTCGTCTCCCGGCACGCCGCGCTGCGGACGGTGTACCCGGTGCGCGACGGTCAGCCGGTCGGGATCGTCCTCGACGACGCCGAGGACGTGGTCGGTGCGCTGCGCGTGCACCGCCACGCGGACCCGGCCGGAGTCGCCGACGAGATCGCCCGTCGCCCCTTCGATCTGACCGCGGATGCGCCGCTGCGCGTGGCCCTCACCGCCGCGGGACCCAACGAGCACGTGCTCGTCATGGCGATCCACCACATCGCCGCCGACGGTGCGTCACTGCCCGTGCTCGTCGGTGACCTGATGACCGCCTATCGCGAACGCCTCGCCGGCCGCACCGAGACGTGGCAGCCCGCCGAGGTCGACTTCCGCGACTTTGCGCACCACATGGCGGCGCAGGAGACGTCACGCGACGACATCGGCTACTGGGTCGAACGGCTCGCCGATGCCCCGGCGGAGACCACGCTCCCGCCGACGATCCACGGCACCGAGAGCGACACCGACACCGACACCGACCGGGGTGCCACGATCACGGTGGCGATCGACGACGACATCCGCGACGGACTCGCACAGTTCGTCGGCGACCATCGCACCACCGCGTTCTCGGCGCTGCACTGCGCGCTGGCGATCCTGTTGCACCGCATGGGGGTGGGCAGTGACGTGGTGTTGGGCACCCCGGTTGCCAACCGTTCCCCCGGCGCGGGCATCGGGGCGGACTTCTCGCAGGTGGTCGGGATGTTCGTCAACACCCTCGCGCTGCGCACCCGGATCACACCGGATCACAGTGTCGCCGACCTGATCGCCGAGGTCCGTGACGACGATCTGGCGGCTCTCGATCACCGCGACCTCCCGTTCGACGACGTGGTGAGCGAACTGAACCCGCCCCGCGAGGTGGGCCGGCACCCGCTGTTCCAGGTGGCGTTGTCGGTCCACGACTTCGCCGACGGCATCGACGGCGAGTCCCTGCCCGTCGACGACTCCCTCGTGGCCGAGATGTCGGAGATCGACAACGGCACGGCCAAGTTCGATCTGCAGTTCACCGTCACCGGGATGAGTTCCGACGCGGGCGGAGCCGCGGTCGAGGTCTCCTACGCCGCCGACCGCTACGGCCGTGACGACGTCGAGATGCTGACCACCCGCCTGATGCGGGTGCTGCGGGCGATGATGTGCGATCCACAGCGCACTGTCGGCGACATCCGCGTCACCGATCCGCTCGAGGTCGCACGACTGTGCCCCGGCAACGGGCCCGCGGCAGCGACACCGGTCACCTTCGGTGAGCTGCTCGACGAGGCGGCCCGGCGCAACCCGACCGGTCTGGCCGCCGTCACCGAGCACGCATCGATCACCTACGCCGAGCTCGATGCCCGCGCCAACCGGCTCGCGCGGCTGCTGCTGGGACGCGGAATCGGCTCGCACCCCGACGATGTGGCCGAACCTGTGGTCGCGATGGCCGTTCCGCGATCCATCGACGCGCTGGTGGCCATCTGGGCGATCGTCCGGACCGGAGCGGCATACGTACCGGTCGACCCGACCTATCCGGCGGACCGGATCGCTCACATGCTCGACGACAGCGGGGCGCGACTGCTGATCACGACCGAGGACGCCCGGTCCGCGGTGGACACCGGGACACCCACCCTCGTCCTCGACGACGTGGCCGTCCGCACACGTCTCGGGCACTCGTCGCCGGCCCCGCTCCAGGCGCATGAGCTGCCCGCGCCGATCCGGACCGACCAGCTCGCCTACATGATCTACACGTCCGGCTCGACCGGACGTCCGAAGGGCGTGCTGGTTCCGCACTCCGGGCTGACCGCGGTGCGTGACGAACTCCGGAATCGTCTCGCGCCCAACATGTCGTCGCGGGTGCTGCACTTCGCTTCACCCAGCTTCGACGCCTCGGTGCTGGAGTTCCTGATGGCGGCGGCCGGTGCGTCGACACTCGTCGTCGCGCCGACCGATGTTTACGGCGGCGCGCCGCTCGCCGATTTCATCGACCGGCACGGGGTGACGCACGCGTTCATCACCCCGGCGGCGGTGGCGACCATGGATCCCCACGCCGTCCCCACGCTGCAGGCACTCGCCATCGGCGGTGAGGCATTCGGCACCGAGTTGGTGCGACGCTGGGCACCCGGACGGAGCGTGATCAACGTGTACGGCCCCACCGAGACGACCGTAATCACCACCGGCAGTGCGGAACTGAGCGCCGACACCGAGCTCACCATCGGCACCCCGAACAACGGGGTCGGTGCGATGGTGCTGGACGAGCGGCTGCATCCCGTCCCACCGGGAGTGACCGGAGAGTTGTACCTCGTCGGTGATCAGGTCACTCGCGGCTACCACCGACGACCGCAGCTGACCTCGACCCGATTCGTTCCGGCCCCGATGGTTGCCGGCCCGGATCGTGCAGGTCGTCGGATGTACCGCACCGGCGACCTGGTCAGCTGGACCGCCGATGGCCGGCTCCGCTACGTCGGCCGAGGCGACAACCAGGTGCAGGTGCGTGGTTTCCGCGTCGAGCTCGGCGAGATCGACGAGGCACTGGCCTCCCGGCCCACCGTCGATTTCGCCGCGACCATCGTCGACGGCGGGAATGCCGACGGGGCCGCCGCCACGATCCGCAGCTACGTCACGGCCACGGGTGGTGCCGACATCGATCCGGAGGCACTGCGACGGGAACTGTCCGCACTCCTGCCGCGCCACATGATCCCGTCGTCGATCACCGTGCTCGAGGAGATCCCGCTGACCCCGGTCGGCAAACTTGATCGGCGGGCCCTGCCGGAACCGGATTTCGCGGCCCGATCGCGCGCACCGAGGTCGGGCGCGGAGTCCACTGTGGCCGCGGTGTTCGCCGACGTGCTCGGCATCGATGTCGCCGCGGTCGGCGCCGAGGACGGGTTCTTCGACCTGGGCGGCAATTCGTTGATGGCCACCACGGTCACCGCGAAGTTGGCGGAGCTGTCGGGCCGCGACATCAGTGCCGGAACCCTTTTCGGCGCACCGACTCCCGCCGAACTCGCCGCCGTCCTCGACGACGAGACCGGCGCTCAGGGAATGGCCGACGTCGACCCGTTCGCCACCCTGCTGCCGTTGCGTCGGCCGTCCGCCCACACCGATGAGGACACGGACAGCCCGCTGTTCGTCATCCACCCGGCGATCGGCCTGTCGTGGAGCTTCACCTCCCTGCTGCCGCACATCGAGCCGGGCCGACCCGTGTACGGCCTGCAGAACCCGATGCTGTCGGGCGGTCCGCAACCGCAGTCCATTTCCGAGCTCGCCGCCCGATACATCGAGCACATCCGGGCGGTGGCGCCGTCGGGACCGTACCGGCTGCTCGGGTGGTCGCTGGGCGGATTGATCGCCCAGGAGATGGCGGTGGCATTGAGCGAGGCCGGAGAGGTCGTCGACGAGCTGACGTTGCTCGACTCGTTCGTCGTCGCCGACCGCCCCGGTTTCGACGAGACCCCGTCGGTCGCCGAACTGTTGACCGAGTTCGGCCTGCAGGCGGAGGTCGCCGACGGGACCGAGCCGACCATCGACGAGGCATGGGATGCCGTCCGCGGCGCGGGCGGACCCCTGGCCGGGCTGGGCCGCGACGAGTTCGACGCCGTCCACCGCACGTTCCTCGCCGCCACCGGGCTGGCCGCCGACTGGCGACCACGCACCTACGACGGCGACGCCGTGTTCGTGACCGCCACCGCCGACCCGCCGCCGGGTGGTCCGGCGATCGGTGACTGGGCGGGCCGGATCACCGGGACCATCACCGAGGTGACGGCCGACTGCAGTCACGCCCGGATGTTGCTTCCCGAGAACGTGATCGGATATTCGGCTGTCCTCGACCGATCCGGGGAGCCCCACCAGACGAACAACACGTGAAAGACGTTCCGACAGAGATGTTCACCGACAGAGATGTTTACCGATAGGGAGGATCGATGACCAACCCGTTCGACAACACCGAAGGCGTGTTCCTGGTGCTCGTCAACGCCGAGAACCAGCACTCGCTGTGGCCCCAGTTCGCCGTTGTGCCCGACGGCTGGTCGGTGGTGTTCGGCCCGGCAGGCCACGACGAGTGCCTGACGTACGTCGAGGAGAACTGGCGGGACATGCGTCCGGCGAGCCTGATCCGGGCGATGGAGGGGAGTGAGCGCGTCCATGGGACGACACGCGATGCCTGAGCAGGCCACCGACGTCGCGCTCCGCCTCGACGGCGTGTGCAAGACCTTCCGATCAGGATTGACCGGACGCGGACCACGGGTGAATGCACTGTCCGGGATCGATCTCACCGTGCGATCCGGGACCGTGCATGCCCTGCTCGGTCCGAACGGGGCCGGGAAGACCACCACGGTGCGCGCCGTCGCCACGTTGATGCGACCCGACTCGGGGTCCGTCGTCGTCGACAGCGTGGACGCCGTTGCCGAACCCGACCGGGTGCGCGAGATGATCGGGGTGTCCGGACAATACGCCGCGGTCGACGGAAATCTCACCGGCTTCGAGAATCTCCGGATGGTCGCCCAGCTCTACGGCCACCGTCGCCGTGCGGCGGCCGAGCGGGCGCGGGCGATGATCGCCGACCTCCGCCTCACCGACGCCGCCGACCGGCCGATGCGGACCTACTCGGGCGGGATGCGACGCCGGCTGGACCTGGCCGGTGCCCTCATCAACGAGCCGTCGCTGGTGATTCTCGACGAACCCACCACCGGCCTCGACCCGCGCGGCCGCCGCCAGATGTGGGAGGTCATCACCGAGCAGGTCGCGGCCGGCACCACCGTGTTGCTGACCACCCAGTACCTCGAGGAGGCCGATGCGCTGGCCGACGAGATCACCGTTATCGACCGCGGTACGGTCCGCGCCCGGGGCACCGCTGCCGAGCTGAAAGCCACCACGGCCCAATCGATCTTGACCGTCGAGGTGGCGGGCGACGGCGACGACGCCCGAGTCCGGAGCGCACTGGCCGAGGTCGGACTCGGTGCGCCGCACCGTGTCGACTCCCGGACCTGGTCGGTGGCGGTCGCCGACGGCTCCCGCAGCGCCGTCGCGGCGGTGCGGGTGTGCGACGGACTCGGCATCGACGTGGTCGACGCGACGGTGAGCACCCCCACGCTCGACGACGTGTTCCTCGAGATCACCGGGCGGACGGAGTCGAGCGCCGCGCCCCGCGAGGACGAGAACACGGCCGACGAGAATCCCACCGCCGATCGCGGGACCGAACGATTGGAGCGCGTCTGATGTTCGCCGACACCGCCGTCATCATCGAACGAAACCTGTTGACCGTCCGCCGGATACCGACGCTGCTCATCAGCGCGACCATCCAACCGCTGATGTTCGTCTTCCTGTTCGCCTACGTGTTCGGGGCGACGTTCGGCGGCGGCTCCTACCGTGAGTTCCTGATGGCCGGCATCTTCGCGCAGACCGTCGTCTTCAACGCCGCGTTCACCACCGTCGGACTCGCGAACGACATGTCCGACGGCATCATCGACCGCCTACGATCGTTGCCGATGTCACGTCTGGCGGTGATCGCCGGCCGGGTGAGCTCCGACATGCTTCTCGGCGTCCTCGGGCTCGCCGTGATGGTGGCGTGCGGACTCGCGATCGGCTGGCGGGTCCGCGGCAGCGCGTTCGACGCGGCGATCGCCTTCGGCATCATCGTCCTGTTCGCCCTCGCCATGGCGTGGGTGGGCGCGGTGACCGGGCTGGCCGCACCGAACGTCAATGTGGCACAGAGCATCGGCTTTCTGTGGATGTTCCCCGTGACATTCCTGTCGAGTGCGTTCATCTCGGCGCAGAGCCTTCCCGGATTCCTACGGCCGATCGCCGAATGGAATCCGGTGACCGCAGTCGCCACGGCCTGCCGACAGAAGTTCGGCAACCCGTCACCCCCGGACTTCCCGGCCCCGTCCGGGTGGGTCGCCGAGCATGCCGTCGGCTATTCGATCGGCACCAGTCTGGCCATCCTCGCCGTGTGTATCCCGTTGTCGCTGATCCTGTATCGGCGGTCGACGAACTGACCTGGGGTCTCGATACGCCACTCACTACGTTCGCGGCTACTCGACCAGCGGGAGGTGACGCCCCACCGCCGGTTGAGTAACAACGTGCTCGCCCCACCGCTGGTTGAGTAGCGACGTGCGAGCCTGCGAGCCCGACGCGTATCGAAACCCGCCGCACCACCACCGGGGTCTCGATACGCCACTCACTCCGTTCGCGGCTACTCGACCATCGGAAGGGGCAACGTTCGCGGCTACTCGACCAACGGAAGGGCGACACTCCCCCGCCGGTTGAGTAGCGACGCGCGAGCCTGCGAGCCCGACGCGTATCGAAACCCCCCGGCCCCACCACCGAGGTCTCGATACGCCACTCACTCCGTTCGCGGCTACTCGACCAACGGAAGGGGCTACGTTCGCGGCTACTCGACCAACGGAAGACCGCCGGTTGAGTAGCGACGTGCGAGCCTGCGAGCCCGACGCGTATCGAAACCCGCCGTAGCCGAACAGATTACAGTGCCACCTGCGCCAGGATCGGTGTCGTCGGTTGCGGTGAGCCACCTGCCGGCTCGACGGTGACGGCGAGAACCGTTGCCGAACCCAGGTTCTCGACGAGGGTCGGCGAGTCGCCACCGCCCGGCGGGATCAGCCCGGCCGATACCGGCTGCTCCTGGTCGGCGACCAGCCAGAGCTGGAACTCGCGGTCCGCCGGGATCGGGTTGTCGAGATCCCTCAGCAGGGCCACCGCCTGGTCGGTCTCCCGCGAGGTCACCACCGAGATGGTGCCCCGATCGTCCTGCAGGTCCTGTGCCGAGAGTTGCGCGTCGGGCGCGGAAAGCACGTCGAGCACCTGCTGTTGGGCCGCGGTCACCGTCGGCGCAGCAGGTTCGGGTGCCGTACCGCGACCGATCAGCACGCCCGCGCCGAGAGCGACCACCACGGCAACCGCGGCGGCGGCGACGATGGCGGCTCGGCGGCGCCGACGTGCCCGGTCGATCGGGATCACCGCGGGCACATCGCCGTCGACGCCTCGCTCGGGCAGGCCGCCACCGTCTGCCTCGGCTCCGTCGCGACCGCCGGGAGCGGTGAAGACATGGTCGAGCACGCGGTCGCGGAGATCGGTCGGGGCGTCGACCGCGTACGAGCTCGCGAGGTCGGTCATCGCCGCGCGGGTCTCGGCGATACGGGCGTCATAGATACGACGTTCGACGTCGGTCAGGTCACGGAGTTCTTGCTCCACGCGTTCGTGTTCCGCGGGCGGCAGCACCGCCACGGCGTACAGTTCGATGTGGTCGTCGAGCCAGTCGGTGTCAGGCATACTCGCGACCCCTCAGACAGTTGCGGAGTTTGCGCAGGCCGTCGCGGATGCGCGTCTTGATGGTCGGCAGCGGCGTCGACATGTGTTCGGCCACCTCGGGATACGTCAGCCCACCGAAGTACGACATCTCGATGCTGTCGCGCTGCAGATCGCTGAGCCGGTTGAGGCACGTCCGGAGTTCCACGCTCTCCTCGCGCTCCACCACGATGTCGAGCGGCACGGAACCCGGTGGCGCCTGGTTGCCGGACTCGTACTCCGTCGCCTTGCGACTGTGCAATTCCTCCGAGCGCACCCGGTCCACCGCGCGACGGTGCGCGATGGTCATCATCCAGCTGATGACGGTTCCACGCCCGGGGTGATACTGGTCGGCCTTCTGCCAGAACTGCAGATACGCCTCCTGTACGACTTCCTCGGCATAATTGCGGTCACGCACGATGCGCAGGGCGAGTCCGTAGATCCGCGCGCTGGTGAGGTCGTACAGACGGGTGAATGCGACCCGATCACCGATCGCCGAATCCGCGAGCAGGGTACGCAGGAGTTCGGGATCGTTGGCCGCCCCCGGGGATGTCATCCCTCCACGGTAGCCAACACCGCCGGGCACGGGCCGCGAGATCGCTTCGGCGGTGCGGTCTCAGGTACGGCCGTTACACTTGGACAGCCGCGCACGGAGTGGGAACGGATTGGGGCATCGTGGGGAGACATCAGCGTCTGATCGCCGGGGTGTTGGCGATGGTCGCCGCCATTGTCGGCACGTGGGTCGCCGGCGCCGGGACGGCGTCATCGGCACCGGCGTCGCGGATCGTGAGTTCCTATGACGACGACCCTCAGCAGGTCACGCTGGTCGTGTACTCCGCGTCGATGAACGAGAACATCCCCGTCACCGTGCTCACACCACGTGACCGTTCCCGGCCGAGTCCCACGCTGTATCTGCTCAACGGAGCCGGTGGCGGCGAGGACTCCGCCACGTGGGAAGCACGCACGGACTACAAGGAGTTCTTCGCCGACGAGGACGTGTACGTGGTGACACCCGTCGGCGGTGCGTTCTCGTATTACACCGACTGGCAGCGCGACGACCCGGTCCTCGGCCGCAACCAGTGGCAGACCTTCCTGACCGAGGAACTGCCACCGCTCATCGACGAACGCTTCAACACGACGGGACGCAACGCCGTGGCCGGGATCTCGATGGCCGGCACCACGGTCTTCAATCTCGCCATCGCGGCGCCGGGCCTCTACCGATCGGTCGCGGGATTCAGCGGCTGCGCCCGCACCAGTGACCCGCTCGGCCAGCAGTACATCCGATTCGTCGTCGCCGACCGTGGCGGGGGCGACCTCGAGAACATGTGGGGCCCGATGAACGGTCCCGGCTGGCGCGCGAACGATCCATATCTGAATGCGGAGAAGCTCCGCGGCACCAAGATCTACATGACGTCGGGCACCGGACTTCCCGGGACACACGAGCGTCTCGAGGACCCGTTCGTCGACGGCGATCCGTTCTTCCTCGCCAATCAGGCCGTGCTCGGTGGGATCATCGAGGTCGCCATGGACCAGTGCTCACGGCAGATGGCGGGCCGGCTGGCCGAACTCCGCATCCCCGCCGACGTCACGTTCCGCAATACGGGCACCCACTCCTGGGGCTACTGGCAGGACGATCTGCACACCACGTGGCCGAAGATCGAAAGCGATCTGCGCTGACCCGACAGGTCCGGGCGACGGGTGGGTCAGGTCACCAGCGATCGAGACTGGTGTAGCCGTCCTGGAGCGCCCGGGCCAACAGGTGGGCCTTGGTCGGGGCCTCGCGTCCGACGCCGGAGTACTTGGCCCGGATACGGGCGAGATGGGTGCTGACGGTCGACGCCGAGATGAACAGGGCGGCGGCCGCTTCCTCTTTCGACTCGGCGGCCAGCCAGGCCAACAGCACCTCGACCTCGCGCGACGACAGTTCCGGACGACGAAGCTCTGGCATCGCACCTTCCGCGTTGCGATAGTCCGACAGTCGTGCCACCCGACGACCCGTTGAGCCAGGGGGCTCACCGGTGACGTCGGCGCCGACCCCCCGTCGAATCGGCGCCGACGACGGCTGCTGTGGAATGTGTGAACGCGCGGTCATCTGTCATCCTTCGGTCGGCACCACTGTCCCCCGCTGCTACGGGCGCTCCAGTCCCCCGACAAGACCGCACCACAGGAACTGCACGCTAGGGCACCGGCGTTCGATCGGTGTAGACCCAGAATTGGGGACACCGCCTGCCCGGCGGGCACCACCCATCGGACATGTACACGCTCTGAGCTGGAGTTTCCGCGACATCCCCCCCGCCATCCGGAGGCGAGACATGAGGTGAGATCCGTCTCAGTCGGGAGGGAGCGCCCGCCCTGGACTCAGGGTCGGGTGTCGCCCGATCGCCCGGATTCACGTCCGATTCCGCCGCGCCGCGACGACCGATCCGGCGCCGACGCCGGTCCGCGTCCCGGGAAGGGCAGCCATCCGTCCTCGACTGCTCGCTTGAAGAGATCGAGTTTGGTGCGGGTGGGCCGGCCGGCTGCCGCGTACTTCTGGCGGATTCGTTTGAGGTACTCGTTGACGGTCTCGGCGGAAACGCCGAGCGCGGCCCCCACCCCTGCGGACGTCTCACCGGACGCGTAGAGCGTGAGAACGCGTTGCAACTGGGGACTCAGGTCGACCGTCGCGAGTTCTGGGTCCCCGTCGATCGCCGCGGCCCATTCGGTGGTCAGCACCTCACACCCGGAGCCGGCGGCCCGGATGGCGTCGACGATCTCCTGCTCCGAGGCGGATTTCAGCACCACCCCGAGCGTCCCCGCCCGGGCGGCGGACCGGAGGAGCGCCGGGTGCTCGCCAGAGGTGTAGACGACGGTGCCGATACCCGATTCGGTGAGGCGGGTGACGTTCTCGCCGGGGGTGGTGCCGTCGTCGAGGCGCAGATCGAGGATCACGATGTCCATCGGGATGCCCTGCTGCAGCAGACCGCTGACCGTGGTTGCCGAGCACACCAGCTCGAGGTCGGGATGTCGGTCGAGAATCCGCTCGACACCCCAGACCGGCGACGGATGGTCGTCGACCATGCCCACACGGACCACGGACCGGACGTCAGGTGTCACCCCTACCTCCGTCCGTTCGACCGCCGCCGGCGTCGGCCGGCATGCCCCGGCATGTCGTTGTACAGCGCACCCCCCAGACTAGTCCGTCCGTGACGCGGGTCATGCAGTCGACCGACTCATCCGTTGCCGTCGGATTCCGCGGAAGTGCTGGCCACACCCTCACCGACCTGGCACGATGAAACAAGAACATGTTCTAGTTTTGAGGAGAGCCGCCGATGACCCACGCCGCGTCCACCCACGAGATCCTGGGCAGCACCGTCACGATGCCGGTCGAGATCCGTCACGCGCGGTGCATCGTCGCCGGATTCACCGCGGACAGCTCTGCGGTCGAGCGAGCGATCCGGTCGGCGGGGCCGACAGAGGGACGGCTGCGCCCACTGCGCATCCGTCCGGGCCGCACGATGTGCATGGTGGTCTTCGTGGACTACGTCGACGGCGACCTCGGGCCGTACAACGAGTTCGGTGTCTGTTTCCTCGTGGAGGATCCGAGTCGGCCGCCGAGCTCGCCGTTGGCAGCGCTGGGTTCGCTGGCCCGGGGCGACGCCCGAGCGCTGATCCACCATCTACCGGTGGACGGCGATTTCACCCTCGCGGCCGGCCGCGGCATCTGGGGCTTCCCCAAGACCCTGGCCACCTTCGACGTCGACCACGACGCGGCGACCAAACACGGTCGGGTCAGCGCCGACGGACAACTCATCGCGGACCTGACCGTCCGACCCGGAATCACGGTGCCCGACAACGCGAAGGACACGGTCCTCAACGCCTACTCCCAGCTCGACGGTGTCCTGCGGGTGACCCCGTGGAGACTCACCTCCACCTCGGGCACCCGCTCCCGGGTGGGCGGGGCGCGCCTGACCCTCGGCGACCATCCGATCGCCGACGAGCTGCGATCGCTGAAACTCGGGCGGCACGCGCTGATGTCGACGTCCGTCGACAAGGTGACCATGACCTTCGAGGACGCCACGGCCGTGTCCTGACCCGATCCCGTTCCGGGGGCGCATCACTAGACTGGCCGGACAGCCCGAACGACGTGCGGATGGTGCGGCGATGAGCAATCTGGAGACCCGACCCGACGAGATCGACTGCCGCCCGAGCGTCGAACGAACCGCGCCCCGCACCGACGGTGCCGTGGCCGTCGAGGTGCTCACGGCGCGTGACGTCCCCCTGGGCGGGCCACGTGCGATGACCGTGCACCGCACCCTCCCCCAGCGCCGCCGCTCGCTCATCGGCGCGTGGTGCTTCGCCGATCACTACGGGCCCGACGACGTCTCGGCGACCGGCGGGATGGACGTACCACCCCACCCGCACACCGGTCTCCAGACGGTCAGCTGGCTGTTCTCCGGGGAGATCGAGCACCGCGACACGATGGGCAACCACGCGATGGTCCGGCCGGGCGAACTCAACCTGATGACCGCCGGACACGGAATCGCCCACACCGAGGTGTCGACGCCGGACACGACGATCCTGCACGGCGTGCAGTTGTGGGTGGCACTGCCGGAGTCGGCGGCCGACACGAAACGCGACTTCGCCCACCACATCCCGCCGGTCGTCGAGCGCGCGGGCGTCGAGGTCCGCGTCTTCCTGGGTGAACTGCTCGGCGAACGATCACCGGTGCACACCTTCACCCCGCTGCTCGGTGCCGAGTTGCGGTTGCGGCCGGGCGCACAGATCGACCTCCCGATCCGGCCCGAACACGAGCACGGTTTGCTCGTCGACGCCGGCGTCATCCGGATCGTCAACTCCGTCGCGGAGCCGCTGGCGCCGACCGAGCTCGGCTATGTCGGAATCGGTGCCGCGACGCTGCGGCTGCGCAACGACTCCGAGGTCGATGCCCGCGCCGTGCTTCTGGGCGGAGAGCCGCTCGACGAAGAGATCATCATGTGGTGGAACTTCATCGGCCGCAGCCACGACGACATCGTGGCCTTCCGCCGGCAATGGTCCGATCACAGCGACCGGTTCGGCCAGGTGGAGGGCTACACCGGCGACATCCAGCATCTGCCCGCGCCGGCGTTGCCGACATCGCGCCTGAGCCCGCGACACAACGTCCCGGGTCAGGCGTGATCTGGCGGCCCACCCCGATCCCTGAGGAGCCCGCGAACGAAGTGAGCGTGCGTCACCCGATCCCTGAGGAGCCCGCGAACGAAGTGAGCGTGCGTCACGAAGGGTCGATCAGGCCTGGTGGCCGAGAAGCTTCGCGAAGTTGTCGATCCCGGCCTGTTCGGCCGACCGGTGCGAGTCGTTCTGCCGGTCGGGCCCGGTCGCGCCCGAGACCACCGGGTCCCGCGGCCGATCGGATCCGGAACCCCGGATCGCGGTGACGAGTTCGCCTGCCGCACGCCGGATGCGATCGGTCAGCAATGCGGTGTCACCCGTCGTGCCGGCCCAGTCCTCCGCCGCCGCGTAGACACCCGTCGGGAGAACGACGGCACGGAGATAGCTGAACAACGGACGCATCGCGTGATCGAGGACCATCGAGTGGCGCGGGCTCCCGCCGGTCGCGGCGATGAGGACGGGGATGTCACGCATCCGGTCCACCTCGACGAGGTCGAAGAACGACTTGAACAGGCCGCTGTACGAGGCGTTGAAGACGGGTGTGGCCGCGATCAGGCCGTCCGCACGGTAAATGGCCTCGAGTGCATCACGCACCCCGGCGACAGCGAATCCCGTCGTCATCGACCGGGCCACGTCCACCGCCAGATCGCGCAAGTTGACGATGTCCACGTCGACCGCGCCTGCCGGGAACGCGGTCGTCACAGCATCCACCAGTCGGCGCACGAGCAACCCGGTCGACGACGGGTCGCCGAGTCCGGCGTTGACTGCGACGATCCGCACCGGTGCGGTCATGCTTCCACCTTCCGTTCGGCGTGGTCTGCGGGACGTTCGAGGAGCGCGGTATCGCGGGCGGCGACGAGCGAGGCGTGCGTCGGGGCATCGGGCACCTGCGTCGGGCGGCCCGCCGCGAACCCGGCGCGCAGATCCGGCAACACCTCGCCGAGTTCGTCGAGCTGGGAGAGAACCGTCTTGAGCGGCAGCCCGGCATGATCGACGAGGAACAACTGGCGCTGGTAGTCGCCGAAGCTCTCCCGGAACGACAACGTCTTGTCCAGGAACTCCTGCGGGCTACCGACGGTCAGCGGGGTCTGATCGGTGAACTCCTCCAGCGACGGGCCGTGCCCGTACACGGGCGCCTTGTCGAAGTACGGCCGGAACTCACGGACGGCATCCTGCGAGTTCTTCCTGATGTAGAACTGTCCGCCGAGGCCGACGATCGCCTGCTCCGCCGAGCCGTGCCCGTAGTGCTCGAAGCGTTCGCGGTAGAAGCCGATCAGCTGCTGGAAGTGTTCCTTCGGCCAGAAGATGTTGTTGGCGAAGAACCCGTCGCCGTAGTACGCGGCCTGCTCGGCGATCTCCGGACTGCGGATCGAGCCGTGCCACACGAACGGCGCGACCCCGTCGAGCGGGCGCGGTGTCGAGGTGAACGACGTCAGGGGCGTACGGAAACTGCCCTCCCAGTCGACGACGTCCTCGGTCCACAGGCGGTGCAGCAGATGGTAGTTCTCGATCGCGAGCGGGATGCCCTGCCGGATGTCCTTGCCGAACCACGGATAGACCGGGCCGGTGTTTCCGCGGCCGAGCATGAGGTCGACGCGGCCGTCGGCGAGATGCTGCAGCATCGCGAAGTCCTCGGCGATCTTCACCGGGTCGTTCGTGGTGATCAGGGTGGTCGCGGTGGAGAGTTGCAGCCGTTCGGTCTGCGCGGCGATGTAGGCCAGCGTCGTGGTCGGCGACGACGAGAAGAACGGCGGGTTGTGATGCTCACCAAGGGCGAAGACGTCGAGACCGATGTCCTCGGCCTTCTTCGCGATCTCCACGATGGCCTTGATCCGCTCGTTCTCCGTGGGCTCGACGCCGTTCGTCGGGTCCACCGTGATGTCACTGACGCTGAAGATTCCGAACTGCATGTCGCGCCTCCCTGGCACTCTGCGGATTGTCACCCAGTCTAACCGGACCGTGGTCCGATTAATTCCCTCGCGCCTCGCCGCACCTCACGCGGCCCGTTCGGTGTCCGGATCTCGACAATCGGTCCATGGGTTAGTGTGGGCTTACTCAAGAGGAGGAGACGATATGAACGTTCGGAAGTCCCTGGCCGCGGCCGTGCTGTCGGGTGCAGCGGTGTTCGCGATCGCCGGCTGTTCCGAGGACGCCACGGACACCGCGAGCAGCGCCGTCAACGACGCCTCCGCGGCCGTGGCCTCCGCAGCGAGCGACGCGACGCAGGCGATCGTCGGGCTGAGCAATGACGACGCACAGGTCATCCTGCGCAAGTCGGTCGATCCCGACACCTCGTCGGAGGAGCTCGAGGCCGTCGTCGACACGACGAACCCGGCCACCAAGGCAGCACTGCAGGGCTACGCCCGGGCGTCGAACGCGGCCGGCTACACCCCGGACGTCTACACCGTGACAAATGTACGTGAGGACGGCGAGAACAACGCCGTCGCCACCGTGTCGATCGCGAGTCCGCACGCACCGCAGCCGGTCGACATCGAACTCGCGTTCGTCGAGGTCGACGGGGAATGGAAGCTGGCCGGCAGTGCCATCACCCAGCTGACGACGATGGGCGGACAGCACGGCGGCTGACCCGTCTCCAGCTGAACGATTTCTGGCCGCAACCGGATGCCCGGTTGCGGCCGGATTCGCCTCGAGGGCCGTTATGCGTTCGTGATCTTGTTCCGGTGCAGTGGAATCAGACAGAACCGACGATCGGCTGCGCGGGGTGGTACCGGGCATAGGCCGAACGGCCAGGAGGTACGCCATGCGGGGGACCGATCATCCGACCGACTCGATACCACCGGCGGTGACCGACCAGATCGCGACCTGGCCGGTCGACAACCACGACACCGGGTATCACGAGATCGGGTATCACGACACCGCTGGGTACGACCGAGATGCGTTCACCCCGGATGATCACGTCGTCCGAAGCGACGACCACGACAGGCTCCCGCCGGTGACACCGCCTTCGGTGTTCGCGCCGATTCACCCGACCGCCGACCGCCCACTGCCGACGCCCGCGGACATCTGGGTCCCGTCGGTTCCCGATGCGACGTCGCCTCCCGCCCGACGCCATCGGCAAACCAGTTCGGCAATGGCGACCACAGCCCTGGTGACATCGATCGTGTCGTTGCCACTGGCGCTGATCGGAGTCGGCGCGATCATCGGCTTCGTCGGAACCGTGCTGGGTGTCGTCGCAGTCATCCAGATCGCGGCGGGCCGTCGGCCTGCACCCGAACCCAACCGCTATCGGGGTGCCGGCCGCGCCATCACCGCGGCGGCCCTCGGGATCGTCAGCATGGCGATCGGGGCGCCGATTCTCCTGGTGATCTTGATGTTCATGGCCGTCGTCTGATCGACGTCAGCATGCTCAGCTGACGGCGCGCAGGCGTCGGCTGTCGCCGCCGCCGAGTTCGCGGCCGAGCCATGCGACGACCTCGCTCATCACCTGATTGCGTTCGGTCGCACTCTCGATCCGTGCCAGCCCGGGCATGCAGTTGATCAGGCCGGCGTGGAAGGCCGCGTCCTGCGACATGCCGTGACGGTCCATCACATCGCCGTAGGCGGCGATGGCGTCGTTCAGCTCGGCGTAGGTGACCGCGTCGTCTCCGAAGCGCACAGCGGCCAGGCGCGGGGTGATCTCGGCCCGTCGCCGGATATCGTCAAGCAGTTCATTCATCATGACAGTCGTTCCCCCGAGCTCGATACGTCAACCCTGGCCACGCTGCCTCCCAGTCAGACTGGCACCGGGTCCTTCTCTCTAGCTTGCCTTGCTAACGGACCTTTGGGAACCATTGGTGCCACTTTGTGTGTGAATCCACAAGATGTTGTGGATGCTCTGTACGACCTCCATGTTACTGTTGTGACTCTCGTTATTGGAGTGACAGATGCGCTTGATGTGCAAGCGTTATCGCGGCGTCACGGCATCGCGACGTGGACAACGACCGTCAGCCATCGGAGGTCGCCCGGTCGGCCGCCATCGCGTCGATCAGACTCTGCGGCCGCAGGTCCGTCCAGTTCCGCTCCACATAATCCAGACATGCCGCCCGGGTGTCCTCACCGAACACCGTGGTCCAGCCGGCCGGGATCTCGGCGAAGGTCGGCCACAGCGAATGCTGGTTCTCGTCGTTCACCAGGACGTAGAAACGTCCGTTCTCGTCGTCGAACGGGTTGGTCATCGTGATTCCTCTCGGTTGAAGGTCGGGATCGGGGATGGATCATCTGTCGCGGCCGGCAACCTCCGCCGGAGCTCGGGGCCGATGACCTCGAGCGCCGGGGCGTTCGCGAGACCGAGATGGTCGGATTCGACGTCGACGTTCGTGATGCCGCCGCGCACGTAGGGTTCCCAGCCGCGGGCGACGGCACTCGGGTCGGCCTTGTCGCGGGTCGCGGTGAACACGAGCAGAGAACCGTCGAACGGCTCCGGACGGAAGTCGGCCACCAGGGTCTCCCCGATCGCGAAACTGTCCATCACGCCCTGCACCTGACCCGCGTCGAGCAGACCCATCGACGCGATCTGTTCACGGACGATGGCGGCGACCTCGTCGGCCGAGTCGGCGTGGACGTCGTCGTCGAGGTCGAACAGGTCGCGCCACCCGCCGAGGAAGTCTCCGACGTAGTCGCCGCCGAGCGCGACACCCGGCGGTGCGGCGCCATCGGATCCGTCCACCTGCTGCGGCGGGATCGGCGACGAATCCATGACGCCGAGGAAGGCGACCTCCTCGCCGTCGGCGCGAAGAGCGGTCGCGATCGCGTAGGCGATGTACCCGCCCAGCGACCAGCCGAGCAGGTGATACGGACCGTGCGGGGAGACCTGACGGATCTCGTCCAGATAGCGGGCGGCCATCTCCTCGACCGACCGGGCGCTCGGCTCGCCGGCCACCACGTGCGGGTCCTGCAGGCCGTAGACCGGACGGTCGCCCAGATAGGGCACGAACCCGCCGTAGAACCAGGCGAGCCCGCCCGCCGGATGGATGCAGAACAACGGGGGCTGCGACGCGGCTGCGTTCAGCGTGATCAGCACCCGACCGCCGGTGGTGGCGCCCGCGTCGATCCGCGTGGCCAACCCGCGAGGGGTGGGATCGTCGAACAACCAGCCGAGTTCGACCTCGTAGCCGTGTTCGCGCAGTCCCGCGAGCACCCGCGTCGCCGACAGTGAATTGCCGCCGAGGTCGAAGAAGCTCTGGGTGGCGCCGACCCGTTCGGTGTCGAGCACGTCGGCGAAGACCGCCGTCACCGCCACCTCTGTCTCGGTCTCCGGGTCGACGTGGTCGGCGCCCGCGTCGATGACCGGTTCGGGCAGCGCCCGCTTGTCGAGCTTGCCGACCGGCGTGAGCGGCAACGCGTCGAGGACGGTGAGGCTCGCGGGCACCATGTGCGACGGGAGGCTGCGCGCGACATGGTCGCGGACGTCGCCGAGATCGATTGCCGCATCGGCCACGATGTAGCCGGCCAGGGCGGTCGCGACCGACCCACCGACCCCGATGACCACTGCCGACTCGACGGCGGGATGAGCGGCGAGAACGGCTTCGATCTCGCCGAGTTCGATCCGCAGACCACGCAACTTCACCTGGTCGTCGGTGCGGCCCGAGTATTCGAGCACCAGCTCGCCGAGCGTGCCGCGTCGCCACCGGACCACGTCGCCCGTGCGGTACATCCGTTGTCCGGCAACGCCGTACGGATTCGCGACGAATCGGTCCGAGGTCAGACCCGGGCGGTCCAGGTAGCCGCGCGACTGCGCACCACCGGTCACATACAACTCGCCCGGCACACCCTGGGGAACGGGCCGCAGCCGGTCGTCGAGCACCTGCAGACCCACCCCGGCCAACGGCGCCCCCAACCGCACCGGCTCCCCCGCTGTCATCGGTTCGCTGATCGTGATGCCGATGGTCGTCTCGGTCGGCCCGTACAGGTTGTGGATGCGGGTGTACGGCGACCACTCGTCGACGAGCAGGCCGGGCACCGCCTCGCCACCCGCCGCAAGCGCTTCCAGATCGGGCAGCTCCGCCGGGTCGAGGGTGGTCAGCACCGTCGGCGTCAGGAACGTGTGGGTCACCCGGTGGGTTCGCATGAAGTCCTGCAATGCGGTGCCACCCACCGCATCCGACGGCCGATATGCCAGGGTTCCGCCGTTTCTGGTGGCGAGCAGATACTCCAGGACGGAGGCGTCAAAGCTCGGGGACGCAAAGCCGAGGACAACCGGCGCGTCGCCGACCCGCAACCGCCGCGTCTCCTGTTCGGCGAAGTTGGCCAGTCCGGTGTGGGTGACCGACACGCCCTTGGGTCGACCGGTCGATCCCGAGGTGTAGATCACGTAGGCCACGTTCTCGGGCCGGACCACACCGTGTCGCTCGTCGGCGGTTACGGCGTCGCGCGGCAACGAGTTCACCGCGTCGGCGACCGTGTCGTCATCGAGGCGAACCCACTCGAACCGTTCGGCCGGGAGGTCGACGTCTCCGACGGTGAGACCCAGGATTGCCCCGGAGTCCGCCACCATGTTGCGGACCCGCTCCGCGGGATAGTCCGGATCGATGGGCACGTACCCGGCGCCGGTCTTGGCCACCGCCCAGATCGCGGTCAGCAACTCCACCGACCGGCCGATCGCCAACGCCACCAACGATTCCACGCCGAGATCTCGCGAGATCAACCAGCGCGCAAGGCGATTGGACCGTTCGTCGAGTTCGGCATAGGTCAGCGACGCCCCCGTGCCGTCGACGACCGCCACCCGATCACCGCATCGTGCCGCCACGTCGACGAACATGTCGGCCAGGAGCCGCGGCGCCACGCCGTCACCACCGGACACCGGCGTCAGCTCGGCGGCCAGATCCGACGACGACAACGCGATGTCGGCGGTCACGGTGCCCGGCCGTTCGGCGACGGTCCGCAGGATCTGCACCAGAGCAGACCCGAACACCGCCACCTGTTCGGCATCGAACGCGTCCGGAAGGTACTTGAGCGTCACCGACAGTCGACCACCGTTCATGGGCGCGGTGGCCATGTTCAGCGGATAGTGGGTCGCGTCGGCCCCGTCGTAGTCGAGGATCTCCAGCCCGCCGGTGAGTGCGGCATCGGTGGTCGACAGTGATTCGGTGTCCACCGGATAGGACTCATGCACCGTCAGGGTGTCGAACAGCGGGCCGGAGCCGCCGCTGTCGGCGAGGGTCATCAGCTCGGGAAGCGACATGTGCTGGTGGTCGAGCACCGACACCTTGGACTGCTGCACCCGGGCCAGCACATCGGCGATCGGCGCATCGGGGTCGACGTCGATCACAGCCGGCAGGGTGTTGATGAACAGGCCCACCATCGATTCGACACCGTCGAGGTCGGCCGGGCGACCCGAGACCGTCTCGGCGAAGGTCACCACGCGGGTGCCCGTCAGGCGCGACAACAGCACCGCCCAGGCGAACTGCAGGACGGTGGCCACCGTGGCGCCCGTGGTGCGGCCGACGGCCTCGATCGCCGCGGTGAGGTCCGCGTCGAGTTCGAGGGTGAGGTCGCGGGGCATCGCTCCGGTCGTCGCGGTGACGCCGGGCGCCACCAGTGTCGGACCTTCCACCGGCGCGAGGACTTCTCGCCACGCCTGCACGCCGGCAGCGTGGTCGGCGATCGCGACCCTTCGCACGTGATCGGCGAAATCCGCTGTACTGCTGCCGATCTGACCGGTGTAGGTGGTCCCGGATGCATACAGCGCCAGCAGGTCGGCCAGCACCAGCGGTCCCGACCATCCATCGAGCAGGATGTGGTGGTTGGTCACCACGAGGTGGGCGGTGTCGCCGTGCCGGATCACCGCGAACCTGATGAGGGGCGGCCGGGCCAGATCGAACGGGATCCGCCGCTGCTCGTCGGCGACCGCGCGGACGCCGGCGTCCACCGACTCGCCGTCGACGATCTCGATGACCTGCCACGGTACGTCGACCGATTCCGGCACGACGCCGACCACGGCGCCGCCGGCGGTGCGTTCGAACCCGGATCGCAGTGCCCGGTGGTGGCCGAACAGTGCCTGCGCCGCGGTCCGGAGCCGTTCGAGGTCGATGACCCCGCCGAGTTCGAGAACCGCCTGCACGACATAGACGTCCACCGACGTGCCGCCGGACGCCGATGCCCGTTCGTACTCGAAGTGCAGGCCCTGCTGCAGCGGGGTGAGCGGCCAGACGTCGGCTCCCGGTGCGCGGCCGGCGATCTCGTCCAGCTCCTGCTGGGTGATGCCGGTGCCGGGCACATCCGACGGGGAGAGCCCGAGGTCGGTGCCCGAGGTCACGAGCCCGACGACCGCGGCGAGTTCGTCCTGCCACCGGCGCCCGATGTCGGCCACGTCCGCCTCGTCCAGAACCCCCTGCGCGTACAGGAGATCCGCGGTGAGGGCACGACCGTCGCCGGACGGGACGGTGCCCGCGTTGAGGGTCAGCACGTTCATGGCGGTCATCGAGCCCGACACCGTCGCCGGCAACGAGGGTGCGGTGGGGTCGACCATGAACGGAAGCACCAGTGCGTCACCGGCGCTGCGGCCGCCAGCGCCGAAGAAGTTGAAACCGATGGACGGCAACGGGCACCCGGTCAGCCGTGACTCCGCGCCCACCCGTTCCCCACCGAACCGCAGCAGACCGAAACCGATCCCCCGCTCCGGTGTGCCGAGACGTTCCTCCTTCACGGCCTTGAGGGTGTGGACGGTGTCGCCGGACGGATCGACCAGCGTCGGCGCGATCGTGGTGAACCAGCCGACGGTGCGGGAGAGGTCTGCCGACCGTGGTTCGGAACCCCGGCCGAGCAGCTCGTCGTACCGACCGTGACCTTCCACCAGCACCGAGACCGGCTCGGCGTCGGTGATGCCGCGCGAACGCTGCCAACCGCGCACTGCCCGGCCCAGGGCGGCGAGGAGGGCGTCGTTGACGTGGCCGCCGAATGCCTCCGGCACCACCGTCAGCAACGCTTCGGTGATGTGCGGGCCGATCTCGACGCGCAGGGAGGCGACATCGGAGAACCGGTCCCGATTCCGGTCGAACGGCGTTCCGAAGTCGGCGGGAGGTCGGCCCACGCGTGCAAGCCAGTGGTCGACCTCGTCGAGATGGGCCTCCGCGCGGGCGGCCATCGCCCGATGCCATGCACGTGCGCTCGTGACCTCGGGACGCACCGCCACCGGCTGACCGGAACCGAGTTGCCCCCACACGGTCACCATGTCCTCGACCAGGATCGGCCACGACACCGCATCGACCGCGAGGTGGTGGATCGCGAGAACCACTCGCGCCCTGCGCAGCCCGTTCATCCCGGCCCCGTTAACGAGCACCGCGGACACCAACGCCCCGACTGCCGGGTCGAGCTGTGCGAGTGCCGCGGCGTGCGCGTCGACGAGTGCGTCGTCGAACTCCACCGAACCGACCTCGGCATCGGTGGCCATCTCGGCCACGACGGCACCTGTTCCGACCCCGGCGACATGGCTCCAGGCACCATCGGTGAACTCGAGTCGCGCCGCGAGCATCGGATGGGCGTCGACGACCGCCGTCAGCACCTGGGTCAGATCCGCCGGCGTGAGCCCGTCCGGTGCGATCAGCACGGTGGACTGCGAGAAGTCGGCGAAGTCAGCCGGCCCGTCGGACAATTCCAGCATCCAGCCGGCCACCGGCGGGATCGCCACGGCCCCGACGCCGCCACCCGAGGCCTCGGCGAGCAACTCCGGCGACCCGTCGCCGGATGCGACGGCACGGGCCATCGCCCGAACCGTCTTGTGCTCGAACACCTCTCGCGGGGACACGGCCAGACCGGCCGCGCGGGCCGCCGACGACAACTGGATGGAGAGGATGGAATCGCCGCCCAGCGCGAAGAACGAGTCGACCACGCTGACGCGATCGACGCCGAGCACGCCGGCCACCACGGCTGCGAGCAGTTCTTCGGTCGACGAGGCGGGTGCGACGTAGTCGTCGCCCGGACCCTCGACCTCCGGTACGGGTAGCGCCTTACGATCCAGTTTCCCGTTCGCCGTCAACGGGAGCCGGTCCACACCGACGATGACGCTCGGCACCATGTAGCCCGGCACCGCCCGCGCGACGGCGTCCCTGATCTGTTGCGCATCCATTCCGGCGGCGGCATCGGAGACCACGTAGCCGACGAGTTGCTCACCGCGTCCGGCGATCTCGGTGACGTTCGCCGCGGCTGCGGTCACTCCGTCGACGGCGAGCAGCGCCGCCTCGATCTCGCCGTACTCGATGCGGAAGCCGCGCAGCTGCACCTGCGCGTCACCACGGCCGAGGTATTCGATGTCGTCGCCGACCCGCCGTGCCAGGTCGCCGGTGCGATACATCCGCGTGCCGACGGGTCCGAACGGATTGGCGACGAAACGCGTCGCGGAGAGGTCCGGCCGGCCCAGATAGCCCTGGGCCAGTTGGCCGCCGACCACATACATCTCACCGATGACGCCGGGCGGGACCGGATGCAGCCGCTCGTCGAGGATGTGGATCGCGAGGGAGTGCAGCGGCCGCCCGATCAACGATGCGTCGCCTGCGGCGACCAGCGCCGGGTCGAGCGGGCGGAAGCTGACGTGCACCGTCGTCTCGGTGATGCCGTACATGTTCACCAGTTGAGGTGTGCCGCCTGGATCGTCACCGCCGGGGTGATCGTCGTACCAGCGACGGACCTGGTCGAAGCTCAGTGCCTCGCCACCGAACACGATGTAGCGCAGCGGCAACGGCGCAGGGTTGCGCCGACGCGCGTCGATCAGCTGATAGAACGCCGACGGGGTCTGACTCAGAACGGTGACCCCCTCGTCGGCGAGCAGCTCGACGAAGGCGTCGGGGTCGCGGGCCATCGACCGGTCGACGATGACCAGCCGCGCACCGGACAGCAACGGTCCCCACATCTCCCACACGGAGAAGTCGAAGGCATACGAGTGGAACATGGTCCACACGTCGGTGTCGAGGAAGTCGAAATCGCCGGCGGCGGTGTCCATCAACGTCACGACGTCGCGGTGGGTGATCTCCACCCCCTTGGGACGGCCGGTGGAGCCGGAGGTGTAGATCACGTAGGCCCGGGAATCCGGACGCGGTGTCCGGCCCGGCGCTGAGCCGCCCTCGGCGATCAGGTCGACGACCCGCACGGCGGCCACGCCGGACGGCAGCACGCCGAACAGTTCGTGATCCTCAGTGTCCGCGTCGGTGACGACGACACCGACCGCGGCGTCGGTGACGATGTACCTCAGGCGATCGACCGGGTTGGTCGTGTCCAGCGGAAGGTAACCGGCTCCGGACTTGAGCACCCCGAGAATCGCGACCATCAGATCCGTCGACCGGGCGGTGGCCACACCGACGAGGTCCCCGACTCCGACACCACGGGTCGCGAGTGCCGCGGCGACGGCATCGGAGCGATCGTCGAGGTCACCGTAGGTCAGCGTCACACCGGCGGCGCTCACCGCTGCCGCGTCCCGGTGCGTCCGGGCGGATTCGGCGAACAGGTCGACGAGGGTGCGATCGGTGTGCGCGGCGGGCACGATCGGGGCCGGCAGGGACTCGAGGGTGGCCTGTTCGTCATCGGAGATGAGGTCCAGGTCGCCGACCGGACACGTCATGTCGTCGACGGCGCCGCCGAGGACCCGCAGGAACCGGTCGGCAAGCGCCACGATGGACGATTCATCGAACAGATCGGTGGCGTAGACGATCTGCGCGGACCATCCGGACCCGGCGTCGGCGGTGGCCACGCCGAACATCAGGTCGACCTTCGCCGGGGTCTCGGGAACCTCCACCGGCGAGATCGTCAGTCCGTCGACGGCGACCGGACCGATGCCGGTCGACAGCTCGGCCACGGCCGACTGGTTGAACGTCAACGTCACCTGGGCAAGCGGCGAGAACGCTTCGGAGCGAACCGGATCGAGGTCGTCGACGACTGTTTCGAACGGGACGTCGGCGTTCGCGAACGCAGCCAGATCGTCGGCGCGGACCCGGTCGAGCAGCTGCTCGAAGCTGTCCGACCCGTCGACCCGGGTGCGCAGCACGAGGGTGTTGACGAACATGCCGACGAGGGGATCGAGGTCGCGGTGGCCGCGACCGGCGATCGGTGTGCCGATGGCGATGTCGTCGGTCGATGACAGGCGCGCGAGCAACACCGCGAGCGCGGTGTGCACGACGATGAACGGGGTGACTCGCCGTTCGCGTGCGACGTCGATGATCCGGTCGGCGAGTTCGGCGGGGATCTCGTAGGAGACCTGGGCACCCCGGTTGCTGGCCACCGCGGGACGGGCCCGGTCGGATGGCACCTCGAGGACGTCGGGCAGTCCGGCCAGTCGGTCCCGCCAGTAGGCGAGCTGCCGGCCGACCACCGAGTCGGTGTCGCCGGTGGACCCGAGTACGTCGTGCTGCCACATCGCGAAATCGGCGAACTGCACTGCGAGCGGCGCAAAGTGCGGTGCGTCGCCCGCTGCCCGGGCCTCGTACGCGGCGACGAGGTCGGTCACCAACGGCAGCATCGACTCGCCGTCGGCGGCGATGTGGTGGGCGACGACCGCGAGAAGCGTGTCGTCGTCGGCGATCTGATGAACCCGCACGCGAAGCGGTCGCTGCCGGGTCACGTCGAATCCGGCGACGACCGCCGCCGCCATCTCCGCCTCCGAATCGACCACCGCCCAATCCAGTTCATCGTCGATCGTCTCCGGCGGACCGATCACCTGCCGGGGTGTGCCGTCGACCGCCGGGAAGGTGGTGCGCAGCACCTCGTGTCGCGCGACGACGTCGACGACCGCGGCCCGCAACGCCGCCACGTCGAGGCCACCGGACAGACGCAGCAGCACGGGCACGTTGTAGGTCGACGACGACGGGTCGAACTGGTTGATGAACCACATCCGGTTCTGCGCGAACGACAGTGGGATGTGCTCGGGCCGTGGTTGTACCGCCTGCAGTCGCGCCAGTCCCGCACCGCGCCCGCCGGCCCGCTCGGCCAGCATCCGGACCGTCGGTGCGTCGAACACGTCGCGCACCGACACGTCGACGTCGAGCAGCTCACCGACCCGGGCCGCCACCCGGATCGCCGACAACGAGTTGCCGCCGACGTCGAAGAAGCTGTCGACCACGCTGACCTGTTCTGCGCCCAGCACATCGGCGAAGACGGCGGCGATCAATTCCTCTGCCCCGCTGGCCGGCGCCACGTACTCTGCGCCGACGTCGATCACCGGCTCCGGCAACGCACGCCGGTCGAGCTTCCCGACCGGGCTGCGCGGCATCTCCTCGAGCACCGTGATGCTCGACGGCACCATGTGTGTCGGCAACCGGTGGGCGACGAAATCGCGGAGATCTGCGACCGCGACCGGCGTACTCGTCACGACATATCCGGCGAGCGCCGTGGCGACCGATCCGCCCACGCCGACCACCACGGCGGATTCGACGTCCGGATGACCGGCCAGCACTGCCTCGATCTCGCCGAGTTCGATGCGTAGGCCACGCAGCTTCACCTGATCGTCACTGCGGCCCTCGTACTCGAGGACCAGGTGCCCGTCGACGTCCCGGCGCCACCGTACGACGTCACCGGTCCGGTACATCCTCCCACCGTGGTCGAAGGGGTTCGCCACGAATCGGCCGGCGGTCAGTGCCGAACGGCCGATGTAGCCACGGCCGAGCGCGTCGCCGACGACGTAGAGCTCCCCGGGCACCCCGACCGGGACCACCCGCAGCCGCGCGTCCAGCACGACCATGCCGACACCGGGGATCACACCTCCCAGGGTCACCGGCACCCCGGGTCGCAACGGGGTGCGGCTCATCGACACGACGACGGTTGTCTCCGTCGGCCCGTACGCGTTGAAGAACGCCACCCGGTCACCCCACCGGTCGACGAGCCGCTGCGGTACGGCCTCTCCGCCCGCCGCGAGGGTGGTCAGACCCGGAACCGCGTCGGGGTCCAGGGTGGCCAACACGGTCGGGGTCAGGAAGGTATGTGTGATCTGTTGTGCACGGATGAACTCGGCGAGCTCGTCGCCGCCGAGTGCGGTGTCCGGACGGTACACGAGGGTGGCGCCCGACCCCATGGCCATCAGCCACTCGAGCACCGAGGCGTCGAAACTCGGCGACGCGAACGCCAGGACCCTCGACTCCGCGGTCACACCGAATCGGTCGATCTCGGCCACCGCGAAGTTGACCAGACCGCGGCCGGTGACGGCGACACCCTTGGGTGTGCCGGTGGAACCGGAGGTGTAGATGACATACGCCAGGGCATCGACCGACAGGCCACTGCGGAGCTCGGCGTCTCGCAGCGGCGTGGCCGACAGCGCGTCCAGTTGGCCGGCGACCTCGGGGTCGTCGAGAACCGACCACGTCACACCGTCCGGCAGCGTTCCGCGGTGGCGCGACGTGGTGAGGCCGATCGCGGCCCCGGAGTCGGTCACCATGTGGGCGATCCGATCGACCGGATATCCCGGGTCGATCGGGAGGTGCGCGGCACCGACCTTCGCGGCCGCCCAGATCGCGGTGAGCAGATCCGCCGACCGGCCGATCGCCAGGGCGATCAGCGAGTCGGTACCCACGCCCCGCGCGATGAGCCATCGTGCGAGGCGATTGGATCGTGCATCGAGTTCGCCGTAGGTCAGGGTGGTGCCGGCCGCGTCGACGACGGCCGTGCGGTCGGCGAATCGCGTCGCCGCGTCGGCGAACAGGTCGGCGAGCAACTGCGGTCGGGTACCCGGACCGCCGGTGACCGGTGACAGCCCTGCGGCCTCGTCGGCGGGCAACAGGTCCAGGTCGCCGACGAGGCGGTCGGGATGGACCGTCATCTCGTCGAGGAGCCGCAGCATCGAGTCGGCGAACCCGGTGACCGTCGACTCCTCGAACAACGAACGGGCGTAGGTGAACTCGAGTGTCATCGGCGCCTGCGCAGTTCGGTCGACCAGACTCACGGTCAGGTCGAACTTGGCCGCCTGATCCGGTAGCTCCAGGGGTCGCGCCCGCAGACCGGCCAGTTCGACGGCGCCGGCGTCCGGCGCCCCCGCGACATGCGCGAACGCGATCTGGACGAGCGGCGCGAATGCGGTGGACCGTTCCGGCGAGAGTTCCTCGATCAGATCCTCGAAAGCGACGTCGGCGTTGGCGAAGGCGTCGAGATCGCCGGTGCGCACATCCGACACGAGATCGGCGACGGTGGCATCCGGGTCGACATGGGTGCGCAGCACCAGCGTGTTGACGAACATGCCGACCAGGTCGGCGGTGGCCGCCTCGGTGCGTCCGGCGATGGGCGTGCCGATCACCACATCGTCGGTGGCGCCGAGACGGGCGATCAGCATCGCCAGCGCGGCATGCGATGTCATGAACACGGTCACGCCCTGGGTGGTGGCGAAGTGTTCGATCTGTCGGGTCAGCTCGGCACCGACCGGGATCGACACCGTGCCGGCGGTGGTGTCGAGCACGGCCGGTCGCGGACGGTCCATCGGGAGGTCTGTCACCGACGGAAGCGCCCGCAGATGTGTCCGCCAGTGCTCCATCTGCCGACCGAGCGGACTGGCCGGGTCATCGATGGTGCCGAGCGTGCGGCGTTGCCACAGGGCGTAGTCCGCGTACTGGACCACGAGGTCCGTGTCGAAAGCGGTCGTTCCGTCCACCCGCGCGCGATAGGCGGCCAGCAGATCGGCGACGAAGACCGGCGTCGACGCGCCGTCGAAGGCGATGTGGTGCACGGTCAGCACCAGATCGTGCCGGGTGGCCCCACGCGGTCGGATCCGGCCGCGGATCGGCATGTCGGTGGTGAGGTCGAAACCGGCGGTCGCCGACGCGGAGAGCGCGTCGTCGGTGTCGGCGACGGCCCAGTCGAGTTGTGCGCGTGCTCGCTCGGCACCGAGGATCACCTGGTGTGGCCCATCGGCGTCGGCCGGATAGACGGTGCGGAGCACCTCGTGACGTTCGATCACGTCATCGAGCGCCCCGGTGAGGGCGGTGATGTCCAGAGAACCGCTGAGCTCCAACGCCATCGGGATGTTGTACGCCGACGAGTCGGGATCGAAGCGGTTGATGAACCACATGCGGGACTGTGCGGTCGACAAGGGGATCCGGGACGGCCGGGGTGTCGCCGTCAACGGAACCACGGTGCGGTCCCGATCGGCCAGGGCGACAACGAGTTCACGCACCGATGGGCTGTCGAACAGATCGCGCACGGTCACGTCGACCCCGATCAGGTCGGACACCCGGGCGGCGACGCGCATCGCCGACAGCGAGTTGCCGCCGAGATCGAAGAACCCGTCGGTGACGCCGATCCGGTCGACGCCGAGCACGTCGGCGTAGATCGCGGCGACGATCTCCTCGTTCTCCGTTGACGGTGCGACGTACTCGTCGGCCTCGAACACCGGCTCCGGCAACGCCTTACGATCCAACTTCCCCGAACTGTTCAACGCGATGTCATCCAACGCCACCCACACCGACGGACGCATGTACTCCGGCAACGCCGCAGCCACCACACCACGCGCCACCGACACATCCACCGACCCCGGCGACACATACGCCACCAAATGCTGCGCCCCCGTCGGCGCCACCACCACCGCACACGCCGCATGCACCACACCCGGCACCGACGCCACCACCGTCTCGATCTCACCCAACTCGATCCGCTGCCCCCGCAACTTCACCTGAAAATCCGTACGCCCCAAATACTCGATCTCACCCGCGGCACCCCACCGCACCAAATCCCCCGTCCGATACAACCGCGACCCCGCCGCCCCGAACGGATCCGCCACAAACCGCTCCGCAGTCAACCCCGACCGCGTCGCATACCCCCGCGCCACCTGCACACCACCGACGTAGAGCTCACCCGGAACCCCCGGCGGCACCAACCGCAACCGCCCATCCAACACATACGTCCCCGTATTCCACACCGGCACACCGATCGACACCTCACCGTCGACGGTGGTCACGTCGACGTGGGTCATCTCGACGGTGGTCTCGGTCGGTCCGTAGGTGTTGAGAATCGTTGCGCTGGGCAGTAGTTCGTGGGCCCGCCGGACCAGTGCCGGCGGGAATGTCTCCCCGGAGGAGAACAACCAGCGCAGGGAGTTCAGTGCAGCCAGCCGTTCGGGCGGGACGATGTCGAGGAACACCGACAGCATGGACGGCACGAAATGCGCGGACGTGACGCCGGCCTCGGCGATCACATCGGCCAGATAGACGGGATCGGCGTGCCCGCCGGGCCGCGCGATCACGACGGTCGCGCCGGACATCAACGGTCCGAACAACTCGGGCACGGACACGTCGAAGGTGAACGGTGTCTTGAGGATCACCCGGTCGCCGATGTTCCACGGGTAGTCCGCGAGTCCCCAGCGCAGTCGGTTGAGCACCGCGCTGTGTGGCAGTACGACGCCCTTGGGTCGTCCGGTCGAGCCGGAGGTGAACAGTGTGTAGATCGCGTCATCGGGCCGCAGCGCGACCACACGTTCGGTGCCGCTGATCGGCGCCGTGTCCGGGTCGACATCGGCAGCGGTGTCCACCCGAACCACCTGCAGGTCGACGTCGTCGCACCATCGGGGTGGTTCGGTCGGGCCGAGGACCACCATGTCGACCCCAGCGGTGTCGACCATGTAGCGCACCCGATCACTCGGCGCTGCCGGATCGATCGGCACATACTGCGCACCGGCGGCGACGATCGCGTGGATCGCCACCACCATGTCCACCGACCGTTCCAGCGAGACCCCCACGGCCCCACCGGGGCCCACGCCCAGCGCGATGAGTCGGCGGGCGGTCTCGGCGACGCGGGCACCGAACTCGGCGTAGGTGACCGATCGCGTGCCGTCGATCAGTGCCACCCCGTCGGGGGTCGCCGCCACCTGGGCCGCGACCGCGTCGGCGACCGACCGATCGGCCACGTGCACGTCCGGACCGGTGGAGAAGGTCAGGACCTTCCCGCGCGTCTCGTCGGTCAGCAGATCGACGTCGCCGACGGCGGTGGCCGGGACATCGGTGAGTTCGGTCAGGATGCGGACGAACAGTTCCGTCATCCACGCGACGGTCGGCTCGTCGAACAGGTCGGTCGCATAGGTGATCGATCCGGACCATGCATGTCCGGGCGTCGCCGAACCGACCGTGATCGACAGGTCCAGCTGTGCGGGGATGTCGGCCGGTGGCAGTGCGGTCACCTCGAGCCCCGACACCGCGATGTCCGCGTCGGTGACCGACGCGCTCGGATCGAACGAGAGCATCACCTGGGCGAGCGGGGCGAACGCCTCCGACCGGACCGGATCGAGCTTCTCGACCAGCGCCTCGAACGGGACGTCGGCGTGGGCGAAGGCATCGAGATCGGTCCGTCGGACACGACCGAGCAACGAGGAGAACGCCTCTCCGGGCTCGACCCGGGTGCGCAGGACCAGCGTGTTGACGAACATGCCGACGAGCGGATCGAGGGCCGCTTGTCCGCGGCCGGCGATCGGGGTCGCGACCGCGATGTCGTCACCGGCCGACAGGCGGGCGAGCAGTGCGGCCACCGCGCCGTGTACCACCATGAACGGTGTCACGCCGTGGTCGGCGGCCACCGCGGCGACCCGTTCGCCGACATCGGCCGGGATATCGAATGTGTGTCGGGCACCTCGATGGGACGCGACGGGTGGCCGCGGCCGGTCGGCGGGCAGGACGATCGCATCCGGAAGGCCGGCGAGTTCCTCGGTCCAATAGGCCAATTGGCGGCCGACCAGGGAATCCGGATCGTCCGGGGAGCCGAGGACGCGGTGCTGCCAGATCGCGTAGTCGGCGAACTGCACATCCAACGGCCGGAACCCCGGTTGGGTGCCGGTGCTGTGTGCGACGTAGGCGGTGACCAGATCCGAGACCAGCGGCAGCATCGACTCACCGTCGGCCGCGATGTGGTGGGCGATGAGACCGAGGACGTGCTCACGCTCGTCCGTGCGCCACAACCGGACGCGCAGCGGCTGATTCGTCGTCACGTCGAACCCGGTGGCGACCGCGTCCTGCAGGTCGCCCGGAGTCTCCACGACAGCCCAGTCGAGCCCGTCGGCCACGGAGTCCGCGGATGCGATCACCTGCATCGGGACGCCGTCGACGGCCGGGAAGGTGCTGCGCAGCACTTCGTGCCGGATCACCACGTCGGTGACCGCGGCTCGCAATGCCGCGACGTCGAGCTCGCCGTGCAGTCGGAGCAACGCCGGAACGTTGTATGTCGGTGCGTCGGTGTCCATCTGGTTGATGAACCACATCCGTGCCTGCGCGAACGACAACGGGATTCGCTCGGGCCGCGGGGTCACCGCGACGACCCGGTCGAGGCCGGCGCCGCGGCCGCCGACGGCGGCGGCCAGTTCACGCACGGTCGGTGCGTCGAAGACGTCGCGCACCGACACCGCCACGCCGAGCGCGTCGGCGGTCCGCGCGGCCACCCGCGTCGCCGACAACGAGTTGCCACCCAGGTCGAAGAAGCCCCCGGTGGCTCCGACCCGATCGAGATCGAGAACCTCGGCGAAGACCGCCGCCACCATCTGCTCCGCGAAGCCCTCGGGTGCCACGTACTCCCCCGCCGACTCGATCACCGGTTCGGGCAGGGCACGCTTGTCGAGTTTGCCTACCGGTGTCAGCGGCAGCGCGTCGAGCACGGTGACGCTCCCGGGCACCATGTGCGCGGGCAGCCGGCGGGCGACGAAGGCCCGCAGGTCGGCGAGATCGATGTCGGCGCCCGCCGCGGCGGGCACCACATAGCCGGCGAGTGCGGTGGCCACCGCCCCGCCGACACCGACGACCACCGCGGTGCCGACCGAGTCATGCGCCGCCAGTGCGTCTTCGATCTCACCGAGTTCGATCCGCAGGCCCCGCAGTTTGACCTGATCGTCGCGACGGCCCACGTAGTCGAGCACCAGTTCCCCGGTCTCGGGTTCACGCCGCCACGCCACCACGTCGCCGGTCCGGTACATCCGTGCGCCGGGCGCCCCGTAGGGCCCGGCGACGAACCGCTCCGCGGTGAGCGCCGGACGGGCGAGGTATCCGCGAGCCAACGCATCGCCGATCACGTACAGGTCGCCGGGCATGCCCACCGGGACCACCCGCAGGCGGTCGTCGAGTACCACGAGGTCGACACCGGGTAGTGGTCCGCCCATGTGCACGCGCGCACCCGCGTGGAGCGGTCGGCTCATCGTCACCGCCACCGAGGCCTCGGACGGGCCGTAGGCGTTGATGAATCGCAGACGGGGCCCCCACCGATCGACGAGCGTCTGCGACACCGCCTCACCACCGCTGCCCAGCACCGAGACGTCCAGGATGTCCGCGGGATCGACGGTCGCCAACACCGTCGGCGTCAGGAACACGTGGCTGATGCGGTGTTCTCGGATGAAAGCGGCCAACATCTCGCCGCCCGGGGTGTCGTCGGGCCGGTAGACCAGTGCGGCGCCCGACGCGGACGCCATCAGCCACTCCAGGACGGAGGCGTCGAAGCTCGGCGATGCGAAGCCGAGGACCCGCGACTGCGGATGCACGTCGAATCGGGCGATCTCGGCCGAACCGAAGTTGTAGGCGCCGCGGTAGGTGACCGGCACACCTTTCGGGGTTCCGGTCGAACCCGACGTGTAGATCACATACGCGATCGCGTCGAGGTGCGGGGTGCCGATCCGTTCGTCGGGCGCCACCGCGGCGGTGTCCAGCCCGGAGGACTCCGCAGTGAAGGCCGGGCCGTCCAGGACGGTCCAGGCGACGTCGTCGGCGAGCCGGGACAGATACCGATCGATGGTGAGCCCCAGTGCCACGCCGGAATCGGTGAGGATGTGCGCGATCCGCTCCGGCGGGTAGTCGGGGTCCACCGGCACGTAGCCCGCACCGGTCTTGGCCACGGCCCAGATCGCGGTGAGCAGGTCGGTCGACCGACCCAGAGCCAGCGCCACGAGCGACTCGACACCCACCCCGCGGGAGATCAGCCATCGCGCCAGCCGGTTCGACCGTGCGTCGAGATCGGCGTAGGACAGTTGCGTTCCGCCGGCGTCGAGCACCGCCGGTCGATCGGGATGGCGCGCGACGACCTCGGCGAACACCTCCCCGAGCAGTCGGGGGGCCGCGCCGACGCCACCCGTGACGGGGCTCAGCTCCGCTGATCGCGCGGCGGGTAGCAGCGCGAGGTCGGCGGTGCGGATGTCGGGATCGGCCACCGCGCAGCGAATGATCTCGACCAGTGCGGTGGCGAACACCTCGATCTGGTCGTCGCCGAACGCACCGGGGAGGTACTTGAGTTTCAGGGCGAAGCCGTCGGCCACCGGCGAGGTCGCCAGGTTGAGCGGGTAGTGGGTGGCGTCGAGCAACTCGACGTTCCGTACGTCGAGCCCCAGAGTCTCTGCGGCGGAGAAGGAGTCGGTGTCCACCGGATACGACTCGTGCACGGTCAACGTGTCGAAGAGCGGCCCCTGCCCGGCGTGCGCGAGGCTGGTGAGCCGCGGCAATCCCAGGTGCTGGTGATCGAGAACGGCGACCTTGCCGGCCTGGATACGACGCAGCACATCCCGCACGCCGGCGTCGGGGTCGACGTCGCACACCGCGGGCACGGTGTTGATGAACAGACCCACCATGGATTCGACACCGTCGAGATCGGCCGGGCGTCCCGACACCGTCTCGCCGAAGGTCACCACGCGTTCACCCGTCAACCGGGACAGCAGCACCGCCCAGGCGAAACCGAACACGGTCGCCACGGTGGTGTCGCTGGATCGGGCCAGCGCTTCGGCACCTGCGGACAGGTCGTCGCCCAACGTGACGATGTGGTCGCGGGGCAGCAACCCGGGGGTCGCGCTCGCCCCGGGCGCGACCAGCGTCGGCGCCGTGACCGGGGACAAGATCTCCGCCCAGGCCGCCTCGCCCGCCGCGACGTCGGACGATCCGAGTCGCCGGAGGTGGGCGGCGAAGTCCGGTGTGCCCGGCCCGGCCGCGCCGGTGTAGGTGACCCCGGAAGCGTAGAGCGACAGCAGATCCGCGAGCACCAGCGGGCCGGACCAGCCGTCGAAGAGGATGTGGTGGTTGGTCACCACGAGGCTCGTGGACGCGCCGCGGCGGACCAGGACGAAGCGGACCAGCGGTGGTGCCGCGAGGTCGAAGGGCGTGACACGTTCGTGTTCGCAGATCTCGGTGATACGCGCGTCGGCGGCGTCGTCGTCGAGGTCGCGGAGGTCGACCGTCTCCCATGGCGCGGTGACCGACGGTGGAACGACGGCGACCACCGACCCGCTGTCGGTCTCGGTGAAACCGGAGCGCAGCACCCGATGGTGCGCGAACAACTCGTCCGTGGCGCGGCGTAGTCGAGCCTCGTCGACGTCCTCGCCGAGCTCCAGAACTGCTTGGGTCACATACACATCGACCGCGGAGTGATCGGCGGTGGCGAGCGCGGACTCCAGTCGAAGGCCGAGCTGCAGCGGTGTCAGCGGCCACACGTCGGCACCGGGATACCGGGCCGCGAGCAGGTCCAGGTCGGATTGGGACACATCGGTTCCGGGGACATCGGACGGCGACAGCCCGACCTCGCCCGTCCGGACCGCGCTCACGATCTCCGCGAGTTCGGCAGACCAGCGAGAGGCCAGGTCCTCGACGTCGTCGGCGGACAGGATCTCACCGGCATACAGGAAGTCCGCGGACAGTTCCCGGCCGCTTTCGCCGGCCCGGGTCCCGACATTCACGGTGATCACGTTCATCGCCGTCATCGCCCCCGACACCGTGGCCGGCAACGTCGTAGCATCGGTGTCCGGTGTGAACGGCAACCCGGCCGGCGCAGAAGCGGTGCCGCCGGCTCCGAAGAAGTTGAACCCGATCGACGGCAGCGGTCGCCCCGCCAGGTGGTCGTCGCCACCGAATCGCAGCAGCCCGAAGCCGATTCCGCTGTCCGGGCGGGCCAGCCGCTCCTCCTTGGCGGCCTTCACCGCATGCACGCCGTCCGCACCCGGGTCGAGCAGCATCGGTGCGATCGTGGTGAACCACCCGACCGTGCGTGACAGGTCTGCCGACCTCGGCTCGGGCCCGGTCGCGACGACCTCGTCGTAGCGGCCGTGGCCTTCCACCAGGATGCCGACCGGCGCTGCGTCGACGATGCCGCGAGCCGCCTGCCACGACCGGACGGCACGTGCGAGCGCGGCCAGCAGCGCATCGTCCAGATTGGCCCGGAAAGCCTCGGGTACCTCGGTCAGCAGCGCCTCGGTGACGTCAGCGTCCACGCGGTGGCGCAGCGAACCCACCGTCGCATAGTTGTCACGCGACGCGTCCAGCGGCGCACCGAGATTCGTGGGCGCCGGGAGGCGGTCCGACCAGTAGTCCACTTCGCCACGGCGACGTTCGGCCTGGGCGGCCACCGCCGTGGCCCATGCGCGCGCGGTCGTCGCCTCGGGCCGGATTGCCGGGGGCCTCCCGTGGTGTAGATCGGCCCACACGGTGACCACGTCCTCACCGAGGACCGGCCATGACACCGCGTCGACACCGAGGTGGTGGATGGCGAGCACCACGCGCGCTCCGTCGGCACCGGATACCAGCACCGCCGACACCAGCGCGCCGGTGGACGGATCGAGACGGCCCACGGCATCGGCGTGTGCACGTGTGATGAGGTCCGCGAACTCCGCCGATCCGGTCCGCACCCGCGCGTCGACGCTGGCCACCCGGGCCCCGCTCTGGGTACCCGCGGTGAGCGTCCACCCGGTCGGAGACGCCTCGAGTCGGGCCGACAGCATCGGGTGCGCGGCGATCACCACATCCAGCACCTCACGGAGGCGGTCGGCGTCGAGATCATCCGGCGCAACCAGCACGAGGGCCTGCGAGAAGTCGGCGAAATCGTCTGCAGAGGTGGACAATTCGAGCATCCACGAGACGACCGGCGGTAGTGGGAGGTCACCGGAACCGCCGCCGGGTGCCTCGTCGAGCAACGGCAAACGGCTGTCCGAACCGTGAACCGCCCGCGCGATCGCCCGGACGGTCTTGTGCTCGAACACCTCTCGTGGAGAAAGCGTGATCCCGGCCTTGCGGGCCGCCGACGCCAGCTGGATGGACAGGATCGAGTCGCCGCCGAGGGCGAAGAACGATTCGACCACACTGACCCGGTCGACGCCGAGGACCCCGGCAACGACTCCGGCCAGTGTCTCCTCCGTCGAGTTCGCCGGTGCGACGTACTCCTCGGCCTCGAACACCGGCTCCGGCAACGCCTTACGATCCAACTTCCCCGAACTGTTCAACGCGATGTCATCCAACGCCACCCACACCGACGGACGCATGTACTCCGGCAACGCCGCAGCCACCACACCACGCGCCACCGACACATCCACCGACCCCGGCGACACATACGCCACCAAATGCTGCGCCCCCGTCGGCGCCACCACCACCGCACACGCCGCATGCACCACACCCGGCACCGACGCCACCACCGTCTCGATCTCACCCAACTCGATCCGCTGCCCCCGCAACTTCACCTGAAAATCCGTACGCCCCAAATACTCGATCTCACCCGCGGCACCCCACCGCACCAAATCCCCCGTCCGATACAACCGCGACCCCGCCACCCCGAACGGATCCGCCACAAACCGCTCCGCAGTCAACCCCGACCGCGTCGCATACCCCCGCGCCACCTGCACACCACCGAGGTACAGCTCACCCGGAACCCCCGGCGGCACCAACCGCAACCGCCCATCCAACACATACGTCCCCGTATTCCACACCGGCACACCGATCGGAACCATGTCCGTGGCGTGGGTGACGTCGACGTAGGCGACCTCCACGGCGGCCTCGGTGGGGCCGAAGAGGTTGACGATCTGCACGTGCGGCAGCATCTCGTGCGCTGCGGCGACCACGGTCGGCGGCAGCGCCTCCCCCGACGCGAACATCCATCGCAGGGTGGTGAGCGTGCGAATGCGGTGGTGCGGGACCACATCCAGGAACACCGACAGCATGGACGGCACGAAATGCACCGAGGTGGCGCCGGTATCCGCGATGAGCTCGGCGATGTAGAGCGGATCGGCGTGGCCACCCGGTCGTGCGATGACCATGGTGGCGCCGGATGCCGTGGTGGCGAACAACTCCGGGACCGACACGTCGAAGGTGATCGGGGTCTTGAGGATCACCCGATCCCCCGCGGTCCATGGATACTCGTGCAGTCCCCACCGGAGCCGGTTGAGTACCGAGCGGTGCGACACGGTCACGCCCTTCGGGCGGCCGGTGGAACCCGAGGTGAACAGCGTGTAGATCGCGTCGTCACCGCGTAGGGGGCGCAACCGCTCCGCGTCGGTGACGGGCTCGACGTCGGTCGGGATGTCCGTCGACGCCGATACGGTCCGCACCCTCACCGTGGCGGACACGTCATCGAGCCACCCGGGCCGGGCGTCGTCGCCGACGAGGATCGTACCGACGCCGGCCGTTTCGAGCATGTACCGCACCCGCTCGGCGGGTGCGGCGGTGTCGATCGGCACGTACTGCCCGCCGGCCGCGACGACCGCGTGGATGGCGACCACGAGTTCCACCGAACGCTCGAGCGAGACGCCGACGGCGACCTCGGGACCGATGCCCGCACTGATCAGCTCGCGCGCCAGGATCGCCACCCGCGCACCGAATTCGGCGTAGGTGACGGTCCGCTCGTCGACCAGGAGAGCGGGAGCGTCGGGAGTTGCCGAGACCTGGTCGGCCACCGCCTGGGCCACCGAGGTGTCCCGGATGTCCACGACCTCGCCCACCGACCACTCGGTGAGTTCGCGGTGCTCCGCAACGGTCAGCAGGGCGGCATCGGACACGACCGAATCCGGTTGCGTCACGAGCAGATCCAGCAGTCCTACGAATCTCCCGACGAATCGCTCGATCGTGGCGGCGTCGAACAGGTCCGTGGCGTACACGATCTCACCCGTCCACGGGTGGTGCTCGGCTGCGGTGGCGAGACTCAGCAGCAGGTCGACCTTCGCCGGGGGGCGGCTCACCTCGGTCGGCGAGATGGCCATCCCGGCGACCGACACGGGTTCCATCCCGGCGGCCAGTTCCGCCATCGACGATTGATTGAAGGTCAGCATCACCTGCGCGAGCGGCGCGAACGCCTCCGACCGCACCGGGTCGAGACGTTCGACGACCGTCTCGAACGGAACGTCGGCGTTCGCGAAGGCCTCCAGGTCGGTGCTGCGCACCTGGTCGAGCAGTTCTGCGAAGGTCATGGAGTCGTCGGTTCGCGTCCGCAGCACGAGGGTGTTGACGAACATGCCGATCAGCGGGTCGAGCACGCCCTGACCGCGTCCGGCGATCGGTGTGCCCACCGCGATGTCGTCGGTGGCCGACAGCCTGGCGAGCAGCACCGCGAGCGCGGCGTGGATCACCATGAAGGGTGTCGCACCGACCGCGCGCGCCAGATCGCCGACATGATCGGCGGTGGCCGAGGGGACCTCGAAGGTGACCCGGTCACCGCGGTAGGACGCGACCACCGGCCGGGGTCGGTCGGCGGGCAGTTCGAGGACGTCGGGCAATCCGGCGAGCTGACGCGCCCAGTAGGAGAGTTGGCCGCCGACCACCGATTCCGGATCGTCGACGGCGCCGAGGACCTCGTGCTGCCAGATGGCGAAGTCGGCGAACTGGACTGCCAGCGGCTCGTAGGTCGGCGCGTCGCCGGCGACCCGGGCCTCGTAGGCGGCCGCGAAGTCGTCGACCAGCGGTACCAGCGACTCGCCGTCGGCGGCGATGTGGTGCACCACGAGGGCGAACAGCCACCCGCCCGAGTGGTCGCGCAACAACCGCGCGCGTACCGGCCAGTCCGTCGTGACGTCGAATCCGGTGCCCAGCGCCGTCTCGATGTCGGCGGCGGAGTCGGCGATCTCCCAGTCGATGGCGCCGTCGATCTCGGCGACCGGACGGACGTCCTGTACCGGCACACCGTCCACCGCGGGGAAGACCGTCCGCAGCACTTCGTGCCGCGCGACGACGTCGAGTAGCGCCTCGCGCAGCGCCGCCGCGTCGACGTCCCCGGACAGCTGCAGCAGCATCGGCACGTTGTAGGTCGGCAGGGACGGATCGAACTGGTTGATGAACCACATCCGGGCCTGCGCGAAAGACAACGGCACCCGATCGGGTCGGCGCGGAACCGCGAGCACCGGCGCGAGGCCCGCCCCGCGACCCTCGATGATGGCGGCGAGGCCGCGGACCGACGGTGCGTCGAACACGTCGCGGACAGAGAGGTCGACTTTCAGCACCTCGCCGGCACGTCCGACGATGCGTGCCGCGGCGAGCGAGTTCCCGCCGAGATCGAAGACCGAGTCGGCGACGCTGACCTCCTCGAGGCCCAGCACGTCGGCGACGATCTCGACGAGCGCCTCCTCGGTGTCGCCTGCCGCGGCGACGAACTCGGTGTCGACGCTGATCTTGGGTTCGGGTAGTGCCCGCCGGTCGAGCTTGCCGTTGACGGTGAGCGGCAACTGGTCGAGGACCATCACCACGTCGGGCACCATGTAGCTGGGGACGGCGGTGCCGGCGGCGCTTCTCAGTTCCGCCGGTGTGACCGCGGAGGTCCCGGTGAGCACCACGTAGCCGACGAGCAGTTCGTCGCCGCCGTCACGCCGTTTGACCGCCACCGCGGCCGCGTCCACGCCCGGGGCGGCCAGGAGTGCCGACTCCACTTCGCCGAGTTCGATACGGAAACCACGCAATTGGACCTGCGCGTCGGACCGTCCCAGATACTCGATGGTGTCGCCGCGGCGGATGGCCATGTCACCGCTGCGGTACATCCGATCGCCGGGCCCACCGAACGGGTTGGCCACGAATCGGCCCGAGGTGAGACCGGGCCGGTCCAGATACCCGCGGGTGACCTGGGTGCCACTGACATAGATCTCGCCGGGTACGCCGTCCGGGGCGGGACGCAGTCGGTCGTCGAGCACCGCCATGGTGAGGTTCGGCAGCCCGTCCCCGATGTCGGATCCCTTGGCCGACACCACGAAGTCCGGGTCGAGAGCGCGGAAGGTGGAGTGCACGGTGGTCTCGGTGATGCCGTACATGTTCACCAGGACGGGGCCCACCGACCCCTCGGCCTCGACGCGATCGGCGTACCAGCGTCGCACTTGTTCGAAATCCAGTGCCTCTCCGGCGAACACCATGTAGCGAACGGTGCCCGACAGGCGGGTGCGCGACGTGGGGCGGACCGCTGCGGCGAGCTGATAGTACGCCGACGGGGTCTGCGACACCACGGTCGCACCCTCCGCGATCAGCAGCTCCGCGAACTCGTCCGGGCTACGGGTGGTGAGGAAGTCGACCACCACGAGGCGTCCGCCGAACAGCAGGGGCCCCCACATCTCGAACACCGAGACGTCGAAGGCGTACGAGTGGAACATCGTCCAGACGTCGTTCTCGGTGAAGTGGTAGTGCTCCTGCGCCGCCGACATCAGCGCCAGAACGCTGCGATGTTCCACCACAACACCTTTGGGCCGCCCGGTCGAGCCCGACGTGAAGATCATGTATGCGGCGAGCCGCGGATCGACGGCGTCAGGCAACGCCACGGCGGAACCGGCGCCCTGTGCGATCAGCTCGGTTGTGGTCTGCCGACCGACGTCGAGGTACGCGAGCGCCTCGACGCCGTCGGGGTCGGTGATGACGAGGGTCGGCGCGGCATCGGCGACGACGAAGGACAGGCGTTCGGCGGGGTGGGAGATGTCGAGCGGCAGGTATGCCGCACCGGTCTTGAGGATGCCGAGAATGGCCACCATCACCTCGGCGGTCCGTGGGGTCGCCAAACCGACGACGCACCCGGCACGCACACCGGCGACGATCAGACCGGCCGCGAGCGCATCCGACTTCTCGTCGAGTTCCCGGTAGGTCAGCGCGTTTCCGGCCACGTCGGTGACCGCGACGCGGTCGCCGAAGCGGTGCACGGCGGAGCGGAAGATGCCCGGCAGCGACCCCCAGTCTGTGGTTCCGGCGATCGCGCAGGCGCGGTCGCGGATCTCGGTGATGGCGGCCTGGGCAGCCGCCGCGATCTCGCCGGGTGCGAGACCGTCCTTCGGAATCAGGCCGGTGACGACGGCGCTCACGGCGGCATCGGTGTCCATGCCGCGGGCGGCGAACACGGCCGCGGTCGGGGCGACGCGTTCGTCGAGTTCGGCGAACGTCAACGACCCGTCGGACGACGCGGGTGTCCGTGGTTCGATCCGGGCTGCGACCGCGATCAGGTCCCGCGTCGGCGGACGCCGCCCCCATGCTGTGGAAATGTCCGCCGAGTCCACACCGATCCCGGTCACCTGCGATCGCTACCTTCCGTTTCGGTGGACTCCGTCGTCGCCTGTTCGCCCTGCGCCACAATGGCGTTCGCGCGGTTTCGCAGATCGGAGAGAAGAGTGTCGAATCCCTCGGGGCCGGACTCGGCCAGCCCCGGGACGAGTGTCATCGCCGCCATGGTCAGTGCCGAATCCGCATCGGGTGCAGTCGGACTCATCGCAGCCATCATCACGTCGAGATCACCGAAGCTGACCACCGACGGGGTGATGACGGCCGGTGCCGTCGGGTCGGCGGCCGCCGCACGCATGATCAACGTCGAGAGCGCGACATCCGGAGCCGCGTCCTCCGCCGCTGCGGCGAGGAGCTCGTCGTCGAGCCTCAGCCGCACGTCACCGACCGTGGTCTCGGGGTCGGCGGTGATCGCTTCGAGCACCTGCACATATCGGGCGGCCAACCGCTCGATCGTCGCATGCTCGAACAGATCGGTGGCATAGAGGAACTGGGCGCGCATCGCTCCGCCCAGCTCGTCGCGGTCCGGGTCGTTCGGGAACAGGGTGAGCTGCAGATCGACCTTCGCGGAGGTGAGTTCCTCGTGGATCGGCTCGACGGTGAGCCGATCGAACTGCAGACTCGGGAAGTCGACGTCCTGGAACGCGAGCATCACCTGGTAGATCGGGTTGTAGGAGGTCGGCGGCTTCGGCAGGGTCCGCGCGACGATCTCGTCGAAGGCCACGTCGGTGTGCGACATGTCGGCGAGATCCTCGTTGCGCACCCGCGCCAGCAGGTCGACGAATCGCTCGCCGGGGTCGACCCGGGTGCGCAGCGCCAGGGTGTTGACGAACATGCCGACCACGTCGTCGAGACTCTGCTCCCCGCGACCGGCGAACGGTGTGCCGATCACCAGGTCGGTACTCCCCGACATGCGGTTGAGCAGTACGGCGAACGCGGCGTGGATGACCATGAAGGTAGTCGTATGATGCCGGCGCGCGATCATCTCCAGCCCCGCCACGATTTCGGCCGGGATCTCGAGGGCCACCGACTCACCCTGGAAGCTCGGCGATTTCGGCCGCTGGTGGTCGTGCGGGAGATCGAGCCGCTCGGGCACCCCGGCGAGCCGGGTGTCCCAGTAGGCCAACTGCCGTTCCTCCTCGGTCATGCCGTCGGCGTCGGCGACGGCGAGACGTTCGGAGAGCCAGAGGCTGAAGTCGGCGTACTGCACGGGCAGCGGTTTCCAGGCCGGTTCGGCCCCGGTGCTGCGCGCGGCGTAGGCGGTCATCAGATCACGTGCCAGGGGGGACATCGATGCGCCGTCCGCACTGATGTGGTGAATCACGAACACGAGCACGTGCTCGGTGGTCGAGGCACGGAGCAGCACCGCCCGCACCGGCGGCCGGGTGGTGATGTCGAACCCCTCTCCGGTGACCTCGCCGATGGCGGTCTCCAGCGACCCGCCGGCTTCCCGTACCTCGACGGTCAGTTCGCTCTCGACGACGTCGGCCGGCATGATCACCTGGACCGGTTCGTCATTGATCATCGGGTACGTGGTGCGCAGCGATTCGTGCCGGCGGACGAGGTCGGCGGTCGCCATCTGCAGCGCCGCCACGTCGAGGTCACCGGTGAGGCGTAGCGCCATGGCCACGTTGTAGGCCGCCGATCCCGGGTCCGCGCGATTGACCAACCAGAGGCCACGCTGCATACCCGACACGCGGACGAGCTCGGCGCGGCTGCGGGCGAGCAGTGGTGGGGCACCGTGCCCGGTCGGACCGCCGGACAGCGACTGCGCGAGCATCGACACCGTCGGGCGCTCGAACAGCACCTTGACCGGCACCGGCCGATCGAGGAGCGCCGAGAGCCGCGAGGTCACCTTGGTCGCCGACAGCGAGCTCCCGCCGAGGTCGAAGAAATCCGCGTCGGCGCTGATCCGGTCCAGGCCGAGCACCTGGCCGAAGATACCCGCGACCACCGCCTCCATCTGCGAGCTCGGGGCACGGTAGCGCACCGACGAGGAGAAGTCCACCGGCGGAAGGGATTTGCGGTCGATCTTCCCGGAGGTGGTGAGCCGGAACTCGGGGACCACGACGAGCGAGTGCGGCACCATGTACGCGGGCAGGTGAGCCGCGGCCTGCTCGAGAATCCGCTTGGGCTCCACCGACGCGCCGTCGGTCAGACGGGCGTAGGCGACGAGGACGTCGTCGCCACCGGGGCCTGGAACACCGAGGCTGACGACCTCGCTGACCAGAGGATGACGGGCGATGGCCGCATCGACCTCGCCCGGCTCGATGCGCAGGCCGCGGATCTTCAGCTGGAAGTCGGTGCGTCCCACATATCTCAGCGCGCCCGACGGTGTGCGCACCACGCGATCGCCGGTGCGGTACATGCGCTCCCCCGCGCCGAACGGGCTCGCGACGAAACGCGTCGAGGTCAGGTCGGGCCGCGAGTGGTACGCCTGTGCCAACTGGATGCCGGTCAGGTAGAGCTCGCCGGGGACGCCGGTCGGGACCGGGCGCAGGGCCGGGTCGAGCACGAGTGCTCCGACGCCGGGAACCGCGCGACCGATGGTGACCTCATCACCCTCGTGCAACGGCCCGGCGGCGGTCGCCCAGATGGTTACCTCCGTCGGCCCGTACAGATTGAAGAACGCGCGCCCCGCACGCGCCCAGCGCCGCATGAGATCCGGCGGGCAGGCCTCGCCGACGCTGATGACCCGGCTCAGGGTCGGCACCGCCGCAGGCTCCAGCGTCGCCAGCGCGGACGGCGTCATCACGGCATGCGTGACCTGGTGCCGGTCGATGAGAGCCGCGAGTTCGTCGCCCCCGTACACCCCGCTCGGGCTCACCACGAGTTCGGCCCCGCTGCACAGGGCCATCAGGATCTCGAAGATCGACGCGTCGAAGCTCGGTGACGCGACGTGCAGGACGCGGGAACGCTGGTCGAGGCGCAGAATCTTCTTCTGATTCGTCGCCACCGTGGCGAGACCGCGGTGACTCAGGGCAGCCGCCTTGGGCTTGCCGGTGGAGCCGGACGTGTAGATCAGATAGGCGAGGTCGTCGATCACGGGTACCCGCACCAACTCGTCGGCGCGCAGTCGAGCGCCACTGTGACCGGCCAGCTGCCATTCCACCGACTCGTCGTCGATCGGCAGCCACTCGACCCCGTCGGGCGCCCGGTCCGCGACCTCGACGGCCGTCAGGCCCAGGCATGCCCCGCTGTCGGCGAGGATCTCCGCCAACCGGCCTGCCGGGTGAGCCGGGTCGACGCTGACGAACGCCGCCCCCGACTTCGCCACCCCGAGCATCGCGATCACCGACAGATGCGATCGCGGGACACAGATCGCCACCACATCGCCCGGACCGACGCCGCGCGCGATCAGTTCGCGCGCGAGCTGATTCGTGCCGGCCTCGAGCGTCGACCAGGTGACCGTGTGGGACCCGCTGATCGCGACCGCCGACGGGTTGGCCTGGACCAGGCCGTTGAACAGCAGATCGCGCAGCGTCTCGGGAACGGCCGGGGACTTCGGGTGCCGGGTCAGTGCGGCGATCTCGGCCGGGTCGACCAGGTCGATGGTGCCCACCCGGCGGGTCGGCGCGGCGATCATCGTCCGCAGCACCAGCTCGAGCTGCTGCGCCAGACGCTCAATGGTCCGCTGGTCGAAAAGGTCGGCAGCATAAGCGAGTTCGACGTCGAATCCGCTCGAACCGACGTGATCGGTGACGGTGATGGAGAGGTCGAACTTGGCCGCGGGTACGCGCGCGTCGAGCATCTCGGCGGCCTCGGTCCACTCCTCGAGTGCCCGCGCCTGTCCGGGGTGCATGGTCAGCGACACCTGGAACAGCGGCGTGTGCGCGGCCGACCGCTCCGGCGCCACGGCCTCCACCACCCGTTCGAACGGGATCGTCGCGTGTCGCATCGCACGGGTGCGGGTGGTGTGCGCGCGATCCAGCAGTTCGGCGGTGGTGTCGGCCGGGCCGACCGCCGTCCGCAGCACCACGGTGTTGACGAACATCCCGACCAGCTCGGCGGTCTCGGGTTCGTCCCGGCCGGCGACGGCGGTACCGATCGCGACCTCGTCCACCTCCGCCCAGCGCGCGAGCAGAATCGCGAAAGCGGTGTGCAACACCGAGAACGGGGTGACGTTGTGGTCCCGTGCCAGCGTGCGGATCCCGGCGACCAGGTCCGGGTCGAAGGTGGTGTCGACGTATCCGCCGCTGCCGGAGGCCACATGCGGGCGGGGATGGTCGGTGGGCAGCGGCAGGAAACCGGGCAGACCGGCGAGTTCGTCCTGCCAGAACGCAATGCCGTCGGTCGCGATCGTGGTCGGCTCGTCGGGAGCGCCGAGGAGCCGATGCTGCCACATCGCGAAGTCGGCGTACTGCACGTCCAGCGGCGGGAGCGGGCTGTCGGCCCCCTGGCGACGGGCGGTGTAGGCGACGAACAGATCACGGATCAGCGGCACCAGTGAGAACCCGTCGCCTGCGATGTGATGCAGCACCACGACCACGACGTAACCCGCCGGGTCCTGCAGAATCCGCGCACGGAAGGGGATCTCGTTCGCGAGGTCGAACCCGCGTGCGGCCTCGGCGGCGATCACCTCGTCGATCCGGCCGTCGACGACGGCGACTCCGGTGTCGATGGTGGCCAGTGCCTCGGTGGAATCGAGGATTTCCTGGACGGGTTCACCACCATGCGAACCGAACCTGGTGCGCAGGGTTTCGTGGCGCTGTACGAGGTCGCCGATCGCGTGCGCCAGGGCCTCGATGTCGACGTCGTCGCCGAGGCGGACGGCGCCGGGCATGTTGTACGTTCCCGCGCCGGGGTCCATCCGGTTGACGAACCAGAGCCGGGTCTGGGCGTGCGACAACGGGATGATCTCCGGCCGCGGCTCGACCCGCGTGAGTGTCGGACGTCCGTCGGCGCCTGCCGACCGGGACCGCTCGGCGATCTCGCCGACGTCGACCGAGGTGAACACGTCCGTGAGGTCGATCCGCACGTTGTGTTCGACCCGGGCCCGGGACACCAGGCGGGCCGCCATGAGGGAATCCCCACCGAGCGCGAAGATGTTGTCCCGCAGTCCGATCCGTTCCACTCCCAGCAACTCGCCGATCAGGGCGGCCAGGGTCATCTCGACGGGGGTGCGGGGGGCTTCGTAACCCACCACCGGTGTGAGGTCGGGCGCGGGCAGACGCTTGCGGTCGAGCTTGCCGGTCGCCCCGATCGGGAACTGGTCGAGCAGCACGGCCGCCGACGGCACCATGTGCGACGGCAGGTGACGACGACACCACGACAGCGCGGCCGCCTCGCTCACCGACTCGTCCTCGCAGCGCAGATACGCCACCAGCACCGGGCCCGGACCGAGGTCCGTGCGGGGAACCACCGCGCTGGCGTCGATGCCGGGCATCGCGTCGAGGACCGCCTCGATCTCTCCCGGCTCGATCCGCTGGCCACGGATCTTGACCTGGAAGTCGGTGCGGCCCAGGTACTGCAGCTCGCCGTGCGCGTCCCACCGGACCAGGTCGCCGGTGCGGTACATCCGGTCACCCGGGGCCTGGAACGGGTCGGCGACGAAGCGATCCGCGGTCAGGTCGGCGCGCCCGACATAGCCGTCGGCCAATTGGCGGCCGGCGAGGTACAGCTCGCCCGCCACGCCGGCGGGCACGGGCTGCAGGCGGGTGTCCAGAACATACGTGTCCGCGTTGGCGACCGGCCGGCCGATCGGGACCGGCCCGTCCTCGGCGACCACGCGGTGCTCGGTGATGTCGACCGCCGCCTCCGTCGGTCCGTACAGATTCACCAGCTCCGCGGTCGAACCGTCGAGGACCCGGTCGGCGAGCAGGCGGGGCAACGCCTCGCCGGAGGTGAACACCCGACGCATCGCCTGCGGGAACAGCGTCTCGTGTCCCTCGTTCTGCAGTACCTCGGTGTACACGTCGAGCATCGAGGGCACGAAGTGCGCGACGTTGACGTCGCGTCGGGTGATCAGGTCGAGCAGGTACTCGGGATCGCGGTGTCCACCCGGTCGTGCGATGACCATCCGCGCACCCTGCGCCAGCGGCCACAACAGTTCCCACACGGAGACGTCGAAGGTGAAGGGGGTCTTGTAGAGCACGCGATCGTCGACCGACAGCGGATAGTTGGTCTGCATCCACGCCAGCCGGTTCACGACGGCCTCATGTCCGACCTGCACGCCCTTCGGCGTGCCGGTCGAACCGGACGTGAAGATCACGTAGGCGGCCTCGCGCGCACCGCCGACGGCGCGGACCGCCGCCGACTCGCCGGCCGCCACGGCTCCACGGGCGATCGCGTCGAACCCGATGTCGGTCAGGCGTGAGGCATCGATGACCACCGGCGCCGACACCGTCTTGGCGATCATCTGCCGCCGCTCGTCGGGCGCAGCGGGGTCGACGGGCACATACGCGGCACCGACGGTGAGGACCGCATAGATGGCCGCGACCTGGCCGATGCCGCGATCGAGCGCCACGACGACGTGATCGCCGCGACGCACACCCGACGACACGAGGTGGGCGGAGAGCACTCGTCGGAGGCGATCGAATTCGGTGTAGGACCACTGGCGGTCGTCGAACTCGACGGCGACCCGGTCGCCGTGGTCGGCGACGTTGCGTTCGAACGGTTCCAGCAGGTGGGTGTCCTGCTCGGGTTCACCGAGAGCCGGCCCGTGGCCGAGGTCGATCAGCTCCTGCCGCTCCCCGGGCATCAGGAGATCCACATCCCCGATCAGGGTGTCGAGGTGATCGAAGAGGCGCCCGAGGAAGACCAGGAAGCGCTCGAGGTGACCCCGCAGTTCGTCGACGGCGTAGAGATGCGGGTTGCCGTGCAGGTCGACGACGAGTCGGGCACCGGGGCTGGCCTGGTACACGTTGAGGCGTAGATCCTCGAGGATCCCGGACGTCAGGATCTGGTATTCGACCTGGGCACCGACCATCTCGATCGGCTTGTCGAAGAACATCAGGTTGACGATCGGGCCGAAGGACGCCGTGTTGGCGTCGGCCAGGCCGGCGTCGATCCGGATGTCCTCGAACCGATAGCGCTGATGGCGCAGGGCGCCGGTCAGTTCGAGCTGGCTCTGCTCGATGAGATCGCGCATCGACAGCTGCGAGACGTCGCGTGCCCGGATCGGCAGCATGTTCGCGAGCATGCCGCTGGCGTTCTTGATCTTGGCGGTCGCACGGCCGGTCACCGGCAGGCTGAGCACCACGTCGTCGGTGCCGGCCATGCGGGCGAGATAGGCCGAGAAGCCTGCGGTCATCAGCACCGCGGCCGAGGTGTTGAGCTCTGCGGCGATCACGTCGAGCCGGGCTTGCGCGTCGGCGCTCATCTCGTCGCCGGCCACCAGGTTGCGCGGCGAGAGCGGAGCGGCCGCCGATTGTTGCGCCAGGGTCACCCGCTCCGGCAGATCGCTGACCCGCTCCACCCAGTGGTCCCGATCGGTCAGGCGACGCGATCCCTCGCGGTACTTGATGTCGTCGGCGACCAGTTCGGCGAGGGTCGCACGCGGCTTCGGTGTGTACTCGACCCCCTCGATCGCGGCGTTGTACCGGCTGACGATGTCCAGAACGGAGGTCAGGCCGGCATATCCGTCGAGTGCGATGTGATGAGCCCGCACGTACCAGAAAGATCGATCGTCGGCGACGCGGATCAGCGAGGTATTGACCAGGCGATCGGTTCGCAGATCCATTTGTCGCTGATAATCGTCGTTCATCCATTGGTGAGCGGCGGCGACCGGATCCGGGCGATCACGAAAATCGAGAAAATCGACATCGTTGTCCAACTGCTGATCGACGATCTGCATCGGGACGCCGTTGACCTCGACGATGCGGCTGAACGCCGACTCGCGCGCGCGGCCGCTCTCGACGGTCACCCGACGGAACAGTTCACGATCGAGTTCGCGCCCGTCGTCACGGATGTCGAGATACTGAGCAACGGTAACGGAATAGTCGGCAGAGAGGTTCTCCGCGAACCACATACCGCGCTGCGCGGCGGTCAGTTCGAGGGGTGTCGGTTGGGTCTCGGTGGCATCATGGGTGCGTTCTGCTGACCCCATCGCCTCTCTCTTCCAGTCGGTCGGCCAGCCTGATCCAACGACTCAATCGGCCGGCCCGATCCGGCGACGAACGCATTCGACCGACGCATGGATCGCTGCGGGCTGTCTGTTCCGTGGGAACAACACTGTTCCCGGGGAACAGTCTGCGTCATTATCCACCTTTCAAATCGGACTACGCCATGATTCGGTTGAATGGATGAGCGCGGACGAAACCACCGGAAACAGGGAGCAAACGCCTAGCTCACAGAAGGAATTCGGTTCTGGGCGGCGATTCGTTACTTATTCTCGGGTGGGGTCGTCCAAACGTACGAAGGCCGCGGCGGGACAAGTAATGATTGAGCCTCTCCGAACGACAATGTCGGGAGGGCGATGCCGGATTTGGGTAGCATCGCCTCCAGCGACCGGCCGTGCTCCGGCACCCGAGGTGGCCGAGAGGAGTAATCGATGGCCGAGCCATCCCACAGGTCCACCACTGCCGAGACGGCCCCAGCGGCCACCGAGGTCGACATGGACACGCTCACGTCCGGCGATCTCGACCTCGCCCGTGCCATGACGAACAACCACCCCACACCGCCGAAGTCGGCGCCCCGACATCGTCGTGCGCGCCACGCGAAGGTCGTCGGCGACGAGTCGCCGACCGTGCCTCTCTCCCCGGTCTCCGAGCCGGTCCCCGACCTGCCCAGACCTGATACGACCGGGCCTGACACGACCGGGCCCGACGCCGCAAGTCCCGACGCCACCGAACCCGCCGTCACCGAATCCGCCGCTGTCGCCGAGGGCTGGCGCATCGTCGATCCCCCCGACGCCGACGCCGTCGGGGGCACCGAGGCCACCGCCCTGCCGGAGACACAACTGCCCATCGAGACACAGGTGCCTCCGGAGTCCACCGCGCCGGCCGGGTCGACGCTCGATGGGGACCGGAGCGCGAGCCTCGTCCGCGAGCCGCACGACGGCACCGACTCGCCCCCACCCGCCATCGAGGTGGTCGGCCTGCACAAGCGTTTCGGCGAGAACGTGGCGGTCGAATCGGTGAGCTTCTCCGTCGCGAAGGGCTCGATCCTCGCCTTGCTGGGCCCCAACGGGGCGGGCAAGACGACGACCGTCAACATGCTGTGCACGCTGCTCAAACCGGATGGCGGCTCCGCGACGGTGGCCGGACACGACGTGGCATCCGACGCCCCGGGGGTGCGCCGCTCGATCATGCTCACCGGACAGTTCGCCGCCCTCGACGAAGCCCTCAGCGGCCGCGACAACCTCATCCTCTTCGGACGATTGATGGGCCTGTCGAAATCTGCCGCCCGCGCGCGCGCCGACGAACTGTTGACGTCCTTCGACCTCACCGCCGCAGCCGGACGACGCGTCGGCGAGTACTCCGGCGGGATGCGTCGCCGAATCGACATCGCCTGTGGCCTCGTGACACAGCCCGAGGTCGTCTTCCTCGACGAACCCACCACCGGACTCGACCCGCGCAGTCGGCAGGAGGTGTGGAAGCTCGTCGAGTCGTTGCGCGACCAGGGTGTGACCACGCTGCTCACCACGCAGTACCTCGAAGAGGCCGACACCCTGTCCGATCACATCGTCGTGATCGATCGCGGACGGGTGATCGCCTCGGGGACCGCCGACGAACTGAAGTCCGCCACCGGCGCATCGCATTACGAGGTCACCCCCACCGATCCGGCCGATCTCGACCGGCTTCTCGAGTGTCTCGGCGACCTGGTGGGCGACACCACGGGCGCCGTCGCCGCAGACCGGACAAGCCTCGCGGTGCCCGCCCCGGACGGTGCGGACACCCTGGTCGAGATCGTGCAGCGCACGACCGGCGCGGGTATCCGGCTCTCGGACGTGGCCCTGCGCCGCCCCAGTCTCGACGAGGTGTTCCTCGCCCTGACCGATCCCGCCCCGGCCGATCCTGCGCTGACCGATCCTGCTGCCGCGCAAACCGTTTCATCGGACACCGCGGACGAGACCGCATGACGTCGAGCGGGGTGGCCGCCGGAAGCCTCGCGATGGGGCGCCCCGCAACCAATGGGGTCGTCCAGTGGTGGACGCTCACCGCCCGCGGGCTGCGCGCCATGGTGCGCAACGGTGAGATCGTGTTCGCGTTCGTGGCACCGGTGCTGCTGGCGATCTGCTTCTATCTCCCGCTGCGCACGATCATGGACGCGGACCCGTCGATGGACTACGCCGCATTCCTGATGCCGATCATCTCGTTGCAGTCGGTGAGCTTCGTCGCCTCGTCGGCCGCGATGCGCGCATCGGTGGACACCACCAAGGGCATCAACACACGGTTCCGGACGATGCCGATGCCGATCGCGATCCCCACCCTGGCCCGGCTGGGCACCAACGCCGTACTCCTGATCATCTCAGTGGCCTGTGCGGCGGCCACCAGTCTGGTGATGGGATGGCGACCGCAGGGCTCGGTACTCGAGACCATCGGCCTGTTCGCCGTGGTGCTCGCCGTCGGGGTGCTGATCGCGGTGCTGGCCGACGCGTTGGGGCTGCTGTCCAACAGCCCGGAGGCGACGAGTCAGGCGCTGTCGCTGCCGATCCTGGTACTCGGCCTGCTCTCGACCGGCTTCGTGCCCGAGGACCAGTTCCCCGAATGGATTCAGCCGTTCGTCCGCAATCAGCCGATCTCGCAGTTCGCGACATCGATGCGGGCGCTCAGCGACGGGACCGTCACCCTCGAGATCCTGACACCGACCATCTGGTGGTGCGTCGGTCTCGCGATCGTGGGCGTGGTGCTGACCGGGATCGGCATCCGGAGGTCGGTGCGATGACCGCGGCAGATACTCCGACCACCAGCCCGGCGACAGCCGCACCGGCGAGCCCCGCCCCGGCTGCGTCCGCGCCGGCCACGACCGCCCCGCGGGAGAGCACGGTGCGCGCCTGGGCAACCCAGAGCGTGGTGCTCGCCTGGCGTCAGGTGTCGGTGATGGTGCGGGACAAGGCGACGTTCCTCCAGCTGGTCCTCGTGCCGATCCTGACGCTGTTGATGTTCAAGGTGGTCCTCGGTGATGCGATCGGGAGCGCGACGGGTCAGGACAGCACGTACGGGACCGTGCCGCTGGTCATCCTGGTCAGCGCCATGTTCGGATCGGTCGCCGCGGGTATCCGGCTCAACCAGGAACGCGGTACCGGGTTGTTGTCACGGCTCTACGTACTCCCGATCAACCGGGCCGCCGACCTCACGTCCCGACTGATGAGCGAGATGGTCCGCATCGTGGTGGTCACCGCTCTCCTGATCGCGGTGGGCACCACCATCGGATTCGACATCACCGGCGGGGTGATCGCGGTCGCCGGGATCTTCGGCGTCGCGCTGATGTACGGCGTCGCCTACGCGACGCTCGTCCTCGCCCTGGCGGTCAGCGCCCGCCCGTCGGCTCCCCTCGTCCCACTGCTGTCACTGGTGTCGAGCGTGCTCATGTTCTTCAACTCCGGTTTCTCACCTGTCGACGCGTATCCGGGCTGGCTGCAACCCATCGTCGAGAACCAGCCGATGACCCCGACGATCGAGGTGATGCGGTCACTGGCGGCGGGAGGACCCATCGCGGAGAACATGGTCAAGGTGACGATCTGGACGGTCGTCATCATCGGCGTGTGCCTGTACCCGGCGCTGCACGGCTACCGGAAGGCCGCCACGGCCCGCTGATCGGCAGCACTCACCCGGGGTTTGTCTCGCACGGCGCGACAACAGTTGGCAGAGTTGTCCCATGGACATCGAACAGGCCGACACCCCACGGCCGGATCGGGAGATCCTCACCTGGGCACTCAACGGCGACGCCTGCCGGTCGCTCGCACAGATGGTCGCCGACGACGGATTCGTCCCGGACATCATTCTCGGGATCGCGCGCGGCGGACTCATCCCGGCCGGTGCGCTGGCCTACGCCCTCGAGTGCAAGATCCTGATCTCACTCAACGTGGAGTTCTACACCGGCATCGGCGAGACCCTGGCCGAGCCGGTCCTGCTGCCGTCGTTGCTGGAGAGCAGCGGTCTCGTCGACCAGCGCGTACTGGTCGTCGATGATGTCGCCGACTCCGGCAAGACATTGAAACTGGTCAACGACTACTGCGAGAACCAGGGACGTGTCGCCGAGGTCCGTAACGCGGTGATCTATCAGAAGCCGCACACCATCACCCGGCCCGACTACAGCTGGCGAACCACCGACAAGTGGATCGACTTCCCGTGGTCGGCGGACGGGCCGGTGGCAGGTATCGAGGTGTCCCGCTGAGCCGTGTGGAGACGGCCGGTCACCCGATGGCGCGTAGGCCCGTCTCGCCGTGACCGATGTCGCGCGCGAGCCAATCGATCACCTGATTGACCGTGAACGCCACCGCCGCCGGCTCGCCGAGACGGCCGATCCGCGGCAGGCAATGGACGATCGCCGCGCAGATGGTGGAACCGATGCCGAGGCCGTTGAGGTCGGACACCATCCCGTAGCGCACGAGAGCTCGGGACAGATCGCGATAGGTGGCGCTCTGCCCACTGAACCGCACCGCGGTCAACGTCGGGGTGATCTCGGCACGGCGGGCGACCTCGTCCCGGGTCGCACGTAGTCGTGCAACCTGCCCGGATTCTGGTTCTCTGGCCATGCTGACCCGCTTTCCACCACTGAGAACCTTCACGATGCTCCGGGGAAAGTTCTCCGTGAGGAAATGATGACAGTTCGATGCGCGTCTGTCAGGCAGGCGCGACGGATTCGCAGCGGATCGCGGCGCGCCCGCGGCGTGTCATTCCGCGGCGCGCTCGGCGCGATCTGCCTCCATGGCGTCGATCAGACTCTTCGGCCGCAGATCGGTCCAGTTCTGCTCCACGTACTCGAGGCAGGCGGCACGGCTGTCCTCGCCGAACACCTTGGTCCAGCCGGCCGGGATCTCGGCGAAGGTCGGCCAGAGCGAATGCTGGTTCTCGTCGTTCACCAGGACGTAGAAACGTCCGTTCTCGTCGTCGAACGGATTGGTCATCGCGGGTGTCGTTCCTCTCGGGTCGAGTGATGCCTTCGGGTCCGCCAGGTTTTTCTGATCGTACCGGTCGCTCACCTGGGCCGGAACGGACGGACCACGTCTGGTTGCGTGGTCCGGACGACGGCTCCTCCCGGGCCGTAGGCTCTCGGACATGGCCACCGACAAGACCGGAGCCGCCACCACGGTCTCCCAGAACCCACCGGCACAGCGATTCGAGATCGCGGTCGCCGACGCCACCGGCGATCCGGTCACCGCGGGATTCGCCGCCTATCGGGATCGCGACGCGGACGGGACACCGCAACGCGTGTTCTTCCACACCGAGGTCGCCGACGAGTTCGGCGGCCGCGGTCTCGGCACGATTCTCATCCACGAGGCGCTCGATGCCACCCGCGACCAGGGGCGGGTGATCGTCGGTGTGTGCCCGATGGTGGCGGCGTTCCTGCGCAAGCACCCCGAGTACTCCGATTCCTCCCGAACCCCGACCCCGGAGATCCTGCGATGGTTGGACGCCGAACTCCGGTGACCGACCGGCTCAGGTGAGCGCGCCGGAGCCGCTGGTGACGGTGCCGTCCGCGGCACAGTCGTGACGTCGCACGCCGCTCTCGTCGGTGGCGACGATGGTGGCGCGGGTCGCACGTCCGGGCGGCATCACGCGGGCGGTGACGCGACCCGATCGCATCTGCGCGAGCTCGGCAACGACCAGGTCGTCGAGCCGGGCCTGTAGTCCCCGGGCATCCCCCATGCCGCCGTCGTCGAGCAGTATCACCGCAACCCCCCGCCGCCGGGCCTGCCACACGGCCGTCCTGACCTGACCGGACTGCCATGCGGGGGCCCGGATGCCATCGCGCAGTTGGGCTTCGACGAGTCTGGCATGGGCCACCTCGTCGGCGCGGAAAACGTGTCCCGCGGCGACTTTCTGCAGCATCGGGCGGGCCTCGCGGTCGAGCAGCGCCAATTGCCGGTCGCGCTCCTCGGTGGCCGCGGCGACGGCGGCATCGTCGGCGGCGAACCGCACCGCGCGGGCGCGCAGGGTGCGGATGCCCGCGGCGATGGGTCGCAGCATCACCGCGAACAGCGACGCGAACAACATCACCGGGTAGACCCACGACGTGAAGGCGAGGCCGTCGACGAAGCCGATGTCCCGGGCCCATCCCCATATCCCTGCCGACAAGCTCATCGCGACCGCGCCGATCCAGGCGATGCCGACCCGTCCGCGGATTGCCAGCAATGCCAGCACGACGATCCCGCCGATCGCCGCGGGCACACACTGCACCGGTTGGAAGGTGTCCATCGGCACGGACCACCACGCGGTTGCGGTGCCCGCGACCATGAGCGCGAGCGCGCCACAGCCGACGCGGAGCGGCAGTGGGTCGCCGCGGCGACGCGTCAGCAGGGCGAGGTCGCCGGCAAGGACCGCGAACGCGACGCTCAGACCAACCCAGTTCCACACCGACCGGATCTCCAGACCGGACCCGATCGTCACGATCACATACGTCGCGCCGAGCGCCAGCAAGGCGCGCACCACCTGCGGAGAACGCAGGCCGAAGAGGTCGACGGCCTCGCCGGACATCGGTTCGCCGGTCGGGGCGACCGATGTGTCGTGCTCGGCGATCGTGGACCGGCCGACGGCGAACCGGCGCCAGGGTGTCGCGGTCGGTGTCGTCCCGGTCGCACCGTGGCGCCGGTCCGATTCGTGGTCGGGGCAGTCGCGCAGCCAACTGAGGATCACGGTCGTGCCGCGCCCGGGCGCGCTCTGCACGCGCGCCGAACCACCGGGGATCGTCTCCATTCGCCGTCGGATGCCGACGGCGACGCCGAAACGCTCCGGTCGGACCGCGGTGGGCTCGAAGCCGCATCCGTCGTCGACGACGGCGACGGAGACCTCGTCCGCGCGCAGATTTCCGATCACCAGGCACGATGCGTCACCACCTGCGTGGCGCCGGACATTGCGGATCGCCTCGCACATGGCATCGACAATCGCGGTGACGGCGTCCGTGGGATAGGTGGGCCGGCGGTCGACGGTTCCGACGTCCGGGTGCGGTTCGGTCGAGTCGCGTTCGATCGTGAACTGGCGATCGATGTCGTCACCCATCGACGCCAGGGCCGACCGGATGCGGTGGACGAGTTCGTCGGCCCCGATCGTGGTGGGCTGTTCGTCGTCGTCGCGGCGGTCGAGTTCGTCCAGGGCCGACGCCGCCTGAGCGAGCAGACCGGGCGACGGCCGGCCCGCGTCGATCGCGAGCAGGATCGCGATCACCTTGTCGTGGATCAATGCGGCGAAGCGGGACCGCTCGGCGTCCTGGGCGACCGACGCGGCCGACGCCGCCGCCTGCTCGATGGCGGCGGCCCGCGAGTCGTCGAGGAACCGTGCCGTCCGGACCGTGACGACGGCGACCGCGAGGAACACCACGGTCAGGGCGATCTGCAGCAGCGAGCCGAGGTAGAGCTCGAACCGGAGGTGGCCGTAGAGGCCGAACAGATTCGCGGTCTGCGCCAGCAGGGTGATCGCGACGATGTGAACCACACCGAGTCGCGGATGTCCGGTCATCCCGAACAGCAGGCCCGCGACCCCCGGGAACTGCACCAGCCAGACACTCCACGACGAACCGTCCGGAGCGAGATCACCGGTCCAGGCGACGAACCACAGCGCGACGGCGACGGCGACACCGAGGTTGCAGCCGAAGGCGAGCGCGGTGAGATGGGGCAGGCGCGGGCGGTAGCTCGCGACGATGACGAGCAGGGCCGGCACCGCCACGAGCATCATGCTGACCGGCGGCCACCAGGCTGCGGTCACCTCGGCCTGCGCGACGATCAGCGGCGTCAGTCCGGCGATGAACACGAGCAGTCCGCAGCCCAGGAATCGCGAGCCGAATCGGCGGATACGCGCGAGATCCGTCGTGTCGGCGGGCCCGATAAGGTGTCGACGCCACGGCCGCATCGGCGCCGACGTGCGCGGCACCGGACCTGTGATCGTCGGCGCGGCCACCTACTCCCCGATCCTCGTCGTACTGGCTCTCCCGGACATGATGACCCCGCCGACATCCCGGCGCCAACGTGGCTTGCCGCGCCCACCGTGCGGATCTCGGGTTCCGTGCGGCCGACGGCCCCTCACCACACGTCGGGCCCGCCGGTACCGCACCGCAGCACGGACCAGCCCCAGGGCGACAGCGACAGACCGATGCCGCCGTCGGCGTCGGCCTGCAGCCGCTGCCCGGTGAACACGTCGACGACCCGGGCGCGCGGCGCGAGGAACGAGACGTCGTCGCCGGTGTCCCACGCCGGGACCACATGGGCGGCGGCGGCCGTCCCGGACACGTTGAGCGCGATCGTCCATCGGTGTCGGCCGCTGCGCGTCCAGCAGATCACGCCGTCAGGTCCGGCGACCTCACACAACCGATATGCGCCGGAGCCGAATGCGTCGTCGCGCAGGACGTCGAGCAACGCGCGGTAGAACAGGGCACGGTCGGGGTCCACCGGTTCGTCGGGCATCCGGCCGAGCTGGACCGGGAGGCGCGTCCGTCGACCGGTGACCTGGCCCTGATGGATCAGCCGAGCACCGGGCAGCGTGAGGAACGCGACCGCGGCTTGGCGGTCACGTCCGTCGAACGCGACCGGTGCCCGCGGTTCGTCGTGGTTCTCGATGAAACGCAACATGGTTGGTCGCGCATCGTCGGTGCCCGGATGGTCGTCTGGGCCCGGATGGTCGTCTGGGCCCAGATGTCGGTGCAGCGAGCCCGGGTCATCGCGGAGCGTGTCGTAGAACGACTTGTCGTAGCAGAGGTCGAAGCCCTGGTCGATCAGTGCCGCCTCGGTGCCCCAGTACGCCTCGGCGATGAACGTGAAACCGGGGTGTTCGGCCCGGACAGCGTTGATCACCGCCGGCCAGAAGTCCGTGTCCGGCGCCGGCCCGGCCCGCTCACCCCAGGTGCCGGCGAAGACGTCGGTCATCATCAGCATCGCCATGTCGCAGCGGACCCCGTCGCACTGCTGCGCGATCGATCGCAGCGTCGCGATCTGGGCGGCCCGCAGGTCCGGATGAAAGGAGTTGAGCTGCAGCACATCCGTCCATGCCGGAAAGTACGGGTCGCGGCCGTGCGCGATGATATGGCCGGCGATCTCGGTGAACGACCCCGCCTGTTCCGTCAGATCGGCGTGGTCGCCGCCGACGAACCACGTCCGGTGCGCGGTTGCCCACGCATGGTCGGTGGCGACGTGGTTGGGCACGAAATCGAGGATGAGTGCCAGCCCGCGATCGGCGAGCGCACGCCGCGCCTGCGCCAGGCCCTCGGGTCCGCCGAGGTGCTCGTCGACGACGTACTCGCGCACCGCATATGGCGACCCGACGACGTCGTCGTCGCGCAGATCGGGCAGTGCCCCGGTGAACCACTCCATCAGTGGGTCGTCGGCGCGCGCGATGGCGGCCCCGGCCGGGCTACGCCGCCACACGCCCATCAGCCAGACGGCGTCGAACCCGCCGGCGGCGATGCCGTCCCAGGTCTCGTCGTCGACGTCGCCGAGGGTCATCGCGACGCCGGCTTCATCCGAGCCGAGACGCGCGGTGAGTTCGGCGAGCCACGGCCACGTGTTGATCTCGTAGATGAGTGGCGAAGCCGGCAGCGGCCGGTGCGCGGTCATCGACGCCACCGGTGGACACCACTGGGCCGCAAGCGGACGTGCCCGTCATCTGGCGTGGCGGGTTGGCCGTCCTGGGGATAGCGACGGGCCACGGGTCCGGCGGTCGCGCCGTGCAGGACGACGCTGGCCAGCACGGTGACACCGATGGCCGCCACCGCCGCCTGCGCGTTGGGGTCGGACCCCAGTTGTTCGGCGCCCAGTAGGGCGAACACAACGGAAGCGAGGCCGCGCGGCCCGAACCACCCGAGTATCAGCACGTCTCGGCCGGGCAGCCCGGCGCCCAGCAGGGACACCGCGACCGGCAGCATCCGGAAAACCGTCAGGCTGAGCACCGCATAGCCCGCCATCAGAGCCAGATCGCCCGCCTCGACGACGTGGAACGCCAGCGGGATGAGTATCGAACCGAACAGGAACCACACGACCAGGGCGAGCAGTTCACCGCCGAGCTCGGGCAGTACCTCCAGGACAGTTGTGTCGTCGTCGCCTCGCCTACGTGTCGTGTCACCGTTCGCCGGTCCGGTTCGTCTGTCCTCCACGCGCTCTCGGTCGAGGACGTATCCGAAGGTCATGCCGGCGACGAAGGCGGCGATGAAGCCGTTGCCCTCGACTGCGGTGGCGAGCGCGAACACACCGACCGCGGTGGCCAGCGCGGCGATCTGCCGGGTCTTGGGCGACGAGAGGTCGCGGGTGGCCGACTGATTGATGGCCCACGCGGCGAGCCCGCCGACGGCGACACCGATCCCGATACCGAGGCCGAGTTCGCCGGCCGCCTCGCCCACCGTGATCGCGTCGGCGCCGGCGACGCCCAGAGCGCTCGCCGCGATGGCGATCGCCAGTGTCACAACGGGAGTCGCGATACCGTCGTTCAGGCCGCTTTCCACGTTGAGGGACAACCGGAGTCTGCGCGGGATACGTTCGTCGTCGATCACCTGCACGCTCAGCGCGGCGTCGGTCGGGGCCAACGCCGCACCGACGAACAGTGCCAGCCCCCAGCCGAATTCGCCGAACATCACCTCGGCGCCCACGGTCCCCAGGCCGATGGTCAGCGGCAGGCCCACCAACAGCAGGCGGGCCGGCAATCGCACGGCGCGGCGCAACCGTCCCACGTCGACGCGGGATGCGTCGGTGAACAGCACGAGTCCGAGGGTCAGTTCGGCGAGGGTGTGGACGATCGACGTGTCGACATCGATCGTCAACAGTCCCCAGTCCGGGTTGCCGAGGAGGTACCCGGCGAGGACGAACAGCAGCGGTCCGGTGACGTCGTGGCGGGTCAGCATGCGCGACAGCACCGCCCAGACAAGCACGAGCAGACAGACGACGGCGACCGCTGACTCGGTCATCTCGAACCCGCGCCCAGGCCGATCGGCATGTTCGGATTATGCAGCACAGAGTGCGTCGACGTGGACCCGATACGCGCCCAGCACGCGGCGGCGCAGGCCCCGGTGTCCTACTCCCCCGTCGGCGGCGCCAGGACGGCGAGCACTGTTGCCTCGATGAGTTCACCGGCCACGTCGGGTGTGTGCTCACCGCGATACACCGCGCGGGAGGCGCCGTGCAGGATGTCCTGGATCGTGGTGATCTGCCAGGCCAACGGCATGTCGTCGCGGAATCGACCGGCGCTCCGCCCTCGCTCGAGCAGCGTCCGCATCCGAGCGATCGGTTCGAGGTGCGCCTCGTGCAGGTCCTCCGAACTCAGAGATTTCTCGGCAGCCTGCACGAGTGCCCCGTGGCGATGGGTGAGCCGCCAGGAAGCCGCGAGAAGCCGGCGCATCACCTCGACGGGCTCGCCGTCGAGGTCGACGTCGGACAGCTCGGACTCGGCGCGCGCCATGGCGGCGTCGACCACTGCGGCGATCAACGTCGCACGGGAATCGAAGTGCCCGTACAGGGTCACCCGGCCCACCCCGGCCTCTCGGGCGATGTCGGCGAGGCTGGCATCGGGGTCGCGCGCCAACAGTCGGGTCGCGGCATCGACGATCGCGGCGGCGTTCATCCGGGCGTCTGCACGCTTCGTCGTGTTGGGTTCCGGCGTCGCCACGCACACATGATGCCTCACCCAACCGACACTTCTCAAACATGAGTGTTCGAGTTACCCTGATTGCAACTTGAACATCAATGTTTGAGTTATCGATGTCGGCGAGCACCGACGACTCTCTTCGACAGGAGCGCCATGTCACGTCCTGCCCCCGCCGACGAGCGGCATGTCTCGGGCCTTCGCCGGTCTGGCCGTTCGCCGCTGCAATGGTGGCCGGTCGCGACCGGCCTCGCCCTCGGACTGTTCTCGATCGCCACCGACGACCCGAACACGATCGATGGGATTCTGCCGGTCCTGGTGATCGCAACCACGTGCTACGCACTGATCGCCTTCACCGGGCGCACGACGTGGTCATGGCCAATCACCGGACTGTTCGCAGTTGTCTACCTGGCCGCCGACGCCGCATCTCTGCCGGCGGCGGTCATCCTCGTCGGCGTCACCGTCGTGGCCGTCGGCGTGGGTATCGCGTCCGGTCGCTGGCGGCCGCCGCCACCCGAGATGGGGTGGCAGCCGTGGGGTGCGACGGTTTTCCACGCCGCGGCGATCGGCGCCCTGTTCCTCGACGTGACGGTTGCCAAAGTGGTCATCGCGGTCGGACTCCTTCTCCACGGCGCGTGGGACATCGCTCATTGGCGCCGCCAGGCGGTGGTGTCGCGGTCACTCGCGGAATGGTGTGCCGCGCTGGACATCAGCTTGGGCATCGGGGTTCTCGCATTGGTGGCATTCACATGACCGGCGGGCCACAGGCCGAAACGCTCTTCACGCCGTCCGACGCGACGCCGATGAGCACGAAGCGCCTTCGGCTACGGCGCGGCCGGCCTGACCGCGACGCGCTGGCGATTCATCTGAAGGAGCACTGATGCGCAGAATCGTGGTGTCGATGTGGACCACACTGGACGGGTACGTCGCCGGCCTCGACGACGAGATGGACTGGCTCGCGCCCGACGACGACATGGCGGCCTATGAGACGTCGCTGGTCATGAGCGCCGACGCGTTGCTCCTCGGGCGCGTGACGCACACCGACTTCGCCGGCGCATGGCCCCCGATCGCGCACGACGCGGACCAACCGCCCGAGACCCGCGCCTACGCCCGGCGGGTGGACGAGATGCCGAAGTTCGTCGTCTCGCGGTCCGGCGCGATCGCCGAGTGGGACAACACGTCCCGTCTCGACACACTCGACCGAGACACCGTCGCCGATCTCAAGGCCTCAGGCGACGGCACCGTCGTGATCTACGGGAGCCTGGCCGTCATCGCCGCCCTGCAGCAGTTCGGCGCCGTCGACCAGTACGACCTGCTCGTCCATCCCACGGCGTTGGGCACGGGCAAGGCTCTGTTCACGTCAGGCACCCGCCTGCAGCTCGTCTCGGCGGAGGCATTCGGGTCGGGTGTCACGCTGATGCGATACACACCGGCCGTCGGGCCCTGACATGCAGCGAACACACGAGTGGCCCGCTCCCTCTCGGGAACGGGCCACTCGTGACGACTGTGTCGGTGATGGGCCTCTTACTTGGCCTTCTCCATCACCTCGACGAGACGCCAGTGCTTGGTCGCCGACAGCGGACGGGTCTCCATGATCCGCACGCGGTCGCCGATTCCGGCGATCTCCTGCTCGTCGTGTGCCTTGACCTTGCTCGTGGTCCGGATGATCTTGCCGTACAGCGGGTGCCGCGTACGATCCTCCAGCTCGACCACGATGGTCTTCTGCATCTTGTCGCTCACCACGTAGCCGATCCGCTCCTTGCGGCTCGCACGCGGATCGGTCGCGACGTTCTGGCTTGCGCTCACGTTCTGGTCCTCACTCATGCGTCATCACCTTCCGGTCCCGACGCCAGACCCAGCTCACGCTCGCGCATCACGGTGTAGATCCGGGCGATCTCGCGACGCACGGTCCGCAGACGACGGTTGTTGTCGAGCTGGCCGGTGGCCATCTGGAAACGAAGGTTGAACAGCTCTTCCTTCGACTCGCGCAGACGATCGACCAGATCGGTGTCACTGAGCTCGCGCAGCTCGTTGGCTGCCACTCCGAGTGCCATCAGAACTGCTCCTCTCTGGTCACGATGCGGGTCTTGATCGGGAGCTTGTGCTGCGCGCGACGCAGGGCCTCGCGAGCGGTCTCCTCATTGGGGTAGGTCATCTCGAACAGCACGCGACCCGGCTTCACCGGGGCCACCCACCATTCCGGCGAACCCTTACCGGAACCCATGCGGGTCTCAGCAGGCTTCTTGGTCAGCGGACGGTCCGGGAAGATGTTGATCCACACCTTGCCGCCACGCTTGATGTGCCGGTTGATGGCGATACGAGCGGACTCGATCTGCCGGTTGGTGATGTATGCACCTTCCAGCGCCTGGATGCCGTAGTCACCGAACGTCACCTTGGTGCCGCCCTTGGCCTGGCCCTTCAGGCTGGGGTGATGCTGCTTGCGGTGCTTGACCCGACGGGGGATCAGCATGAATCAGCCCTCCTGCTTCTCGGCGCCCGCCGCTGCAGTCGCCTCGGCCGGAGCATCGGCGGCGCGACCCGCGTCGGTGCTCGTGGCAGTGGTGCCCGACGCACCGCTGCGGCGAGGCCGGCTGGGCCGGCGCGGACGACGGTCCTCGGTGGCCGGCGCGGCTGCACTCAGCTCGCGTCGTCCGCCGACGATGTCGCCCTTGTAGATCCACACCTTCACGCCGATGCGGCCGAAGGTGGTCTTGGCTTCATAGAGTCCGTAGTCGATGTCGGCGCGCAGCGTGTGCAGCGGCACGCGTCCCTCGCGGTAGAACTCACTGCGGCTCATCTCTGCGCCACCCAGGCGACCCGAGCACTGGACCCGGATGCCCTTCACGTTCGGCTGACGCATCGCCGACTGGATCGCCTTGCGCATCGCGCGGCGGAACGCCACACGGTTGCTCAGCTGCTCGGCGACGCCCTGGGCCACCAACTGGGCCTCGGACTCTGCGTTCTTCACCTCGAGGATGTTCAGCTGCACCTGCTTGCCGGTCAGCTTCTCCAGGTCGCCACGGATCCGGTCGGCCTCGGCGCCGCGGCGGCCGATGACGATGCCCGGACGGGCGGTGTGGATGTCGACGCGGACCCGGTCACGGGTGCGCTCGATCTCCACCTTGGCGATGCCGGCGCGCTCGAGTCCGGTGGACAGGAGCTTGCGGATGGCGACATCCTCTTTCACGTACTCCGCGTACTGCTTGTCGGCGTACCACCGCGAACTCCAGTCCGTGGTGATGCCCAGACGGAAGCCGTGCGGGTTGATTTTCTGGCCCACTACTGAGCTCCCTTCTTCGGCTGACGCGAGCGGGCGCGACCGCCGGTGGCCTTCTCCGGAAGGCTCTCGACGACGACGGTGATGTGGCTGGTGCGCTTGCGGATGCGGAACGCACGACCCTGCGCACGCGGCTGGAACCGCTTGAGCGTCGGGCCCTCGTCGGCGAACGCGGTGGCGACGACCAGGGTCCGGCGATCCAGATCCAGGTTGTTCTCCGCGTTCGCGACAGCGCTGGCGAGGACCTTGTACACCGGCTCGGATGCCGACTGCGGGGCGAACCGCAGGATGTCGAGGGCCTCGTCCACGTTCTTGCCGCGGATCAGGTCAAGTACACGACGGGCCTTCATCGGCGTCACCCGCACGAAGCGTGCGGTCGCCTTGGCCGTCGGATTATCGGTCTGCGTAGTCATTACCGGCGCTTCGCTTTCCGGTCATCCTTGATGTGACCCTTGAAGGTGCGGGTGGGGGCGAACTCGCCCAGCTTGTGCCCGACCATCGACTCGGAGACGAACACCGGCACGTGCTTGCGGCCGTCGTGGACGGCGAAGGTGTGGCCGATGAAGTCCGGGATGATGGTCGAACGGCGCGACCAGGTCTTGATGACCTGCTTGGTGCCCTTTTCGTTCTGCGTGTCCACCTTGGCAAGCAGGTGGTCGTCGACGAACGGGCCCTTCTTGAGGCTGCGTGGCATTCTCTAACTCCCTCCTGTGCTTATCGCTTGTTCTTGCCGGTGCGACGACGCCGAACGATCAGCTGGTCGCTGGCCTTGTTCTTACGGGTCCGGCCTTCCGGCTGGCCCCACGGGCTGACCGGGTGGCGACCACCCGAGGTCTTGCCCTCGCCGCCACCATGCGGGTGGTCGACCGGGTTCATCACGACACCGCGCACGGTCGGGCGCTTGCCCTTCCAGCGCATGCGGCCGGCTTTGCCCCAGTTGATGTTGCTCTGCTCGGCATTGCCGACCTCGCCGACGGTGGCGCGGCAGCGCACGTCGACGCGACGGATCTCACCGGACGGCATACGCAGGGTGGCGTAGGTGCCCTCCTTGCCGAGCAGCTGGATCGCTGCGCCGGCGCTGCGGGCCATCTTGGCGCCACCACCCGGACGCAGCTCCACGGCGTGGATCTGGGTACCGGTCGGGATGTTGCGCAGCGGCAGGTTGTTGCCGGGCTTGATGTCGGCACCGGGGCCGCTCTCCACCACAGCACCCTGGCTCAGGCCGCGGGGCGCGATGATGTAGCGCTTCTCGCCGTCCACGTAGTGCAGCAACGCGATCCGCGCGGTGCGGTTCGGGTCGTACTCGATGTGGGCGACCTTGGCGTTGACGCCGTCCTTGTCGTGGCGACGGAAGTCGATGACGCGGTAGGCACGCTTGTGGCCACCACCCTTGTGGCGGGTGGTGATGCGGCCGTGGGCGTTACGTCCACCGCGGCTGTGCAGCGGACGAACCAGCGACTTCTCCGGATGGTCGCGGGTGACCTCGGCGAAATCGGCGCCACTGGCACCGCGACGACCCGGGGTCGTCGGCTTGTATCTACGAATAGCCATGTTCTAGTCCCTCAGTTCTGCGAGTCCCGGTCAGCCGACCGGTCCTCCGAAGATCTCGATGGGCTTGCTGTCTGCGGCCAGGGTCACGATCGCGCGCTTGGTGTCCTTGCGCTTGCCGTAGCCGAAGCGGGTGCGCTTGCGCTTGCCCTGCCGGTTGGCGGTGTTCACGCTGGTGACGGTGACGTCGAAGATCTTCTCGACCGCGATCTTGATCTGGGTCTTGTTCGACTCGGGGTGCACCAGGAAGGTGTACACGTTGTCCTCCATGAGTCCGTAGGACTTCTCGGAGATCACCGGCGCCAGGATGATGTCACGCGGGTCAGCCTGCGTAGCCATCTCAGGCCTCCTTCTGGTTCTGTGCGATGAACGCGTTGAGCGTCTCCACGCTGAACACCACGTCGTCCGCATCGAGGACGTCGTAGGTGTTGAGCTGATCCGGAGCGATCGGCAGGACGTTCTGCAGGTTCGCGACGCTCTTCCAGGCGGCCACGTCCTCGCGGCCGAGGACCACCAGGAACTTGCGACGGTCGCTGAGCGCCTCGAGGAACAGACGTGCCGACTTGGTCGACGGGGTCTGTCCGGCCACCAGCTCGGTGATGACGTGGATGCGCTCGTTGCGGGTCCGGTCCGAGAGGGCTCCGCGCAGGGCGGCGGCCTTCATCTTCTTCGGGGTCCGCTGGCTGTAGTCGCGCGGCTGCGGACCGTGCACGGTGCCACCGCCGGCGAACTGCGGTGCGCGGGTCGAGCCCTGACGGGCGCGACCGGTGCCCTTCTGCCGGTACGGCTTGGCGCCACCGCCGCGGACATCGCCGCGGGTCTTGGTGGCGTGCGTGCCCTGGCGGCCTGCGGCCTGCTGGGCCACGACCACCTGGTGCATCAACGCGATGTTCGCGGGGGCGTCGAACAGCTCGGCGGGCAGATCAACGGTGCCGTTGGTCGTGCCGTCGGCCGCCTTGACGTCCAGCGTCAATTTCGTGCTTGTCTCGGTGCTCACTTGGTCGCACCACCCTTCACTGCGTCGCGGATCACCACGATGCCGCCCTTGCGGCCGGGGATCGCGCCCTTGATCAACAGCAGACCGGCCTCGGCGTCCACCTTGTGCACGGTCAGGTTCTGTGTGGTCACGGTGTCGTTGCCCATCCGGCCCGCCATCCGCATGCCCTTGAACACGCGACCCGGGGTGGCGCAGCCACCGATCGAGCCGGGTGCACGGTGCACGCGATGCGCGCCGTGGCTGGCACCCAGACCGGCGAAGCCGTGGCGCTTCATCGCGCCGGCAAAGCCCTTGCCCTTGGAGGTGCCGGTGACGTCGACCTTGGTGCCGGCATCGAAGATCTCGGCGGTCAGTTCCTGGCCGACCTCGAGCTCCGAGACGTCCGCGATGCGGATCTCGGCGAGGTGACGGCGCGGGGTGACACCGGCCTTGGCGTACTGCCCGGCGACCGGCTTGGAGACCTTGCGCGGGTCGATGGCACCGTAGGCCACCTGCACGGCGGTGTAACCGTCGCGCTCGGCGTCACGGAGCTGGGTGATGACGTTCGGTCCGGCCTGGATGACCGTCACCGGGACGACACGGTTGTTCTCGTCGAAGACCTGGGTCATGCCGAGCTTGGTGCCCAGAATTCCCCGTGTGGCACTTTGATGGTTGGTCGCGCTCTGATTGCTCATGATTTCTTCTCGCCCCCCGCCTACTGGATGTTGACGTCGACGCTGGCCGGCAGATCGATGCGCATGAGCGCGTCGACCGTCTTCGGCGTCGGGTCGAGGATGTCGATGAGTCGTTTGTGGGTGCGCATCTCGAAGTGTTCGCGGCTGTCCTTGTACTTGTGCGGCGAACGGATGACGCAGTAGACGTTCTTCTCGGTGGGCAACGGCACCGGGCCGACCACGCGTGCCCCGGTGCGGGTCACGGTTTCCACGATCTTGCGCGCCGAAGCGTCGATCGCCTCGTGGTCATAGGCCTTGAGCCTGATGCGGATCTTCTGTCCCGCCACGCTGTGTCCTCTTCCGTCAGTTGTTCTCGACAGACGAACACCGCGTGACCGCTCCCCCGGCGACCCGGGGCCCGGCGCACATTGCCGGGGGACACATTGACCACCCGCGTGAGATTCGGGGATCGACGCTGTTCATCTGTCGTTGTACGTTGGCTCGCCCTGTGAGCGAACCGGCTGTGCTCCGGCACCCGCGGTCGGGCGTGTCGTGACCACGAACCTGATTCGGCGCATGCGTTACACGCCCGGTCCCGGAATCCGGGGCCTGGGAGTCATTAACCTGATCGAGGCCGCAGAAGAACTGCGTCCACCGGTCAAGGCAACCCGAATAGTATGCACCAGCCCGGGGTGCAGATTCAAATCCGGCCGGAACCCGACTCACCAGGTCTTGGCACGGCGGTCGACAGAACCCGGGTCCATTCCCGCGGGTCCCCCCGGTTCACGCGGGTTGTCGACGGACCGCGGGACCCGACCCGGCCCGCGTCAACCAAGTCGGTCCACCTCAACCAAGTCGGCCCACCTCAACCGAACCGCCCGAGTGACCGAGGGCGACCGCTCCCCTGTCCTTGCCGCGCCGCCTCCAATGAGCAGCACCGGGCGCTCCCGACGCGATCCGGGTTCTCTCGGCGCGATCCCGGGTTCTGTCGGCAAGATTCCGGGTTCTGTCGGCGATGAAGCCACGCCACCTTACCCCCGAGTAAGATCCCCACCCATGACCGCCTCCCCCACCTACGCCCTCCGCCGACGCCTCCCCGACAACGTCGTCGGGCGCACGCTGTTCTCCCTCGGCATGGTCGCCCGCGTCCCGTACTTCGGCACGGTCCTGCCGTATGTCACCGACATGCGTCCGGGCTTCTGCCGCGTGACCGGTCCCAACTGGTTCGGCGTCCACAATCACCTCGGGACGTTTCACGCGATCGCGGCGTGCAACCTCGCCGAGGCGGCGATGGGGATGCTGATGGAGGCGACCACTCCGGCAAGCCACCGCTGGATCCCCAAGGCCATGTCCACGCAGTACCTCGCCAAGGCCACGACCCGGCTGACCGCAGAAGCACGCCTGGCCGAACCGGTCGACTTCGATGCGATCGCCGACGGCACCGACGTCGTGATCGAGGTACGAGTCCTCGACTCGCACGGAGCCGAGGTCGTGCACTGCGACATCACCACCTGGGTGACTGCCAAGCGCTGACTGCTGGACGTGCCGTCACACGCGGATACTTCTACGCTTGGACGATGACGGCGGACATCGAGCGCGCCGATCCGGGCGATCTCCGCCGAGGAACACGCAGAGTGGGTGTGGAGGAGGAATTCCACCTCGTCGACCTGCGTTCGTCGCGGCTCACGACACGCGCGCCGGAACTGCTGGAGATACTGCCCGACGACGGTCCCTATGTAGAGGAACTGCAGAGCTGCGTCATCGAGGCCAACAGCGGCGTCTTCGACACCCTCACCGATCTTCGGGACAACCTGCGCTCCCATCGGGCCGGGCTGGTGGACGCGGCCCGCACGCTCGGTATCGGCGTCGTCGCCGCCGGGTCGGTGCCGCTGGCGGTGCCGACGCAGATGCGGGTCACCGAGAGCCCTCGATATCGCCGCATGCTCGCCGACTATCAGCTCCTCGCCCGCGAACAGCTCATCTGCGGCACGCAGGTGCATGTCGACGTCACCGACCGCGACGAGGCGGTCGCGGTGGCGTCGCGCCTGGCCCACCACATCCCGACGCTCCTCGCGGTGTCGGCGAGCTCTCCGTTCTGGGCCGACGGCTCCGACACCGGGTATGCCAGCGTGCGCACCCTGGTGTGGCAACGCTGGCCCACGACGGGTCCGTTTCCCGCCGTGCGCGACGCCGACGAGTACGACACCGAGATCGATCGCCTGATCAGCAGTGGAGTGATCTCCGACCCCGGAATGGTGTACTTCGATGTGCGGCCGTCCGCGCACGTCGGCACGCTGGAGCTGCGCGTCTGCGACAGCTGCCCGTCGATCGACACGATCACGCTGATCGCGGCGCTTTTCCGCGCCCTCGTCACCCGCGAGGCCGCCCGCCTCGACGAGCCGGCCGCGCCGACCCCGCCCGCGCTGTACCGCGCTGCGGTGTGGCAGGCCGCACGATCCGGGCTCGAGGGCGACCTCATCGACGTGGCCCGCGCCGCCCCGCGACCCGCCGCCGACGTGGTCGCCGACCTAGCCGCGTCGCTCCGGCCCATCCTCGAGGAGACCGGCGACTGGACGCTCGTCGACGAACTGACCCGCACCACCATCGATGCGGGCAGTTCCTCGGCCCGCCAGCGCCGGATCCTGCGGCGCACCGGCCGGCTCACCGCCGTCGTCGACGGCCTGCTCGCCGAGACCGCGGGCACCCTGACGGCGGCGGCGCGGCCCTATGATCCCGACGGTCGGCTCCTACACGGTTATCAGCGGGCCGAGCCCGTCGCCGACGTGCCGATGGTCGAGACCCCCGAACGCCTGTCCTACGACGAGGCAGTCGACCGGGCCGCGATCGCTCGCCCCGGATACCGGGAGATCCTGTCCGCGGCCGCCGACCTCGGCGCCGTCGAACTCCGCAAGCGGCAGTATCAGATCGAGCGCGAGCAGAGCACCGACGGAGTGACGTTCCGGGTGAGCGGTCAGGATCGCGCCCAGCTGTTCCCCCTCGACGTCATCCCCCGCTACATCGGTGCCGACGACTGGCGGCGGGTCGGCGCCGGCCTCCGGCAGCGGGCGTTGGCGTTGAACGCGTTCATCGTCGACGTCTACCGCGATCAGCGCATCGTCGCCGACGGCATCATCCCGCCCGAAGCGCTCGACCGGGCGCCCGGCTACCGGCTGACCGGCCGTGTGCCGTCATGGCAACGGGTGCGCACCCACATCTGCGGGACGGACCTGGTCTCCCCCGCACCCGGACAGTTCCTCGTCCTCGAGGACAACCTCCGGGTGCCGTCGGGGATCGCGTACGCGATGTCCAATCGTGCGTTGATGACCCAGTTCCTGCCGGAGCTGCCGATGCCGGCCGAGACGATGTCGGTCGCCGGTGTGCCGCACATGATCCGGGACACGATCACCGCCGCCGCCCCGCCGGACCCGGATCCCGACGGTGTCGACATCATGCTGAGTTCGGGGTGGACCGATTCGGCGTGGTTCGAGCACACCCTGTTGGCGCGCGGCGCGGACCTGCGGCTCGCGACGCCGGAGAACATCTCCGTCGAGGCGGGCGACACGGATCGGGCACGTGTCTTCGTGCACCACGGCACCCGCCGGACGCCGGTCAACACCGCCTATGTCCGGATGGACGAGGACATGCTGCTGTCATCGAAGGGGTTCGACGACCAGCCGCTGCGCGCCGGCATCCTGGCGGCCCTCGCCGCCGGCCGCCTGTCGATCGTCAACGCGCTGGGTAACGGCATCGGCGACGACAAGGCGATCTACTATCACGTTCCGGCGATGATCCGGTACTACCTCGGTGAGGAACCGCTGATCGGCCAGGTCCGCACCTGGTTGTGCGCCGAGCGTCACCAGCGCGATCACGTGCTCGCCAATCTGGCCCATCTGGTGGTCAAACCGATTGACGGGCTTGGCGGTTCCGGCATCACCATCGGCCCGGAATGCACGGACGCCGAACTCGCCCGGCGGCGCGAGGACCTGATGGCCCAGCCCGAACGCTACATCGCGCAAGAGGTGATCGCGCTGTCCACGCATCCGACGTTCGACGGGAACGGCTTCTATGCTCATCATGTCGACCTCCGGGTGTTCGTGCACCTGCGCGACGAGGACGGTCAGGTCAGGGCGCACATCGCTCCCGCCGCGTTGAGCCGGGTGGCGCCGGCGGGCAGCCTGATCGTCAACTCCTCGCGCGGCGGCGGAGGCAAGGACACCTGGGTACAGGATGTCGGGACGCACGGTGTCGGCGTGCACGGTGTCGGCATGCACGGTGTCGGCGCGCACGGTGTTGGGGCAGCAACGGGAGAGGAATGACCTATGTGCGGCGTATGTGGTGAGATCCGTTTCGATGCAACACCTCCGGACATCTCCGCGGTCGACGCGATGACCTGCGAGATGACCCGACGCGGACCCGACGGCTCGGGGGTGTTCGCGAAGGGGTCGGTGGCGCTGGGGCATCGACGACTCAAGATCATCGACCTGTCCGAACGCGGCGGTCAGCCGATGGTCGACCCCGAACTCGCGCTGGCGCTGGTGTTCAACGGCTGCATCTACAACCATCGTGAACTCCGCGGCGAGCTCGAGGCCAAAGGCTACCGGTTCTTCTCCCACGCCGACAGCGAGGTGATCCTCAAGGCCTTTCACGCCTGGGGACCCGATTGCGTCGACCACCTCATCGGCATGTTCGCCTTCGCCGTTGTCGACACCGACTCCGGGACGGTGACGCTGGCCCGCGACCGGCTGGGCATCAAGCCGCTCTACATCGCCGAGACCCCGGGGCGGCTCCGGTTCGCGTCGTCGGTGCAGGCCCTCCTGCGCGGCGGCGACGTCGACACGTCGATCGATCGTGTTGCGCTGCACCACTACTTCAGTTTCCACTCGGTGGTCCCCGCACCACACACGATCTACAACGGCATCCGCAAGCTCCCCCCGGCGACGGTCCGCACCATCACACCCGACGGCCGCAGCACGGAAAAACGGTACTGGACACCCACATTCGAACCCCACCCCGATCGCGCCGACTGGGACGAGCGGCGCTGGCAGCACGAACTCCTGGACTCACTGCGAACGTCGGTACGCCGGCGCATGGTCTCCGACGTCCCCGTGGGCGTGCTGCTGTCGGGCGGCGTCGACTCGTCGCTGGTGGTGGCCCTACTCGCCGAACAGGGCCAACACGATCTCGCCACATTCAGCATCGGATTCGACTCCGCCGGAGGCGAGTCCGGAGACGAGTACGCCTACTCCGATCTGATCGCCGACACCTTCGCCACCGACCACCACAAGATCCACATCGGCACCGACCGCCTGCTACCCGCCGTCCCCGACACCATCGCGGCGATGGGCGAACCGATGGTCAGCCATGACTGTGTGGCGTTCTACCTGCTCTCCGAAGAGGTCAGCAAGTCGATCAAGGTGGTGCAGTCCGGCCAGGGCGCCGACGAGATCCTGGGTGGGTACTCCTGGTATCCGCCGTTGCGCGACACCGCACGCGCGGACACCACGAAGGCGTACGCCAACGTGTTCTTCGACCGTGGGCACCGCGCGATCCGCGACATCCTCAACGACGAGTACCTGACCGACGCGGACTACGACCCCAGTTGGGAATTCGCGCTCGCCCACCAGTCGGCGCCGGGCGCACGGACCGCGGTGGACGCCGCGCTGCGGCTCGACACCACGGTCATGCTGGTCGACGATCCGGTCAAGCGGGTCGACACGATGACGATGGCGTGGGGGCTCGAGGCCCGCGTGCCGTTCCTCGATCACGAGTTCGTCGAACTGGCGGCGACGTGTCCGCCCGACCTGAAACTGGCGCACGGCGGCAAGGGAGTCCTCAAGGAGGCCAGCAGATCCCTTCTTCCCTCCGCGGTGATCGACCGCACCAAGGGCTACTTCCCGGTGCCCGGGATCCGGCACCTCGACGGCGGGCTGCTCGACCTGGTCACCGATGCGCTGCGGTCGCGGCCCGCAGTCGATCGCGGTCTCTACCGGCCGGCGGCACTCGACCGACTGTTCGCCGACCCCAACGGAATCCGCACCACGCTCGACGGCAACGAACTGTGGCAGGTCGCCCTGCTGGAGATGTGGCTGCAGAGCATGGAAGCGGTCACCACTCGATGACCGCACGTGAACCCTTTCCGTCGGGACCGACGATCGACCCGCGGTCGACCGCCCCGACTCGTACGGTCCGGTTCGACGACACCGGATGGCACACCTACGGCCCCTCGGTGTCACCGGATGGCTCGGCGTTCGCCTACATCGTCGACGACGGGACCGGGTATCCCCGTGCGGCGCAACGTTCTCTCTCGGTCGACGGGGTCGGTGATCTGCGCTGGGTACGACTGCGCGCCAACGGCCCGGTCCGCCGGGTGGTCCACTCCACCGACGGTCGGTGGCTCGCGATCGAGATCGCACCGAGCGGCGGTGAGCACCACCAGGTCTGGGTGGTGACCACGGACCCGGAGGACGACACCGCGTTCCGGGTCGGCACCACCCGCCCCGACGGGCGCTCGTTCCGGACCGTCACCCTCGTCGGCTGGGACACCGATTGGGTGCTGCTGACCGCAACCGATTCCGACGGCACCGCGCACAGCTTGCGTGTGCATCCCGGAACGTCCACGACGATGACCCTCGATGTGCGGGTCGGCGGGGCACTCATCGATTCGTGGAAGGGCGCGACGCTGGTGCGGGTGGGTCCGCGCGGGTACCGCGACATGCTGCTGATCCGCCGCCGCGTCGACACCGCCGAGGGCGAGATCACCATGACCCCGCTGCTGCCCAACGATCCCGGCTCGGTCACCGATCACGGGTACATCCTCGATCAGGGCTTCGACCATTCCTCCCTCGTGTTCGTCGGCCCGCCGCAGGATGCCCAGCGTGACCTCGACAGCGTGCAGGCCCTGGTCATCAGCGACTTCGACGCCAAATTCCCCCGGCTGCTGGGCGTGGAGGTGGCCGAGCACGGCGTGCGGTTCCGTGTGTTGGCCCAACGCGGCGACATCGGGATCGACGAGTTCGCCGTGTCCAACGACCAGTCGACGGTGGCGATGCTCTGGAACGTCCGGGGGCGCAGCGAACTACAGGTGCTCACCCTGCCGGATCAGACTCTGCACGAACCGATCCCGCTTCCCGGCGACGTCGCGAGCGATCTGTCGATCAGCGCCGCCGGCACCCTGGTCGCCGTCACGGTGTCGAGCCCGCAGCATTCGCCACTGGTGCATCTGGTCAACACCGCCACCCGCGAGGTGTTCGCGGTACGAGACGACGTGGTCGCCGGTTCCGGCAGCTCGAGTGCACTGCGGCCGGAGTTGGTGGAGTTCTCAGCACGCGACGGGATGCCGTTGTCGGGGTGGCTGTTCCGCGCGAAGCGCGACCGCGGTTCCCCGCCGGCACCGGCTCTGCTGTACTTCCATGGCGGCCCGGAGGCCCAGACACGACCCGACTACCACTTCCTGTTCGGTCCGCTCGTCGACGCCGGGATCACCGTGTTCGCACCGAATGTGCGCGGGTCGTCGGGCTACGGACGTCTGTTCTCCCATGCCGATGACCGGTACGGCCGGTATGCGGGGATCGACGATGCCGCCGACTGCGCCGAGTATCTGGTGTCGCAGGGCATCGCGGACGGCGACTCGCTCTATTGTTCGGGACGCTCCTATGGTGGCTATCTCACGCTGGCCTGTCTCACCTTCCACCCCGACATGTTCGCCGCCGGGATCGCGATCTGCGGGATGAGCGACCTCGAGTCGTTCTTCCGCAACACCGAGCCCTGGATAGCGGTGGCCGCCTACACCAAATACGGCCATCCCGAATCGGATCGAGAGCTGCTCGCCGACCTGTCGCCGATCCATCGGATCGCCGATGTGCGGGCTCCGCTGCTGGTGGTGCACGGCGCCCACGACACCAACGTGCCGGTGAGCGAATCACAGCAGATGGTCGACGAGCTCCGAGCCCGCGGTGCCACCGCGGAGATGTTGCTGTTCAACGACGAGGGTCACGAGATCGTCAAGCGCCACAACCAGCAACAGCTCACCGAAGCGGTCGCCGGTTGGATTCTCGAGCATCCGCGACGGCCGGGGGCGGCCCGATGAGCTCGCGTATGACCGAGCGGCTGATCGCACAACTCGTCGAGACCAGGACGGGCAGTGCCCGCGCCAACGTCCTCGAAGAGCTGCGTCGGCTGATCCTGTCCGGGGGCGCCCCGCCGGGGGTGCAGCTGCCGCCCGGTGAGATCGCCGACGCCTTCCGGGTCAGCCCGATCCCGGTACGTGAGGCGCTCAAGACGCTGGTCGGCGAGGGACTCGTCGTCCATCAGCGCAACTCCGCGTACCGGGTCAGCCAGTTGTCCACCGAGGAACTCCGCGAGATCTACTTCGTCCGCGGCACTCTCGAACAGGCCGCACTCGCGCAGGCGGTCACGCGCATCGACGCCGCCGGCCTCGACCGCGCCCGCAGGTGCCACGACGACCTGGTGACAGCCGTGAAGTTCAACGACCGCAAGGCTTTTCACGTCATCTCCCGAGAGTTCCATCGCGAACTCACCGAACCGTGTGCGATGCCGCGACTACTCAACATGTTCAACGCGACGTGGAATCTCACCGAGCCGTTCCAGGTGATGCGGTCGGTGGGTACCGCGACGCAGGAGGCATTGAACGACGACCACGCGACGATGCTCGAGGCGTTCGCCGCGCGCGACAGCACAGCGCTGCTGGAGATCGCGCAGATCCATCATCGGCGGCTGGAGAGTGCGATCATCGAGACCTCGGCCGAACTCCACCTCCGGCACGACGATTGATCCACGGCGAGGACGGATACCTCCGATCGAGATATATCGCCCACTTAATTCCCGGGAAACAATGGCCTCATAGGGTGGGCCCGATGTCCCGACACGGTGATCTGCCGAACGTCTGAGTGGTAGGAGACGCGACCGATGCGCATCTGTGTCATCAATCCGAACACCTCGTCGGCGATGACCGAGACCATCGCGACCGCGGCTCGGTCGGTGGCGCGACCCGACTGTGAGATCGTCGCCGTGACGTCGTCGATGGGTCCGGCGTCGATCGAGAGCCACTACGACGAGGCCCTCGCCGTGCCCGGCCTGCTTCGCGCCATCGCGCAGAATCCCGACTGCGACGGCTACCTCATCGCGTGCTTCGGCGATCCCGGCCTCGATGCCGCCCGCGAGGTCGCCGCTGCCCCCGTTCTCGGTATCGCCGAAGCCGCGATGCACCTCGCCGGACCGCTGGGCCGCAGCTTCTCGGTGGTCACGACCTTGCACCGAACCATCGGCCGCGCAACCGATCTGGTCGACCACTACGGATTCGCCGGACGGTGCGCCGGCATCCATGCCTGCGACATCCCGGTACTCGAACTCGAGACCAATCCGGCCACCGCCGAGATCCTCCAGAAGGCCTGCCGGGAGGCGTTGCACGCCGACGGCTCGGACGCGATCGTCCTCGGATGCGCCGGGATGGCCGACCTCGCCCACCGGATCGGCGGGGAGATCGGCGCGCCGGTCGTCGACGGTGTGGCCGCGGGGGTGGGCATGCTGGCGTCGATGGCCGCGATGGGGCTGCGCACCGGGACGGCATCAGGCGAGTTCGGCCCGCCACCGGCGAAGGGGTATTCCGGCATCCTGCGCGATTTCGAGATCGGCCGACCGGGCGGCTGATCGCTCAGAGCACCATCTTGACGTCGCGCGCCGCCCACAGCGCGGCCACCCCCTGCGGGATCAGTGCCAGCCCGAGCGCACCCATCGCGAACGACCATGACCCGGACAGGTCGTGCAGGCCGCCGATGAGGATGGGCCCGACTGCCGCGACGACGTACCCGATCGACTGTGCCATGCCCGACACCTGACCGGTGACTGCCGTCGACGGACTGCGCAACACCATGAACAGCAACGCGAGACTGATCGACGCGCCGGGACCGAACATGACCAGCATGACCCACAGCGTGGTGAGGTGATCGGTACTCAGCAAACCGACGAAGCCGGCGGCGCACAGGGAGATCACCGCGAGGGTCACCAGGCGCTGATCGGCCCATCGTCCCGCGACGATGGGGATCACCAATCCGGCGACCAGCGCCATCGCCTGACCGGTCGCCAGGATCACGCCGGCCTGCGCCGCCGACCGGCCGTCGTCGAGCAGATACTGCGGAAGCCACGCGCTGAACGTGTAGAACACCAGCGACTGCGAACCCATGAACACGGTGATGGCCCAGGCAATCGGATTGCGCAGCAACGATCCCGACGGTCCGGAGGCGACCACCCGATGAGTGGTCGACAGCTGCGGGATCCACACGAACAGCGCCAGAACCGCGAGCAGTCCCCACGATACGAGGGTGACCTGCCAGTCGCCGCCGAGGCGCTGGTCGATCGGTACGGTCAGCCCCGCTGCAACCGCCGCGCCACCGGACAGCGTCATCGAGTACAGGCCGGTCATCAGGCCCGAGCGATGCGCGAAGTCACGTTTGACCAACGCCGGCAACACCACGTTGCACACGCCGATCGCCGCACCGATCACCGCCGACCCGACGAACAGGCAGGCGACATCGGGGACGAAGCGCAGTCCCATCCCGGCGATCAACACGATCAGCGCACCGAACACCGTTCGCTCGATACCGAACCGCGCCGCCAGCTTCGGGGCGAACGGTGCGCTCAACCCGAAGAAGAGAACGGGCAACGCGGTGAGCATCCCGGCCAGCGCACTGCCGAATCCGAGATCCGCCATGATCTCGTCGACGAGCGGCGCCACCGACACCACCGCGGGTCGGAGATTGGCGGCCACCAGCATGATGCCGAGCGCGGCGACGATCGTCGACGCGCCTCGCACCCGGTTCGACGACGCATGTGTCGCAACCGTCGACCCGGTGGTGTGCGTGTCCCGTCCCGGCGAGCTGCCGCTCATGCGCCGAGCCTGCGTTGCGCGTCGTCGAGGTAGGAGCCCACCGCCGCGCGCGCCGCATCGGGGTCACCCGCTGCCACCGCGTCCACGAGTTCCCGGTGTCCGCGCGGATGAACGCCCTCGGCAATGCTCGGGTCGACGACGGCCTGGTGCGTACGCATCATGACCTCGACGATCCCGTCGTAGAGCTCGGCGAGCAGTCCGTTACCCGAAGCGGTCACCACCGCTGCGTGAAATGCTATGTCGGCGTCGGCATATGACTGCGCATCGCCGGACTCGAGCGCGCGTTCGGCGTCGGCGAGATGGTCCCGGATACCATCGATCTGGCCTGGCGTCGCGTGCTCCGCCGCCGCCGCGGCCGCCTCCACCTCGATCGCGCGACGGGCCATCAGCAGTTCCAGGGGATCGTCGTCGCGCACACAACGCTCGATGGCTGCAGCGAGTGCGTTGGCGCTGCGGACATAGGTACCGTCGCCACGCCGCGGCACCAGCATCCCGGAGTGCTCGAGCGCACGCACCGCCTCGCGGATCGTGTTGCGGCCGACACCGAACTGTTCGACGAGTTGCGGTTCTGGCGGAATCCGCTCGCCGACCGGCCACGTTCCGCTGCGGATCAGCTCGTGCATACGTCCGACCACGAGTTCGCTGGTGCGTGCAGGAGGGACGATCGGATCCGACATCTAAACAACCTAACATCCCATGTTTGAGCGGGTTAAGGATACTGTGAGGTCGACCAAGTAGCCTGTTCCGGGAAGTCCCTGCGCGACGCGGCCGCCTGTCGCTCGCCCGTTCGCCAGGGTCTGCACAAACCGTCCACCGAACAGCGAAGGCTTCAGCACCCCATGGCCCAGAACTCGAAGAAGGTCATCGTCGACCCCCGCAAGGCGGAGAAGCGCCGATCCATGCTCATCCGTATCGGGGCGGCCGTGGTCTTGATCGCGATCGCAGTGGGTATCGGACTCTGGGCCGTGATGTCGAACGAATCGAGCACCGGCAGCGCCTCGGAGGTGACCGTCGCCACCGACGACAACGCCTACCGCGTGACCGGCGCCCCTGCCGGCAGTACACCGCCCGCGGTGGTGACGGTGATCGAGGACTTCCAGTGCCCGGCCTGCGCACAGTTCGAGCAACAGTTCGGCCCGGTGCTCGCCGAACTGCGGGAGAACCCGAACGTGGCCGTCGACTACATGCCGATCGCGATCCTCGATCGCATGTCGAGCACCGACTACTCGACCCGGGCCGCCAACGCCTCGGCCTGTGTGGCCGAGTCGACCGCACAGAACGGCGACTTCACGACCTGGCTCCAGTTCCACGATCAGCTCTACGCCCAGCAGCCCTCCGAGGGCGGAGCCGGCCTGTCCGACGACCAGCTGAACAACATCGCCACCGAGGCCGGTGCGAGCAACGTCCGTCAGTGCATCGACGACCGGCAGTTCGAGGACTGGGTCGCCGACACCACCCAGTCGGCCGGCGCGACGTCCACCCCGACGGTACGTATCAACGGTGAGGACGTGCAGCTGTCGACGCCGGAGGCCCTGCGCGAAGCCGTTCTCGCCGCCACCAACTGAGCCCGCCACCGGAGAAGCACTGCATCATGACCGACACCACCGACCACCGCGACGGCACGGCCCACCCCGAGGACGCCGAGGGGACCTCGGCGCCGGGCTGGGCGTCGGTCGTTCCGGCCTCCCGGCCGGTCGGTGTCGCCGTGTTGCTCGCCGGCGCCATCGGGCTGCTGGCGGCCGCGACGCTCACCGTCGAGCGTTTCCATCTGCTGGTCGATCCGAACTACACACCGAGTTGCAGCATCAACCCGGTCCTGTCGTGCGGCTCCGTCATGGTGACCGACCAGGCTGCGATCTTCGGCTTTCCCAATCCGCTGATCGGCATCGCCGCGTTCTCGGTCATCGTGGTCACCGGCGTGCTCGCGACTGCGGGAATCGCTCTGCCCCGGTGGTATTGGCTCGGGCAGACGCTCGGCACGCTTGCCGGGTTCGTGATGGTGAACTGGCTCGCCTACCAGAGCCTGTACTCGATTCACGCCCTGTGCCCCTACTGCATGGTGGTGTGGGTCGTGACGCCGCTGATCCTTGTCCTCAGCGCGGGCCGGGTGCTCGGCTCCTCGCGTCTCGCCAACGAGCTCCGCGGATGGCTCTGGGTGTTGCTGCCGGTCTGGTACGTGATCGTGATCGTCGCGATCGGGGTCGAGTTCTGGGATTACTGGTCGACCCTGATCTGAGTACCGGACGTCGCGCCGGTGACGATCAGCCCGACACGTCGAGGTGGGCGATGACCTTGGTCGGCTCGATCCAGACGACGAGTTCGCCGGGGACGCCGTTGCGTTCGCCGAACTCCTCGGCGCGGTCGGCTCCCATGTACCGAGCGCCGCATGCGGTGGCGATCCGCCGGACCTCGGCGAGATCGTCGCCGGTGACCGCACGGCCCTGGATCTGCACGAAAGCGTAGGGCGGTGCGGGTAGGTCGACGGTCAGCACCACGCGCGGATCCCGGCCGATCGCACGGCCTTTCGCGGTCGTTGCCCCGGTGTTGAATGCGATCCGATCGCCGTCGAGGACGAACCAGACGGGAGCGCCCAGGGGTCTGCCGTCGGCGGCGAGAAAAGCCAGATGGCCCGTCTTGGTACCCGCGGTGAGGAAATCTCGGATCTCCGGGTCGGTGAGAGTGGGACTCATGGCGTCAGCCTACGGCCCGTGACGTCGGGTCTGTATGAGCTCGTCGGCGATGCGCACCGCGACCATCATGATGGTCGCATGCGGCCCGCTACGGCCGGCTGTCGGCAGAAGTGAGCCGTCGACGATCCGCAAGCCGGCGATGCCGTCCACGCCGCCCAGCGAATCCGTTCGCTTCCCCATCGGCATGCTGCCCCACGCATGCTGCGACGTACGGACAACGGGATCGGCGGCGATCGAGCCCGGCTCGACGATGTCGACGAAGTCGCTCGATGCGAGCATGGTCGCGACCGCATCGACGCCACACTCGGCCTTGTGTGCCGAAGCGGGGTCCATCGAACCGAGGTCGACGATCGGCCCGCTGGGCCCGATACGGATCGAGCCGGCCGATCCCGGACGCATCACGGCCACTCCGATCGCCGGCCCGGACCGCGGAATACCATTGACATAGTTCGCCATATCGTCGCTATAGCAACGTATTTCGAGGTCATCGGCGGTGTGGACCACCGACTGCAGCAGCGCGGTACGGCGGTGGGCGACGACGTCGCGGCGCCGATAGTGCACCAGGATCTCGCGGTGCTCGTGGATGGGGAGTTCCCGGATACCGGCGAGCGCGCCCAATCCCGAATGCAACAGGATCGCGGCCGTCCCGAGCGTTCCGGCGCTCAGCACGACCTCGCCGGTCGACAGCGCCTCGTCGCCGATCCTGACCCCGTCCACCCGGCTGCCCGACACGATCAGCTGCGCCACCTCCGCGTCGGTGACGACGGACAGGTTCGAACGGTCGGCGACGGGTCGTAAATACGCCTCCGCGGCGGTGCGGCGCAACCGCCCGTCCCGATTGGACCGGACCCGATTGACGCCGATGATCGGCCACGCGTCGCGCGGGGCGCGGACGGGAAGCTCCTTGGCCCAATAGGTTTCGAAATGCTCGACGACGTCGGCGAGTTCGTCGTCGGCGAATGTGGACACTCCCATCGTCCCGTGCGGGCCATCGAGTTCGTGGTAGGCAGCGGCGATGTCGTCGGAGGTCCAGTCGTCCGGCCAGCCGACGAAGTCGTCGGGGTGCCAGCGCAGGAAATAGCCGCCGTTCACCACCGAGGAGCCACCGAGGCCACGCCCGCGGACGACACCGAGACCGGACATCTCCTCGATGTCGACGGCGAAATCGGTACCGGGTTCGATGGGCAGGTGACTGAGTTCCAGTACCGCCGCCGAAGGCCATACCCGAGGACCACGCTCCACCAGCACCACGCTGCGTGCCGAATCGCGGGACAACCGTTCGGCGATGACACATCCGGCGCTGCCCGCCCCGACGATCACCACGTCCGCCGTCGTCGGCAGCAGCCCACGCATCGCGGTTATGTCGTGAGTACCGGCCGCAGGGCGCCGAGCTCACGATGGGCGATGGCACCCTGCCACAGGCCCGCTCCATAGGCGAGGTCGTCGAGCCGATGCAGGACGGTGTAGCCGAGCGGACCGAGCGCGGGCCCCCCAGCCGGGTCCGCGACCACCTGGCGGGCCCACGAAACGACCCCTTCGGCCAGTGCGACCTCGATGGCGAGGCGCCGGAATCTCGGCCAGAACAGCGCCAGCACCACGGCGACCGGCCAATAGTGCCGGCAGATCGCACCGGCCGCCTGCAGGAGCCCGAAGCCTACTGCTCGCCCGGTCATCTGGGTCGCGACCAAGGGGGCCCCGGGCAGGTCACCCAACCGACGACGCAGTCGCATGCCGGTGTTCGCCACGATGATCAGCGCGATCGCCAGACCGATGCGGGTGCGGGTCAGCAAGGCGGCGACGGCGAGCGCCATCGGGATCGACATCACCACCGGTGCGGCGAACCCGCCGTGTCGGTCGGCGAGGTGTGCGGCACCGGTTCCGTAGTAGCGGCGCCGCTGCAGAACCGAGCGCACGTCGGTGCGGTGATCGTGTGCGACCTCCGCCACCGGGTCGTAGCGCACGCGCCACCCCGCCTTGTGGGTTCGCCAGCACAGGTCCACGTCCTCGGCGACGCGCAGCGACTCGTCGAATCCACCGAAGGCCTTGCGACGCACCACCATCGCGGCGCTGGGCACGTACGGCACGCGACTGCCCGGCACCACCGAACACTCCTCGGGACCCATGTCGAGCGACGAGTGACCGTTCTCGTAACGCTCCACCATGGACGCCTCACGCGCCGCTCGGCTCAGCCCGACGATGCGCGGGGCGACGATCGCCACGGCAGGATCGGAGAAGTGCCCGAGGAGCATGGTGAGCCAGTCGGCGGTCGGCACGACGTCCGAGTCGAGGAATGCGACGAAATCCGTGGTCGCCGCGGACGCCCCGGCGTTCCGTGCCGCCGACGGGCCACGGTTCTCGTCGAACCGGATCACCCGATGGCGCTGGTCGACTCGGATCGGTGTCCGAGAACCGTCGTCCACCACGATCACCTCGACGCCGTCGACCGCACGCAGGAGTCGATCGACACCGGACTGGTTGTCGCGCACCGGAACCACGATGGTGACGTCTGCGGGTTTGGGGCCGAACATGGGCCGCGGATTGGCGATCCCACTGTCGAGCAGTCGACGTGCGAGGCTCCGCGTCGCCGGATCGCACACCTCGATCCGCCCGTCCGCCGATGTCATGCCCAGCGCGGCGTCGGTCAGCCGCAGCATGCGGGTCGGCGATCCGCCGACGAGGTAGCGCAGGTCGCGGCGGCGGGCACACCGCATGTCGATCTGGACCTGGAATCCGTCGGGGAGCGCGTGCTCGACCGTCGCCACGGTCTTGGCCTCCCGATCGATCGCCGTCATCCGAGCCGCCCGCTCTCCCCGACCACCCAGGCCCGCACGGCCGCGACGAGTTCGGAGACGAGGGCGTCGGTCAGTGTCTCCCCGTGCGTACTGCTCGCGCCGGTCGGATCACCGAGCACGCCGTTGTCACTGACCGCGGCGACGCCCCCGGCGCGCATCGTCGGCAGCAGTGTCGACACGGGCGACGTGTTCCCCGATTCGGCGGCCGTCATCACGACCGAATCGGGCGAAAAGTGCAGTAGTACCGAGGTTTCGGTGAGCCCGGCATGGGCGTCGGCATCCGGGAACGCGCACGGGAACCACGCGACGTCGCGTCCCTCATACCGCAATCGCCGCACCGCCTCGACCAGGGTCGGACCGTTTCCGCCGTGCCCGTTGACGAAGACGAGACGGTCGGCCCACCGGCATGCGCTGCGTCCGAATTCGATCAGCAGCATCTTCAACGCGTCGTGGCCGAGTGAGATCGTCCCGGGGAACCCCTCGTGTTCGCCGCTCGCCCCGTAGTTCAGCCCGGGTGCGATGACGACGAGTCCGGAACCGTCGGGTTCGTCCGATTCGCCGGTACCGAACGTCCCGAGCGAGTGGACCGCGCGGCCTGTCACCTCCTGGGCGATGCGCGCGTCGGTGTCGAGGGGCAGGTGCGGCCCGTGCTGCTCGGTGGCCCCCAACGGAACCAGAACCGTGCAGCTGCGTTCCGATAGTTCGGGCCACGACATCTGTCCCAACGCGGCCCGACGCTCCATTCGTTCAACTTTAGCGACGCGGTCGGCGCGTGTTAACCGGGTCGGCGCAATTCTTCGATAGGAATCCTGCATCCTTGGCAATGATCGGCCCGACTGTCCGAGCGCTCGATCGGTTGTGGGATGCTGGACGGCAGACGTGAGACCCGACACATCGGGGCGGGTACGGATCGGGAGGACACCATGACGTCGACGACACCACGTAACAGCGGAAAGAGCGGACCCCTCAGCGCAATCCGGGTGGTCGAGTTCGCAGGTATCGGACCGGGGCCGCATGCGGCGATGTTGCTGGCCGACCTGGGTGCCGACGTCGTGCGGGTCCAGCGTCCGGGCTCGCTGCCCGCGGCCGACCGCAAGGCCGACGCGTTGCTGCGGGGACGGCGTGTCGTCGAGGCCAACCTCAAGGACCCGGCCGATCGGGACACCATCCTCGGATTGGTGGCCAAGGCTGACGTACTCCTCGAGGGTTTCCGGCCCGGTGTGATGGAACGCCTGGGATTCGGCCCCGACGACCTCACTGACGTCAATCCCGGTCTCGTCTACGGCCGGATGACCGGCTGGGGTCAGGACGGGCCACGTGCCGACCGTGCGGGCCACGACATCAACTACATCTCCCTCACGGGCATGCTGCACGCCGTCGGTCGCAAGGACGACCGCCCGGTGCCGCCCCTCAACCTTGTCGGCGACTTCGGTGGCGGTTCGATGTTCCTCGTCGTCGGTGTCCTCGCCGCGCTGCAGGAGCGCCAGGTGTCGGGCCGCGGACAGGTGGTCGACGCCGCGATGGTCGACGGCGCGTCGGTGCTGGGTCAGATGATGTGGGCCTTCCGCGGTACCGGACTGTGGAGCGATCAGCGGGGCGTGAACATGCTCGACACGGGCGCCCCGTACTACGAGGTGTACGAGACCTCGGACGGCAAGTACATGGCCGTCGGTGCCATCGAACCGCAGTTCTATGCGGAACTGCTCGCCGGCCTGGGTCTGGCCGACGCGGATCTGCCTGCGCAGAACGACATTGCGCAGTGGCCCAAGTTGAAGCAGATCTTCACCGACACCTTCGCATCACGCACTCGCGACGAGTGGTCGAAGGTGTTCGAGGGCACCGACGCCTGCACCTCGCCGGTCCTCGATTTCGGTGAGGCCCCGTCCGATCCGCACATGGCCGCGCGCGCGAACCTGGTGGAGATCGACGGCGTGATGCAGGCGCAGGTCGCTCCCCGGTTCTCGAGGACGACACCGGACACCCCGGCAGCGCCCGATCGAGTCGCGACCGACCCCGCCACCCTCTGGCAGGACTGAGCCCGACCACCACGTCGCACGTCACCTCCCGACGCGCCCAGCACGTCCGCACGTCACCTCCGCACGTGCCCAGCACGGCGGCCGACAGAACCCAGAATTTCGCCGACAGAATCCAGCCGTCCATCCATACGGATGGAACAGCACACGCTGGATTCTGTCGGCGAAATTCTGGGTTCTGTCGGCGTGAAAAGAGATGCCGTCGGCGGAATTCAGGATTCCGTCGGCGCGAACCTCAGACCTTGGTCGCGCCCATGTCGATCGAGAACTCGGCCCCGGTGACGGCTTTGGCGCCGTCGGATGCCAGGTAGAGGACGGCGTCGGAGATCTCGTCCAACGAGGCCACCGGATGGTGGTTCATCATCGAGCTGAGATGCGGTGCGACCCAGGGGATGCCGAAGATCCGGTGCGCTTCGGTGTCGGCCACGCCCATCGGGGTGTCGACCGCATAGGGATGCACGCTGTTGACGCGGATGCGGTAGTGGCCGAGTTCCTTGGCCGCGGTCTGGGTGAGTCCGCGCAGTCCGAACTTGGACGCGGAGTAGGAGGCCTGCAGGGGCATCGCCTTGAGTCCGGCCGACGAACTGATCACCGTGATCGACCCACCGTTGCCGGCCTCGAGCATGGCCGGGATCGATGCGCGCAGCGTCTTCCACGTACCCACCAGGTTGACGTCGACGACGTCGGTGAATTGCTCCTCGGTCAGTTCCCAGACCTTCCCCCAGGTGAGCAGTCCGGCATTGGCCACCACGCAGTCCAGGCGTCCGAACTGTTCGACGCCGTCGGCGACGAGTTGTTCCTGGAAGCTCAGGTCGCGGGTATCCCCTTGTCGCGCAAGGATCTTTCCGCCGGCTTCCTCGACGAGACGGATCGTCTCGGCGAAGTCGTCGGCGGTCGCGGCCGGGTAGGTGGTGTGGTCGGCCACCGGCCCCGCGATGTCCATGCCGATGATCGCGGCACCTTCGCGCGCGAACCGCAGCGCATGGTTACGTCCCTGCCCGCGCGCCACGCCGGTGATGTAGACGACCTTGCCGTCGAACTGCCCCATCCCCAGAGTCCTCGTTCTCTCGTCGTGGTCACCCGCCACAGGTGATCCGTGTGAGAAAACTGTAACACGTTCTACTTTGGGTGGCGGGTGACCGAGAGGGCGATGATCAGCGGGGTCGACGGTTCAGGCGACGCCGAACGAGCGCTCGAAGTCTTCCGGGATGACCAGGTCGTCACGGCTCAGTTCGTGAACACTCTTGCGTCCCAGACCCATCAGCGACGAGTCGAGTCCCATGCGGAGCAGATCGAGAACGTTCTCGACGCCTGCCTGCCCGTTGGCGGCCAGTCCCCACAGGTACGCCCGCCCGATCATCACCGCGCGTGCACCGAGGGCCAGCGCCTTGGTGACGTCGCTGCCGCGACGGATTCCGCCGTCGAGCAGAACCTCGATGTCGTGGCCGACCGCGTCGGCGATCGGCCCGAGTACGCGAATGGTCGCCGGGGTGCCGTCGAGGTTGTTGCCGCCGTGATTGGACACCGAGATCGCCGACGCTCCGATGTCGACGGCACGCCTGGCGTCATCCATCCGGGTGATGCCCTTGACCATGAAAGGCCCATCCCACTGCTCGCGCAGCCACTTCAGGTCATCCCAGGTGGGCGGAGGGGTGTTCATCCACTGCCCGTAGGCGCCGAAGAAGGTGGGACCGGGCTCGCCGGGCGGGGTGAGGTTCGGCGCGGTCAGATCCGGGATGTTGATGCGGCCGCCCTTGACCCAGTCCAGGGCGTAACGCGGCCGTACCGCGATCTCCGGAGCGAGCTTGAGAAGTGCCGGGAAGTCCACCTTCTCCGGGATCTCCGGGCTGCCCCAGTCACGACCCACGTTGAACACCCAGTCGGTGGTCACGATGAGCCCCTTGGCACCGGCCGCCTTGGCACGCTCGGCGCGGGCCAGGATCTCATCACGCGACCCGAGCCAATAGATCTGGAAGAAGATCTTGTCGTTGGCGGCCGAGACCTCCTCCACGGGATGAGAGGCGAAGCTGGACAAGCCCATCGCGGTTCCACGTGCTGCTGCTGCGCGGGCCACGGCGACCTCGCCGTCGGGGTCGACCGCCTGGACACCGGTGGGGCTGATCATCACCGGGAACGAGATCTCCTGGCCCATGACGGTGGTGGACAGCTCACGGTCGGGCTGGGTCCCGACGACGTGCGGTGCGAATCCGAGTTCGTTGAACGCCTGCGTGTTGTCGTTCACCGTGATCCCGGCCTGGGTTCCGGCGACCAGCGACGAGTACACCGACTTCGGCAGTCGCTTCTTGGCGCGTCGCTGCGCTTCGTGCACGGTCTCGAACCAGGGATTCCTGGCCCACGGATTCTTCGGCATCGTTCTACCTATCTGCTCGATGAAGATGTGACCCGGCTCGGCGGGTCAGCGGCTGTCCGGGGTGAACCCGGCCAGCGGGTTCTCGTCACAGCTCTTGGACGGGGGCGCACCGACCGGCAGCAAATCGCCGTCCGGCCGTCGCGTCATCAGCGTCAGCGGGGTGCCACGCGAATGATCTTTGTTGGCAGTCGGTTTGGTGCGTTCGCCGGCGAGCAGTTCCTCGCCGTAGCCCTGCACACATTCCGGATCCGGACCGGCGAGCGGCAGACCGGTGAAGAACTTGGCGGCCATACAGCCACCGCGGCATGCGTCGAAATGCGCGCACTTGGTGCAGGCGCCGGCATTCTGCGGTTCGCGGAGTTCGGTGAAGAGGTCCGAGCGCTGCCAGATCTCCTGGAAGCCACCATCGGTGGTGATGTTGCCGGCGAGGAAGTTCTCGTGGATGGCGAACGGGCACGCGTAGACGTCGCCGACCGGGTCGATCAGGCACACCACCCGGCCCGCACCGCACAGGTTCAACCCCGGCAGCGCGCCACCGCCGCCTGCCCCGCCGAACGCGGACAGATGGAAGAACGAGTCACCGGTAAGCACGTTGTCACCATGGGCGACAAGCCAGTTGTAGAGCTCGCGCTGCTGTTCGGGGAGCGGATGCAGGTCGTCCCAGACATCGGCTCCACGACCGGACGGCCGGAGCCGGGTGATCCGCAGGGTCGCGCCGTAACGATCCGCGAGCGCCTTGAACTCGTCGAGCTGGGAGACGTTCTCCCGGGTCATCACGACACTGATCTTGGCGTCGCCGAAGCCTGCCTCGTGCAGATTCTCCAGGGCGCGCACGGCCATGTCGAACGACCCCGGTCCACGGACGGCGTCGTTGACCTCGGCGGTCGCGCCGTCCAGGGAGATCTGCACGTCGACGTAATCCGAGGCGGCGAGCCGCGCAGCGACCTCTTTGTCGATGCGTAAACCGTTGGTGGAGAACTTGACCCCCACCTGATGGCTGGTCGCGTAGTCCACCAGCTCCCAGAAGTCAGTGCGCACAGTGGGTTCGCCACCGCCGATGTTCACGTAGAAGACCTGCATGCGTTGCAGTTCGTCGATGATCGCCTTGCACTGTTCGGTGGACAGCTCACGCGGGTCACGTTTGCCCGACGACGACAGACAGTGCACGCAGGCCAGGTTGCAAGCGTAGGTCAGTTCCCACGTCAAACAGATCGGGGCATCGAGGCCTTTCTCGAACTGATCGACCAGCCGTCCCACCCTCGGCGGGGAACTGGGGGCGGGCGCGGTGTCCACCGAAGCAGTTGCGGTGGGCGGCATTTCCAGGGTGGTCATCGTTGGACTCCTCAGGGGCGTGGCGAGTCGGGTGCGGTCCGGGGTCAGGCGTCGGGTGATGATCTCGGCGGGCGGCGGGTGATCATTCCCGAATCGGCGAGTGCACGCAGCGCCTGTAGATAGAGGGGCCGCTCGGCCGCCTCGATCCCGGCCGCGGCGAGAGCCTCATCGGCAGACCGGTGGTCGGCGAGCGACTGCACGATCCCGACGACGGTCAGATTCTTCAGGAACGACAGTTTGCGTGTGCCGAAGTGATAGAGCAGCGCACCGAACGGCTCCGGCCGCAACGCCACCTTCGGATTGAGCTCCCACGCGGCGTCGATGTCGAACGGGGCGGGATCTACCGGGGTGGGGCCGGGCCCGGCGGTCGCATCGCGACCACCGGACACCGGACTCGATGTCGGGACCGACATCAGTAGACCCCGCACATCCCGTCGATCGACACTTCCTCGACCAACGATTCGCCCACGAGCTCCTCGTGATCCGACGTGACAGACTGATCAGCCATGATCCAACCTCCAAATTCTCTCGATCGTGATGTGGATCACGGGCTACTATAATGGCACTCGGTGCAGAAAAACACCCCCAGGCACCAAACTGCCCGAATGGACAGGTGACATGACTCCGTCCGACGCGCCGGCTCCCCTGACGCAGACCGGCCAACCAGGCCGGCGACCGGTCACGTCGCGGGCGCAGATCAGCGCGGTCGCGATCGACCTGTTCACCGCCAACGGTTTCGAGGAGACCAGCGTCGACGACGTCGCCGACGCGGCCGGCATCGCCCGACGCACGCTGTTCCGTTACTACCCGTCGAAGAACGCGATCGCGTGGGGTGACTTCGACGGCCACCTGGACGCGATGCGGGCGCTGCTCACCGACATCCCGCCGACCGAACCCATCGCCGAGGCGCTGCGGCGCGCCCTGATCTCGTTCAACCGGGTGCCGCCGGCCGAACTGGCCGGACACCGTCGCCGGATGACACTGCTGCTCGGCGTTCCTGCGCTCCAGGCCCATTCGATGCTCATGTACGCCGAATGGCGACAGGTGGTCGCCGAGTTCTGTGCACAGCGGCTCGGGTTGTCCGACGACGACCACCTCCCGCAGACGATCGCCTGGATGTGCCTGGGCACCGCCCTCGCCGCCTACGACCAGTGGCTCGCCGATCCGGCCACCGATCTGGAGACCCTCATCATCACCGGGAGCCGTACGCTTGCGGAGGGCGTCAGCGCCCTGTCATGATCGGCGGGCGCTGCGGTAGACTGAACTAGAACGTGTTCTCATTTTCGCTTGAACAGCGACGATGGCGCCCGAGCGACGCGTGACAGATGTCGTCGAGACCACGGTGGACTCGAGCGGCGGAGAGGTGGGAGATGACCGAGCTGACACCACATGGCTCGAGGAGTGTGATCCTGACGGTCACCGACGTCATCGACGAGACCGCCGACGCGCGCTCGATCGTCTTCGACGTCCCCGACGCGCACCGCGACTCCTTCACCGAGTACAAGCCCGGCCAGTTCCTGACGCTCCGAATCCCGAGCGACCGCACCGGTTCGGTGGCGCGGTGCTACTCCCTGGCATCGTCGCCGAAGACCGACCGGCTACCCAAGGTGACGGTCAAGCGGACCTCGGACGGCTACGGATCCAACTGGGTGTGCGACAACCTCTCCCCCGGTTCGCAGATCGAGGTGCTGCCGCCGTCGGGCGTCTTCACCCCCAAGGACCTCGACACCGCGCTCCTGCTGATCGCGGCCGGCAGCGGGGTGACGCCCGTGATGTCGATCCTGAAGGCCGCCCTGCACGCGGGCACCGCGCCGATCACATTCTTCTATGCCAACCGCGGCGTCGACGACGTGATCTTCGCCGATGAACTCCGCGACCTGCAGCGCGATCACGCCGACCGGCTGACCCTGGTCCACTGGCTGGAATCGCTGCAGGGGCTGCCCGACGACCGGTCCCTGGCCACCCTGTTCCGCGCCTACGCAGACCACACCGCCTACATCTGCGGCCCCGGACCGTTCATGGACGCCGTGCACAAAGGCCTTGCGGGCGCAGGCTTTCCGCATCACAACGTCCACACCGAGGTGTACAACTCGCTGTCCGGGGACCCGTTCGCCGATGTCGAACTCGAGGAGGTCACGGAGTCCGAGGACGCCGAGGCCGCCACCGTCGAGGTCGAGCTCGACGGTGAGACACACAACCTCCGGTGGCCGCGCAAGCGTTCATTGGTCGACATCATGCTCGCCGCGGGCCTCGACGCGCCGTATTCGTGCCAGGAGGGTGAGTGTGGCTCGTGTGCCTGCACCCTCACCGAGGGTACGGTCGAGATGGAGAACACCGGCGCGCTCGATCCCGAGGACATCGCCGACGGGTACATCCTGGGATGCCAGGCGCATCCGACGTCGGATGCCCTCAAGATCGAGTTCTGAGATCCGAACGGCCGGCACCACAACACGACCCAGGGGGAACCGATGAGTCCCGACCGACTGGCCCGACTCATGGCAGGAATGCTGATCACGATCGGCACGCTGCACTTCGTCGCGCCGAAACCGTTCGACGACATCATCCCGGAGGAGATTCCGGCCGACCCGAGGACGCTGACCTACGCGTCCGGGGCTGCCGAGATCGGCATCGGCGCAGGCCTGCTGGTCCCGCGGACCCGCCGGCTCTCCGCGGCTCTGGCCGCAGCACTGTTCATCGCCGTCTACCCCGCCAACATCAACATGGTGCGACTGTGGAAGGACAAGCCGCTCGCGATGCGCGCCGCTGCGATCGGCCGCCTGCCGTTCCAGTTCCCGATGATCTGGGCGGCGATCAAGGTGTTCCGCGGGTCGCGCTGAAGGCTGCGGGGTATGAGGTCTCGATACGGCGCCTCGCAAGCTCGGGGCCTACTCGACCAGCGAGGGGGCAGGCACCCCGACACACGAGGTCTCGATACGGACGCCGTCCTTCCGATGGTCGAGTAGCCGCGAACGAAGTGAGTGGCGTATCGAGACCACACCCGTCAGCGCAGCGAGCGGTAGTGCGCGCGCTCGTCGGCCTCGAGGTGTTCGACCGCGTAACTCAGTGCGGTACGGCCCATCTGGGGTGCGTGATCGTTCAGATACGACGTGAGCAGGCCGCGGTCGACCCGCTTGCCCATCTCGCGCAACATCCACCCGGTCGCCTTCTGGATGAGATCGCGACGGTCGTCGATGACGACGGGCACCACCGCGAGAGTCGCCTCCGCCACACCGTGTTTGAGGAACGCGAACGTCCCGACGATGCCCGCCCGACGCATCCACAGGTCGGTTTCGTAGGCGAGTTCGACGAGCCTGCGATGATCTCCGTGCCGAACCAGCCACGCGCCGAGGACTGGATCGGCCGACGCGTCGACCAGATCCCAGTTGTTCACCCGGCCCTCCGCCAGCGCGGCGAGGTACTGATCCACCCAGCCCCTTCGGGTGGAGTCGTCGGGTGAGCGTTCGAACTCGGCCCGCATCAACAACAGTCCGGCCAGTCGGTACTCGTGGATCTCCGACGCCAGCAACCGGTCGACCGTCGCGGCGTCGACGCCGCGGAATCGCTTGGCCACCGCACGCAACTGGGGCACCGTCACCCCGATGAACCGATCGCCCTCGCCGTACTGGCCGGGACCGGTCTTGAAGAACCGTGCCGACCCCGCCGCGCGCACCGGGTCCGCGAGTTCGGCGATCGCCGCCTCGATATCGGCCGAGGTGTCCGACACTAGCCCAGGAGTTCGGCGATCGGCGTCGGCGTGAGCAGCTTCGGCCGCGTCTTCATCACGGCACCGACCTTGCCGGCACCCACCACGCCGGTCAGCACCCCGTCGCGACTGTAGTAGGCGAGGAATTTGGTTCCGTCGTCGTCGACGAGATGCAGGTCGTCGGTGGCTTCCGGGCGACCGAGGACCTGGATCTTGAGATCGTACTGATCGCTCCAGAAGTACGGTGGCGCAGCCGGGATCATCGCGTCGGTCTGTGCGATCCGGTGTGCGACAACGGTCGCCTGCTCCACTGTGTGGGTCCAGTGCTCGACGCGGCGGGTACCGCCGTCCTCGGTACGCCAGTTGGCGACGTCACCGAGCGCGTAGACGTCGGGGGCCGAGGTGAGCCCGTGTTGGTCGCAGGCGATGCCACCTCCGGACTCACGTGGCGCGAGTTCGATCCCGGAGCCGTCGAGATAGTCGGTGACCGGGGTCGACCCGATGCCGACGACCACGATGTCCGCGGCGACCTCGGTGCCGTCGGCCAACCACACACCGGTCACCTTGGTGCCGTCCGAGACCACCTCGTCGACACCGACTCCCGTGCGGACGTCGACGCCGTTCGCGACGTGCATCCGGGTGATCAGGTCACCGATGCCGGTGCCGAGCGCAGCGGCCAACGGAGACGGCGCCGGCTCGACGAGTGTCACCGCGAGCCCTGTGCGGACCATGCTGGCGGCGACCTCGCAGCCGATGAACCCCGCGCCGACGACGACGGCTCGCGACGCCTGTCCCATCTCGCCGCGTAAGGCGAGGGCGTCGTCGATGGTGCGCAGCATGTGGACGCCGGCCACCCCGTCGGTACCCGGGAGGGAGCGGGGCACCAGCCCCGTCGCGAGGACGAGCGATTCGTAGGCCACGGTTTCGCGGGTGGCCTCGTCGTCGAGCCGCTGCACGGTCACGGTGTGGTCCGCGGGCGAGATCTCGCACACCCGCTCACCGATCCGCAGCGTGACCGATGCATCGCTGAAATAGTCGGTCGGCTTGAGGTCGACCCGGTCGTCCTTGCCGAGCAGCACCGACTTCGACAGCGGCGGGCGATCGTAGGGCGGGTGGGCTTCCGCGCCGATCAGCGTGATCGGTCCTCGGTAGTCGTTGCTGCGCAAACTCTCCGCGACACGGATACCGCCCAGTCCGGCACCGACCACCACCACACCCGCAGGTGACCCGTTCATGATGACTTCCTCCTGACACGTTCGTCGCCCGTGCCGGCCAGAACTGCCGCCACGGGTCCGGCCGCCGCGCGGCCGTGGGAATGCATGTGAGCATCCCTCACCGGGTGACGTCGCCGACCGGATCGAGGTCGGCGAGCCGCCAATGTCCCTCGACATTACGCATAGACGCCCACCGAGCGATAGAAGTGCGTTCCCCGTTGCGCGCCTGCTGGTCGTCAGGCGTGGCACCGTCCGACGGCGGCGTCGTCACCGTCTGGTCGATGAAGACCAGGACCCGGGCGGTGTCGTCGCCGTACGAGTCGACGCCCGTGCCGACGACCCGCGAGGTCATCGTCACCCCGGCTGCGACGGCGCCGGGCAGGATCACGTCGGCGCCGGATACCTCGTACGCGGACGCCAGAGGGGCGGTGAGCTGGACTGCCACCTCCCGTCGGGCTTGTGCCCCGGAGTCCGGGGCGAAGTTGGTCAACGCGGTGACGGCATCCCTGGTGGCGGTCAGCAGTGCGGTGCGCTGTGCGTCGTCGGGGATCGGGCGGGCCCGTTCGGCAGCGATGAAACCCACGACGGCAAGCACGGCGGCGACCACGGCGACCGCGACCGCAATAGCGGCGCGTCGACGGGCACGTGGACCGAGATGCGGGCGCGGTGCGTTCTCTGCGGGTGTCATGCCGGCTCCGTCCCGCTGATGAGCCATTTCGAACCGACACGGGTCACCGTCACCTCGACCGTCACCCGGTTCTGACCGGGGTCGGCGCCGACGAGTGCCGGGTCGGACGCCTCGGCGACCACCAGCGACACCGCGACGGTGCCATCGTAGCTGGGCGGGTCGCTGACCAGACCGGCGGACAGCACCGTGCCGCTGCTCGGCCGCTTCATGCCACGGACCTCCGCCGACAAGGCGTCGGCGACTTCGCGGATCCGATCGTGCTGCTCACCGGTGGTGACGGCGAGCGCCCGATCGATGTAGGCGGCCGGATCAGCCGGGTCGGCGGTCAGCAATGCGGCGATCCCCGCTCGCGACGCCTCGAGCGCTGCCTGTTCCGCTGCCGTCCCGCCCGCGGCGTCACGGTTCTGCACCCAGAGTGTGACCAGCCCACCGAGAGCGACCACGAGCACCGCGACACACCCGACCACAGCGACGCGGAAGCGCGACGAGCGTCGTCGGGCGCGTGCCCGGAGAACTCCTGCAGCCACGATCCGTGCCTGCCGCGCCGCGCGGGTGGCATCATCCACCCGTCGTCGCGCGCGAGCGAGGTCGTCGGCGCCGGATGCCGGATCAGAGGTCGTTCGGGTCTCGTCGGGGGCGCCCATCACAGCACCTCCACCGCAGTCAGCACCCACTGACCCCCCAGCCGATCGAATTGTGCAGTGATCGAACGCCTTTCGGTTGTGGACTCGTCGGCATCCGAGCCCTGCGTGGTCACCGACGTCCGGATCAACGTCTGACCGCGGTCCGGTTCGGCGTCGACCACACCCACCACCTCGGGTCGCCAGATGACGCTGCGCACCCCGTCGGCCGGCGGGCGGGTCAGTTCCGTCGCATACCGATCCGCGAACTCACCGCCGATCAACGCCCGCGCACGATCACGGTCCGCCCGCCACGAGGAGACGTCCACCGAGAAGACCTGTGCGACGATCTCACCGGCGTCGCGGCGCAATTCGGTGCGCGTGCGCTCGGTGGCCGAGTCGTCGGCCCGCTGCCGCCCTTGTGCGACGAGCGCACCCGATACCACCAGCAGCGTCACGGCCAACACGCATGCGACGACGACGGCACGCCGCGTCGAGATCACCTGTGATCCCCGGTCATTCATGGGACGTCGATCACTCATGGGAGATACTGCACCGCCGCGAGTTTGAGTCGACCGTCGTCGGGTTCCACGAGCACACTGAGCCGAAACCGCTGCACGGGTTCGGGACTCGCGGCGTCGTCGCGGCGGACGGTGAACACCACGGTGGCCGCGACGAGCACACTGGCACGGTCACCGGAGCGAGCCGACACGCCTGCCCCGTCGACGACGCCGCGGCCGATGGTGCCCTGCGAAACGACGAATCGGGTGTAGGCGTCGGCCGATTGGGCGAATTCGTCACGGAACGCACCCGTCGCACCGTCGAGAATCCGGCGCACCTGCCCGGCGCCCCGGGGGTCCGGGCTGAGCAACACCTCGACCCTTTCCGTGGCGGCCTGCCGGAAGTCCTCATCGGTGTAGGAGCGCTCCGCGCGGACCCAACCCACCACCACGACCACGGCGACGACAACCGCAGCCACCGCCAACCCGATGGCCCACCGGTCGGCACGCGACCGGCGCCGAAGGCCCGCCCTGACCTCCTGTTCGCGCAGATCGTCCACCGCGCGCGGCAACTCGGCACGAGCCGCCCGCTCCTCGTCGAGCACGGCTTCCCTGGCCATCGATGGTCCTCTCCGCCGGTCCGTCGACCCCCCGTCGACGGAGTCCACCCTATCGACGGGGACGACGGGCGGTCCCGGCTGTTTGGCCGATGCCATGCGAAAGCGACGTTTCGGGCGCAGAATCGACTACTAACTGCGAGAAGGGCAGCGCCGATGACGCAAGCACAGTCGTTTTCGAGCACAATTTTCCGTCGTAAGCCCGTGGTCGGCGCGCGGGCGCCCGGGCAGGCGGCAGACGAACCGCACCTGAAACGCAGTATCGGGACCTTTCAGCTCACCTTCTTCGGCGTAGGGGCCACAGTCGGCACCGGTATCTTCATCGTGATCCCGGAAGCGATCAGCATGTCCGGCCCTGCCGTGATCCTGTCGTTCCTCATCGCCGGCATCGCGGCGGGGCTGGCCGCGATCTGCTACGCGGAGATGGCATCGGCGGTCCCCGTGTCGGGGTCGAGTTATTCCTATGCCTACGCGACGATGGGCGAGGTCGTCGCCGTGGGCATCGGCGCGTGTCTGATGCTCGAGTACGGCGTGTCCGCCGCCGCCACCTCCATCGGGTGGGGGCAGTACCTGAACGAGTTGATCAACAACCTCTTCGGCTGGTCGATCCCGAACGAGTTGACCGCGGCTCCATGGGGGGTCGACGACCCCGGGTGGATCAACCTGCCGTCGGTGGTGCTCGTCGTGATGTGCGGGCTTCTCCTGATTCGCGGGGCCAGTGAATCGGCACTGGTCAACACGATCATGGTGTCGATCAAGATCGGCGTGCTGCTCCTGTTCGCGGCGGTATGCTTCACCGCGTTCACGTCGAGTCACTTCTCACCGTTCATGCCGGAGGGGATGGCCGGGGTGACGTCGGCGGCCGCGGTCATCTTCTTCACCTTCATCGGGCTGGACGCCGTGTCCACCGCCGGCGACGAGGTGCGCAATCCGCAGAAGGCGATGCCGCGAGCCATCGTCGGCGCCCTGGTCGTCGTGGTCAGCATCTACCTGCTGACGGCCGTCGCCTCCATCGGCGCCCAGGCGTGGACCGAGTTCAGCCCGGACGACGAGGCGAGCCTGTCGAGACTCGCCAACAGTGTCACCGGTTCGACGTGGGTCGGCGACATCATCGCGCTCGGCGCGGTCATCTCGATCTTCTCGGTCACCCTCGTGGTGATCTACGGGCAGACACGCATCCTGTTCGCGATGGGACGCGACGGGCTGCTGCCCAAGACCTTCGCACAGGTCAGCCCGAAAACGATGGTGCCCGTGAACAACACCGTGATCGTCTGCGGGGTCATCGCCCTGCTGGGCGGGTTCGTGCCGATCGACGCACTCTGGGATCTGGTGTCGGTGGGTACCCTCGCCGCGTTCATCACCGTGTCGATCGGTGTCGTCATCCTGCGGCGCACCATGCCCGACCTCCCGCGACCGTTCAAGGTGCCCGGATACCCGGTCACCCCGGTGCTGTCGGTGGTGGCCTGCGTCTGGATCCTCAGCGGACTGGCCCCGGTCACCTTCCTGTTCTTCGGGCTGTGGGTCGCCGCGGCGCTGCTGTTCTACTTCCTGTGGGGCCGTAGGCACAGCAAGCTCAATGCCGGACCCGCGCCCAGCGCCGACGAGGTCTCGCAGTGACGATCCTCGTCGGGTACGTACAGGGCGAAGGCGGCACCGGCGGCGTCCAACTCGGTGCGATGGCCGCGGAGTCGCTCGGTACCGACCTCGTGGTCGCGACGGTGGTCCCGAAACCGTGGACCACTCCCTCGATGGGCAAGGTGGACGCGGAGTTCACCGCCTGGACCGATCAGGTCGTCGAGAAGGCGCGGCAGGAGATCACCGACTACATGGAGATCTACCCTCCCGAGTTGTCGTGGGAGTTCCGGCGACTCGACCATCGGACGGCGTCACGCGCGCTCATCGACTGCGCCGTCGAGCTCTCCGCCGACGGCATCGTGATCAGTTCGACCGGCGACGGCCAACTCGGGCAGATCGTGGTCGGTTCCACCGGCGACACCCTCATGCACCGTTCACCGGTCGCGGTCGGCATCAGCCCTCGCGGCTACCGGTCGCCGAAGCACGGTCAACTGACCAGGGTGACCGTGGCGATCACCGGTGCCGACAATGCCTCGCGCGCGGTCCTCGAACGCGGGCGAACTCTGTCCGCTCGCATGGGCAAACCCTTGCGGGTGATCACGTTCGCGGTGCGGGGCGGTGCGATGTACCCGCCACTCGTGGGGCTCAGCACCGAAGATGCCGTGCTCGAACAATGGCAGGAGCAGTCCGCGCAGGCCCACCGCGAACTGCTCGACGACGGCTCCATACCGTCGGACACGGAATGCGCGGTCGCCGCGGGACGCGGGTACCGCGAGGCCTTCGACTCCATCGACTGGATCGAGGGCGAGGTGCTCTTCCTGGGTAGCACCCGCGAAGGCGTGCTGTCCCAGGTGTTCCTGGGTTCCCGTGCCGCCAAGATCATTCGGCACTCGTCGGTTCCGGTGGTGGTGTTGCCCAGGTGACGGAGTCCCCGCCGATCGGGTAGGCACCGCCCATCCGCTAATCGAGTAGGCACCGAGCGAACCGCCGTATCCCCCGCGGATCGAGTGTAGGCACCGAGCGAAGCGCCGTATCCCCCGCGGATCGAGTAGGCACCGAGCGAAGCGAGGCGCCGTATCGAGATCCCGCTCACCGGGTTTCGATACGCCGGCTCGCAAGCTCGCGCGGCTACTCAACCACCGGAAGGGATACGCGGCATGCACGCTCGCGCGGCTACTCAACCACCGAAATGGGCACGCCGCCATGCACGCTCGCGCGGCTACTCAACCAACGGACGGGGCGGCTACTCGACCACCGTAAGAGTCGCTACTCCGCGCCGATCCGACGCGAGTACTCGGCGCGCCGTCCATGATCGAAGTCGAGGAACATGGTGTCGAGCTTGGTCATCCGACGCGACGCCCGCTTCATGCGCTGCGGGAACATCGGGTTCGCGTGGGTCCACGCCATCGACCGCGGCGCGGTCAGCCGCACCCGGGGCCGGGCGATGATCGAGAGCACCTGCGCCGCCACCTCTTCGGGTTCGATCGCCCGCACCATGCTGTTGGTGTTCAGACCCGAGATGAGTCCCGTCCGGGTGAACGTGGGCAACACCGTGCTGATCCGCACGCCAGTGTTCTCGAGTTCGGCGTCGAGCGCCTCGGAGAACTCGATCACGGCCGCCTTGGCGCCGTTGTAGATGGTGAGACCCGGCGTCGGCAGCCGGCCCGCAACCGAGGCGATGTTGACGACCTGGCCCTGCCCGCGCGCAACCATCCTCCGCGCGGCCAACTGCGTGCCGGTGATCACGCCGATGACGTCGATGTCGTAGGTCCGTCGGATCAGTGCGTCGTCGTAGGAGAGGAAATCGCCGACGGGCATGATCCCCGCGTTGTTGATGAGCACGTCGATCGGACCGACGGCCGTCTCGACCGCGTCGAGGAAGTCCGCGAACGAGGCGCGGTCGGTCACGTCGACGGTGAACCCCTCGACGCCCAGGTCAGCCGCCGCCTTGCCCACGGCGTCGTCGTCGATGTCGCCGAGCGCGACGACCGCACCCGCATCGAACAACTGCGTCGCGGTCTCGAATCCGATCCCGCGGGCTCCGCCGGTGATCGCGATCACCTTGCCGCGCAGTGCAGCACGGATCTCGTCGCGGTCGGGTCCACGGCGCAGCAGATCACGAACAGACATCAGAAGAACCTTCCATGAGGAGTCCACGAGCGTGGAGGTGGTCGGCGGCGGTCACCAGATCATCGGTGCGAGGAACTTCGCGGCGAGATCACGGACCGCATCGGGGTGCTGACGGTCGTCGGACGTGGGCACCTCGAGGTAGGAGATGACCAGGCGGACATGCAGTTCCACCGCCTGGTGCAGATCCTCGTCGGGCATCGTCGCACCCGCGTCACGCAGTGTGGCGGCGACGCGGTCGGTGACCATGTCGACGAACAGTGCGGTCACCGCCGAGGTGATGCCCTTCATCTCCGAGTCGGTGAGCACCAGCCGGCGCATCAGCGGGTCCTCGGAGATCATCACCGCCCCTTCGGCAAACGCCTCCACGACCGCCTCGGCCGGACCCAGGCCGACAACCGCCTGCGTCAGTCGGTGCATACCGCGCTCGTACAGGTCGTTGGCCACCGCGAGCAGCAGCGCTTCCTTTTTGGGGAAACGCCGATACAGGGTGCTGCGACTCACGCCGGCCTGGACCGCCACCTCGTCCATGTTCGCGCGACGCACACCGACAGAGGTGAACTCGGCCTCGGCGGCTGCGAGGATCGCCTGCTCCTGGTCTTCGGGGCTGGCGGTGTTGCGGGCTTTGCGCGCAGTCTTCGTCTGCGACGTCGACGCCGGTGTCATCGGCGCCGGAGGTCGACGGGCAGTTTGTCTTTCGGTACCGGCAGCGCGCTGTAGTCCATCGGCATCTGATAGCTGTCGGGCACCGACCACTCGTAGTCGCGCAGCAGGTGGTGCAGGATCGTCTTGATCTCCATCTGGCCAAAATACAGCCCGATGCACTTGTGGACCCCGCCGCCGAACGGCATCCACGCCATCCGATGGCCCTTGTCCTCTTTGCGCTCCTTCGTGAAGCGCTCGGGGTCGAACATGTCCGGGTTGGTGTAGAACTCCGGGTCGCGATGATTGGTCAGCTGCGGCACGGTGACCATCGACCCCTTCGGCACGAAGAACCCCTGCACAGAGGTGTCCTTGACTGCCATCCGGGGCTGCGCCGGCACCGGCGGACACATCCGCAGCGACTCCTTGAGCACCAGGTCGAGAACCGAGAGCTTGGCGAGGTCGTCATAACCGAGTTCCGGGTTGAGTTCGAGGGACTGCTCGCGAGCCTGCTGCTGCCATTCCGGCGCCTTCGCCATCCGGTAGGCCATCTGCGTCATGGTGATCGTCGACGTGTCGTGCGCGGCCATCAACACGAAGATCATGTGGTTCACCACGTCCTCGTCGGTGAACCGCTCCCCGTCGTCACCCTCGACGTGACACAGCACCGAGAAGAGGTCAGGGGTCTCGCGGGCACGCTTGGCGGCAATGTTCTCGTAGAAGAACTCCTCCAGGATCTTGCGGCCCCGCAAGCCCTTCCACCATCGTCCGCCGGGCACCGGCTTGCGCACGTAGGCGACCCCGGCGCGCACCGTGTCGATGAACGCCTTGTTGATCTTGTCCGCCTGATCCTTGGGCAGTTCGAGCCCGAGGAAGACCTCGAGCGCGACGTCGAGGGTGAGGCTCTTGAACTCGTCGAACATCTTGACCTGCCCGGTCGGGAGGTCGGCGACGCGCTCGGCGATCATCGGCTGCATCTCCTGCATGTAGCCCTTGAGCGTCGACGGCGTGAACGCCTGCTGCAGGATGTGCCGGTGATGGCGGTGCTCGTCGAAATCGAGGAGCATGATGCCCCGGTTGAAGAACGGGCCGATGAAGTAGCTCCACGCCGGTCCGTTCGCGAACGCCTTGTCGCGGTTCATCAGGACTTCGTCGGCGGCCCGCGGCCCCGCCGCGATCACCATCTTGACTCCCAGCGCGTTGAGGCCGGAGACCTGACCGAACCGCGCCAGGCGCTCGTCGCCGAACGCGAAGGGATCGCGTCGCATCGACATCATCTCCAGGATCCCGTTGCGCTGCGCCGTCGGCACCGCCAGCAGGTCACTGCCTGCCGGCGCCTCCGCGAACACTTCCGACCGCTGCGCTGTCCCTGTCGAGCTCATAGCCACTCTCCTCGTCCCCGATCCACGTCGTGCGATGCGTCGATCCACGTGATCCGCGTCGCATGATCAGTCTATTGGAACAGAAAACGGAAAATGTTTCTAGTACCGCTACGCGTCCCGAACGGCGGGTCCGCCCGCCAGCACCGCATGACAGCGCACCAGGCGTTCCCGCCACCACCGCTCACGATCCGAAGCGGCACGCGACTGTGCATGCGGGCGGAGGTCGCCGGTGAACCATCGCGGCTCCACCAGCCCGCCGTCCGGCACGAAGGGCTCCGCGACGTCGTCGGTGAACATGCTCCCGGTACCCAACCCGCACGCGTGGTCGAGGCGGGGCAACGCGGCGGCGGCGGCCACTCCGGCCGCCATCCCGACCGCCGAATCCAGCGCCGACGACACCACGACCGGCAGCCCGATGGTGTCGGCGAGTTCGAGCGTCGCGCGCATCCCGCCGAGCGGCGCCACCTTGACGATCGCGATGTCGGCGGCGTCGGCGGCCACCACCCGATACGGGTCGTCGGCCTTGCGGATCGATTCGTCGGCCGCGATCGGCACGTCGACGGCTCGGCGCACCGCCGCGAGTTCCGGCACGGTGGCGCACGGCTGTTCGACGTACTCGACGTCTCCGATCGCCCGGATGGCGTCGATCGCCTGCTCGACCGACCAGCCGCCGTTGGCGTCGACCCGAACCGCCGGAACGACCTCACGCGCTGCGTCGACGCGGGCGATGTCGTCGGCCAGGGTCTGGCCACGTTCGGCGACCTTCACCTTCGCGGTCGTCGCACCCGGGTACCGCGCGAGGATCTCCGCCACCCGGTCCGCATCGACCGCGGGCACGGTCGCGTTCACCGCCACCCTGTCTCGGACCTGCTCGGGTGGGCCGAGGTAGGCGGACTCGATGCCCGCCGCCAACCATGCCGCGGACTCGACGTCGCCGTACTCGACGAACGGACCGAACTCCCCCCAGCCGGCCGGCCCGCGGAACACGATCATCTCGCGCGCGGTGATCCCGCGGAAGCGGGTGCGCATGGGCAGCCGGAGAACGAACGACTCGGCCAGCAGTTCGTCGGGTCCGGGCAGGTCCTCGACCACAGGTACCTCCACTCGTCGGCCTACATCCCACGTTGAAACAAATCTTTCGTTCCGTTCCAACCTGGGTTACCCTTCCTGACATGTCAGTCAACCAGGACTACGAGCGCTCGATCCGCGAGGCCGAGCCGATGATCGAGCCCGACGACCCGGACTCGGCCCTGCCCTCGCCCCGCCTGGGCGCCGATTCGCTGATCTGGAAGTTCTACGGGGACAGCCGCGGCATCCTCGGCTTTCAACGCCTCGCCGGCACGGAGAACTGCATCGAGCAACTCGGCCAGGCGGTGCTGGACCACTCGGTGATCTTCGACGACTTCCTCGGCCGGGCCAAGCGCACCGGCCCACCGGTGATGAAGACCGTCTACAGCACCGAGCCCCAGAAGTGGGGTCGGACCGTCCGCGACTTCCATCGCGACATCAAGGGCACCATCAGCGACGGCTCGCGATACCACGCCCTGAATCCTGAACTCTTCTACTGGGCCCACGCGACATTCGTCGACCAGGTGCTGTACATCACCGACACCTTCATCCGCCGACTCAGCTACGCCGAGAAGGTGCAGATCTTCGAGGAGAGCAAGGTCTGGTACGACCTGTACGGCGTGAGCTCGCGCAGTCAGCCGCAGACCTACGAGGAGTTCCTCGAGTACTGGGACGACATGCTCGATCGCTTCGTCCCGCACAAGACCGTCGTCTATGCCACCGGCTACATCCGTCAGGGCCTGCCGCGGCCGAAGAAGATCCCCGCCCCGGTGTGGAAGGTCGCCTCGGCACCGCTGAACGCCTTCCTGCGCACCGTGATCGTCGGGACACTGCCGCAACAGATGCGCGACGTCTGCGGACTGAAGTGGGATGCCAAACGGGAGAAGAACTTCCAACGTTTCGCCGCGACGATGCGAGCGTTGAACCCGGCATTCAACCGCCTACCGATCAAGTGGCTGTACGTGCCGTGGGCGTATCAGGCTTGGCGCGAGATCGGGGTGGATCCGCGACCGCTGTACAACAAGCGGGCCGCCTGACCGTCTCGACTGGGCGCCGTTTTCGGTTGACTGGGCGCCGTTTTCAGTTGACTGGGCGCCGTTTTCAGTTGACTGGGCGCCGTTTTCAGTTGACTGGGCGCCGTTTTCAGTTGACTGGGCGCCGTTTTCAGTTGACTGGGCGTCCCACGTGAATGGTCTCCGGCGAAGGACCACTCGGTGAGGACTGTTGGCGGGCGTCGGGTGCCGCGTTTGCGGACGCACCCCGCCGATCGATTTCCGCCGAATCGTCCCAGGTCAGCTGCTCTGCACGAATTCCCCCGCGACAGCAGCGAATTCGGCTGGCTTGTCGCGATGCACGCTGTGACCCGCATCGATCTCGACGAATCGGGCGGCGGGCAGCGTCTCGCAAAGGGTGCGCAGGTGACGGGGCGGCAAGAAGCTCCGCCGGCCACCGGAGATCACCAGGGTGGATGCGGCGACGACGTCGAGGCGTGCCCACCAATCGGGGTCGGGAGTCTCGAACTGCCGGCCCACCTCGGTGCCCACGCGGCGATCGAACCGGATCAGTGGCCACGGATTCCGTACCGCGGCGCCGACTCCGCGTACACGTTCGCCGAGTGACGCGGCGACGACGATGCCCTCGTCGACGTGGGCCTGGTCACGCGGCATCGGCGGGACCTCCTCGAGTACCAGCCGTCGCACCCGGTCGGGTATCGCCATCGCCAGGCGTAGCACGGTGTGCGCACCGAGCGAGTGCGCGACGATGTCGGTCACGCCGATGTCGAGCTCGTCGAGTACGAACTCGAGGTCATCGCGAAAGTCATCGAGCAGGTACGTGGGCGCATGACCGCTGCGGCCGTGTCCACGCAAGTCGACCGAGATCACCTGCCGCCCCGCACGACGCAGCGCACTCGCGAACGCACGCCACGTGGTGTGATCGCCGGCCATGCCATGTACCAGCAACACCGGCGGACGTTGCCCGTCGTGACCTGAGACCCGGACGCCCAGCGCCAGATCACCGGTCGGGTTCGATCGATTCAGCACGCGCACGTGATTCTCATACGTCAAACCGCAGCCCGGACACAAGTCGGGTGCACGGCGCTGTAACGTCAGAATCAAACCCCGCCTTCCGGCCGCGCGATGTGAGCCTCCCACCTGCGGCGGCGTTCGTCGTCGGTTTGCTCCCACCATGGCGTCCCGCGCTCACCCAACGCGACCTTCGCTGCCTGCACGCCCCGGCGTGACTCCGGCGCGCCCCTCGTGCGTTTCACATCTCGGCGCCACGCCATCAGGATCGACTGCAGCTCAGCCCGCCGTTCCTCGGGGATCAGTGGGTCCGTTGCCCGCCACTTCCGACCGTTCACGACGACGTGCCGACCGTCGGGAGTTCGTTGCGGACGGGACATGTTCCCAGAGTGTCACGCCGGCTCGAAACGGTGCGTGATCAGATCTCTCTCACGGCTTCTGCAGGGCGACGCTGTTCATCACCCCGAGCGGCCGCGCTCGCGGCGTTTGTCGGTACGGGGATCTGTCAACGGATCGAATCAGTCCCGGAACCAACCACTGCGCTTGGCCTCGAGAACCATGTCCTGCCAGTAGCCCCACTGGTGTGTGCCGACCGCGGGGTAGTCCGTGGTGATCCGGACGCCGGTGATGGCGGCGGCGATCTCGAAGGTTCGGGTCTGTGCGAGTGAGATCACCTCGAGGGGTGTGCCCTTGATCGAGCCGATCGCGTCGGTGTTGTACTTACCCCACACGCCGGAAGCGGCGCCGACCCGGACCCGCATGCCCCGCATCCGGTCGAGTTGGGCGACAGAGTCGTTCGCGATCCAGCGGTTGTGCCAGGGCGGGCCCCACATGGCGTCGGCGCTGAACGGGCCCACACCGGCGGCCATCCCGGCGTCGATCAATGCGAGGCGCACCGCCTCGCGCATCGTCGGCGCGGATGGGTTCAGGAAGCCCGACATCGAGAAGATGTGGGAGATCCGCTTGCGGTGGTACGCACCGAAGATCATCGCGGCGTTGCCGCCCATCGAGATACCCATCATGGCGTACTTGCCGCGCGGACCGACCGCGAGTCCGCGCGCGTCGAGTTCGTTGATGATGGTCTTGAGCCGACAGGTCCACCGGTAGCGGTACTTGACCTTGTTGCCCGGGCTGGCCGACTCCCAGTCGGTGTAGAAGCTGGCCAGGCCACCGACGGGCTGGATCACGTTGACGCCCGAATCGGCGATCCGCTGGATACGCGTCTCGTGCCGCCAGCCGCTCTTGTCGCCGGTCGCGCGCAGTCCATCGAGGGCGATGACCGTCTTGTAGTTGCCCCACCGGGTCCACATGTCGACCGGCGTCGTCGGCATGCCGCATCCGGAGACGTAGAACCGGCCGAAGGACGCCGCGCTCGCGTTTCCGGCCTCGACGGAACCGATGCCGACGATGGTGGCTGAGACGAGCAGACAGACCAGGAATCGGCGCCGCTTCGCCAATCGGCGTGGGCGCATGGAGAGTACCGGCACCGCAGAACCGTAATCCGTTGTCCGAGTGGCTTGCCACACCTGTGACCAGAGCAGCGACAGACCGAAACCGCGCTGTTACCAAAGTGGCGGATGTTGCTGGAGTTATCACTGGACGCGGGTCATCTCGGATCCCGCGGGTCGGTTCGGACAACGCGACTCGTCGACGGCCCGCGCGAACCGAGCCGACCCGCGCGAACCGAGTGAACCCGCGCCAGTAGCCCGCCGGAAAGCGAAAGGCGCCCGGCCACTTTCGTGACCGGGCGCCTTCTCGACTCAGTGAGTCAGATCATGAGTGACAGTGTCACTTGTTGATCTTGGTGACTCGACCCGCACCGACGGTGCGGCCACCCTCGCGGATGGCGAAGCGCAGGCCCTCGTCCATGGCGACCGGCTGGATGAGCTTGACGCTCATCTCGGTGTTGTCGCCCGGCATGACCATCTCGGTGCCCTCGGGGAGGGTCACGACTCCGGTCACGTCGGTGGTACGGAAGTAGAACTGCGGACGGTAGTTGTTGAAGAACGGGGTGTGGCGTCCACCCTCGTCCTTGCTCAGGATGTAGGCCTGGCCCTCGAACTCCGTGTGCGGAGTCGTGGTGCCCGGCTTCACGATGACCTGACCGCGCTCGACGTCCTCACGCTTGAGGCCGCGCAGCAGCAGACCGGCGTTGTCGCCTGCCTGTGCCGAATCGAGCAGCTTGTGGAACATCTCGATACCGGTGACGGTGGTCTTGGTGGACTTGTCACGGATGCCGACGATCTCGACTTCCTCGTTCACGTTGACCTCGCCGCGCTCCACACGACCGGTGACCACGGTGCCGCGGCCGGTGATGGTGAAGACGTCCTCGACGGGCATGAGGAACGGCTTGTCGGTCTCGCGGACCGGGTCCGGGATCGACTCGTCGACGGCCGACATGAGCTCCTCGACCGACTTGACCCACTCGGCGTCGCCCTCGAGCGCCTTGAGCGCCGAGACCTTCACGACCGGTGCTTCCTCGTCGAACTCCTGGGCGGCCAGCAGTTCGCGGACCTCCATCTCGACGAGCTCGATGATCTCGTCGTCGTCGACCATGTCGGCCTTGTTCAGGGCGACCAGGATGTAGGGCACACCGACCTGGCGGGCCAGCAGCACGTGCTCACGGGTCTGCGGCATCGGACCATCGGTGGCTGCGACCACGAGGATCGCACCGTCCATCTGGGCCGCACCGGTGATCATGTTCTTGATGTAGTCAGCGTGACCAGGAGCGTCGACGTGCGCGTAGTGGCGCTTGTCGGTCTCGTACTCCACATGCGAGATGTTGATCGTGATACCACGAGCCTTCTCTTCGGGAGCCTTGTCGATCTGATCGAACGCGAAGCTCTGGTTGAGCTCCGGGAACTTGTCGTGCAGCACCTTGGTGATGGCCGCGGTCAGCGTGGTCTTGCCGTGGTCGACGTGACCGATGGTGCCGATGTTCACGTGCGGCTTGGTCCGCTCGAACTTCGCCTTCGCCACTTTGTTTGTCCTCCTGGACTGTTGTTGTCCTACTGGGCGGATCCCAGCAGGAGTTGTTCACTTACGTTGTTGCGCCCGCTTGTGGGCCAGCGCGGTCGCGATGGTCGCCGACGATTACTCGCCGGTGGCCTTCGCGATGATTTCCTTCGACACGTTCGACGGAACCTCCGCGTACGAGTCGAACACCATGGAGTAGTTTGCCCGGCCCTGGGTCTTCGACCGAAGGTCTCCGATGTAGCCGAACATCTCCGACAGCGGCACCTGTGCCTTGACGACACGTGCACCACTGCGCTCCTCCATGGCCTGGATCTGGCCACGGCGGGAGTTCAGGTCGCCGATCACGTCACCCATGTAGTCCTCGGGTGTGGTGACCTCGACCGCCATCAGCGGTTCGAGGATCACCGGACCGGCCAGCTTCGCAGCCTCTTTGAGGACCTGCTGGCCTGCGATCTTGAAGGCCATTTCCGACGAGTCGACGTCGTGGTACTGACCGTCGAGCAGGGTGGCCTTGATGTTGACCAGCGGGTACCCGGCCAGCACGCCGTACTGCATGGCGTCCTGGATACCGGCGTCGACCGACGGGATGTACTCGCGCGGCACACGGCCACCGGTCACGGCGTTGTCGAACTCGTAGGTCGCGCCGTCCTCGGCGTCCACCAGGGGCTCGAGCTTGACGATGACCTTCGCGAACTGGCCGGAACCACCGGTCTGCTTCTTGTGGGTGTACTCGTGCTTGTCGACCGCCTTGCGGATGGTCTCGCGGTAGGCGACCTGCGGCTTGCCGACGTTCGCCTCGACCTTGAACTCCCGCTTCATGCGGTCGACCAGGATGTCGAGGTGGAGCTCGCCCATACCGCCGATGACGGTCTGGCCGGTCTCCTCGTCGAGCTGGACCGAGAAGGTCGGGTCCTCTTCGGCGAGCTTCTGGATGGCCGTCGACAGCTTCTCCTGGTCGGACTTGGTCTTCGGCTCGATCGAGACGTTGATGACCGGGTCCGGGAAGCTCATCGATTCCAGCACGATCGGCGAGTTCGGATCGCACAGGGTGTCACCGGTGGTGGTGTCCTTCAGGCCGATCATCGCGTAGATGTGGCCTGCGGTCGCATCCTCGACCGGGTTCTCCTTGTTGGCATGCATCTGGAAGAGCTTGCCGACGCGTTCCTTCTTGCCCTTGGTCGCGTTGAGGACCTGGGTGCCGGCGTTGATGCGGCCCGAGTAGACACGCACGAAGGTCAACTTGCCGAAGAACGGGTGTGCGGCGATCTTGAATGCCAGCGCGGAGAACGGCTCGTCCGAGGACGGCTTGCGCGACATCTCTTCTTCTTCGTTACCCACGGCATGACCCTCGACCGACGGGACGTCGAGCGGGTTCGGCAGGTAATCGATGATCGCGTCCAGCATCGGCTGGACACCCTTGTTCTTGAACGCCGAGCCACAGATGACCGGGTAGTACTCGCGGGCGATCGTCAGCTTGCGGATGGCGCCCTTGATCTCCTCGACGGAGAGCTCCTCGCCACCGAAGTACTTCTCCAGCAGGGCCTCGTCGCTCTCGGCGACGGTCTCGAGCAGCTTCTCGCGGTACTCGGCGGCCTGATCGGCCAGATCCGCGGGGATCTCCTCGATGGTCGGCTCGGCGCCGATCTCGACGGTGCCGCGCCAGGTGATGGCCTTCTGCTCGATCAGGTCGACGACGCCGTCGAAGCTGTCCTCGGCACCGATCGGCAGCTGCAGCACGAGCGGCTTGGCACCGAGACGCTCCTCGATGGTGCGCACGGTGAAGAAGAAGTCGGCACCGAGCTTGTCCATCTTGTTGACGAAGCAGATGCGCGGAACTTCGTACTTCTCCGCCTGCCGCCAGACCTGCTCGGACTGCGGCTCGACGCCTTCCTTGCCGTCGAACACGGCAACCGCACCGTCGAGCACGCGCAGGCTGCGCTCCACCTCGACGGTGAAGTCGACGTGCCCGGGGGTGTCGATGATGTTGATCTGGTTCTTGTTCCAGAAACAGGTGACGGCCGCGGAGGTGATGGTGATACCCCGCTCCTTCTCCTGCTCCATCCAGTCGGTGGTCGAGGCACCGTCGTGGGTCTCACCGATCTTGTAGTTCACACCGGTGTAGAAGAGGATTCGCTCGGTTGCGGTGGTCTTGCCGGCATCGATGTGGGCCATGATGCCGATGTTGCGAACCTTTTTGAGGTCGCTGAGCACTTCCTGTGCCACGTGGTTTCCCTTCGGGAATTGCTGTTGAACAGGGCTTGGGCTCCGCGTGACGGGTGGCCGTCACGCGGAGCAGGTTCTCACCAGCGGTAGTGCGCGAACGCCCGGTTGGCCTCGGCCATCTTGTGGGTGTCCTCGCGACGCTTGACCGACGCGCCGAGACCGTTGGAGGCGTCGAGCAGCTCGTTGGCCAGACGCTCGACCATCGTCTTCTCGCGACGCTGACGGCTGAAGGTCACCAGCCAGCGCAGGGCGAGGGTGTTGGCACGGTTCGGCTTGACCTCGACCGGGACCTGGTAGGTGGCGCCACCGACGCGGCGGCTCTTCACCTCGAGGGTCGGCTTCACGTTGTCGAGGGCGCGCTTGAGGGTGATGACCGGGTCGGTGCCGGTCTTGTCGCGGGCCTGCTCGAGCGCGCCGTACACGATGCGCTCGGCGGTCGACTTCTTGCCGTCCAGCAGGATCTTGTTGACCAGCTGGGTGACCAGCGGCGAACCGTAGACGGGGTCGTTGATCAGGGGGCGCTTGGGTGCGGGTCCTTTACGTGGCATGACTTATCAGTTCCCCTTCTTCGCGCCGTAGCGGCTGCGGGCCTGCTTGCGGTCCTTGACACCCTGGGTGTCGAGTGAGCCGCGGATGACCTTGTAGCGCACACCCGGGAGGTCCTTCACACGACCGCCACGGACGAGCACCATCGAGTGCTCCTGCAGGTTGTGGCCCTCACCGGGGATGTAAGCGGTGACCTCGACGGAGCTGGTCAGGCGCACACGGGCGACCTTGCGCAGCGCGGAGTTCGGCTTCTTCGGGGTGGTGGTGTAGACGCGGGTGCACACGCCACGACGCTGCGGGCTCCCCTTGAGGGCCGCGGTCTTGGTCTTGGCAGCCTTGTCGTGACGGCCCTTGCGGACCAGCTGATTGATGGTTGGCACTAGGTGTTCATTCCTTATGTTGATGTTGGCATCTGTTGCGGTTGGTGCTCCGGGCAAGCATCGAGAACCGTTTCCGATTACGTTGCTTCCACAACTCGCCCCACCAGCGATTTCTCGCTGGTCAGTACAATTTTGCTACCCCGAGGTCGGGCGTGTCATACACTCGACGACGGTATCGCCTGTCAGGCCGTGTGCCCCAGGTTACCCGGGCATGCGGACTGGCCCAGCATGGGCCGGGCACCGGCGAACCACTCTACCGACCGAGTTTGCACAGGTCAAAAAACGGATCCGGGACGTTAACGGCAACTGTCCCGCTGAAGTTCCCAGCGCTGGGCGCCGGCCACTTCTTCCCCCGGACGTTGCTTCCTCCCCCAGCTGCAACCAGCGGAAACTCCGATGTCTGGGGGACGAACTACTCGGTCGGGCCGATGTCGGCGGATTGCGGCAGCTTCACCCCGGCACCCCGCTTGGCCGGATTCGACGGCGGCGGCACGACCGGACCGACGTCCCCGTCGGGGGCGGTGTCGAGGTCGACGATCACCGGCGCGTGGTCGCTCGGTTTGCTGCCCTTGCGCGCCTGCCGGTCGATCCAGGCGGCAGCGACCCGCTCGGCGACGGGCCCGCCGGCGAGGACGAGGTCGATGCGCATACCGAGATCCTTGTGGAACATGCCCGCCCGGTAGTCCCAGTAACTGAACACCCGGTCGTCGGGCCACCGGTCGCGGACGACGTCGTGCAGCCCGAGCGAGTCGAACGCGGCGAGGGCCGCCCGTTCGGGTTCGGTGACGTGGGTGTGCCCGACGTAGGCATCCGGATCGAACACATCGGCGTCGGCTGGCGCGATGTTCATGTCGCCGCACAGCATCGTGTTGGCCGCGGAATCGTCGCCGTTGCCCGCGGCCACGCTGTCCCGCAACCGGGCGAGCCACTCGAGCTTGTACCGGTAGTGGTCGGAATCGGGGGTCCGTCCGTTCGGCACGTACAGCGAGTGGATGCGCACTCCCCCACACACCGCCGACACCGCTCGGGCCTCGGTCGGCGAGTCGGATTCGGGGTAGCCGGGGACACCGTCGAAGCCACGACGGACATCGTCGAGGCCGACCTTCGACAACAGCGCGACACCGTTCCACTGTCCCTGGCCCACGTGGGCGATCTCGTAACCCCGCTCGGCCAGATCGTCACCGAGAACCTCGTGGAAGGCGTCGTCGGAGAGTTTGGTCTCCTGCAGACAGACGACGTCCGGTTGGCGCTGATCCAACCAGGGCAGCAACCGCGGAATCCGCTGCTTGACCGAGTTCACGTTCCAGGTGGCGACTCGCATGGGGTCAACGGTAGCGGCCGGGTCGGACTTGGCATTCACGGTGACCTGTGTCACGTTTGTCTGCATCGACGTCTCCACCCGACCCTCCGACCACGCGCCACGCCGAGCTGTCATCGAGTACTCGTGGCGGCGGTCGGCGATGTCTGGCGTACGGCCCGCGGACCCGACCCCCAGCGCAGTGGTCGACATCGCATCCGCCGATCCACTGCTCGATGCGGCTCGGCCCGTTCTCGACGACGCGGCCACCCGGTTGGCCGACACCGACATGTCGCTACTGCTGGTCGACCACGAATGCCGGATGGTGTCACGGGTCGCGTTCGGCGCCGCGATCGAGCGCACCCTCGACGAACTCGGCGCCACCCCCGGAGCGCCGTTCGGTGAAGAGGTCGTCGGCACGACGGCGCTCGGCACGCCCGCGGAGATCCGCGGGGGAATCGCGGTCAACAGCAGCGAGCACTACCTCGAGCGGTTCAAGTCCATCAGTTGTTTCGGGCAGCCGATCGTGCACCCCGCCACCCGGCGTCTCGCCGGCATCATCTGCATGTCCGAGACCGCCGAGCGCATCAATCCTCTCGCCGTCCCCTTCGTCAACCAGGTCGTCGCCGACATCGCGGACCGCCTACTCGATCGTTCCCGGGCCCATCAGCGGCGCGTGCTCGACGCATTCCAGCGCGCCGCACCTCGCCGTGACATCGCGGTCGCCGCGATCGGCGACGATCTGCAGCTGACGAATGCGTTGGCCGCAGAACTTTTGTCCCCCACCGACATCGGGGTTCTGCGAGCCTTCGCGTGCGATCCCGGCCTGCGTGAGACGGTGCTGCCGCTGACGCTGGTCTCCGGCGTCGAGATCGAGGTCGCTATCGAGCCGGTCGCCGGTGCGCGGGGTGCGGCCATGTTCCGGTTCCGGCCGACCCAGCCCGGGTCGTCGGCACCGGCCTCGCGGTCAACGCCTGCCGCACAGGCGATCACCGTCACGATCACCGGAGAGCCCGGCACCGGTCGCTCGACACACGCCACCGCCCTCCTCGAACATTTTCCGGGGCCGCAGGCAGTGGTCGTCGACGTCGCCGACGACCTGATCGACGGGCGGCAACCGGACGTGGTCGGGTCGATCGCCCGGGCCCGGGCCCGGCACGCGCCGCTGATCGTCGACGGCGTCGACCTCCTCGACGACCGGTCGGTGGCACTCCTCGGGAAAGCCGCGGCGACCTGGTCCGGCGACGCGCCGATGATCATCGTGAGCGCTCCCCGCGAGCAGCTCACGGTAGGCGTCGCCGCGCTCATCGGGCGCTGTGGGCGTCGCATCGACCTGCCGCCCCTGCGGCATCGCAACTCCGAGTTCGCCGCGATCGCCAGCGGGGTGCTCGAGTGCATCCACCCCGGACTCACGCTGTCCGGCAAGGCCACCGACGCATTGCTGAGTCAGGACTGGCCGGGCAACTTCTCCGAGCTCGAATCCGTTCTGCGTCAAGCCGCCGACGGATGTACCGCACGCGGCGCGAAGGTGGTCGAACCCACCGATCTCCCACCGACCCACCGCACGACGAGTCGCGCCGCACATCTGTCCGGCCGGGAACAGGCCGAGCGGATCGCGATCATCGAGGCCCTCGACCGAGTCGGCGGCAACAAAGTGCACGCCGCACGCGAACTCGGCATCAGCCGCACCACGCTGTATGCGCGCATGCGCGCGTTGGGAATCTGAGCGGAGTCCGGTCCGGCTGCTGTCCACGTGGCTGTTCATTTTCTGGACAGCTCGACCCCGGCCATCGGTGGCAGAAATGAAGCAGGTCACACCTATGACCCAGATCACTTCTGATCTGCCATCGACCAGGAGGATTCCATGACCGCCGTCGCCACCGACCTGCTTCCCCGGATCCGCGACTTCATCGCCGCGGACCGCCCGATGCTGATCGGGGGTGAGTGGGTATGGGCGCAGACCGGCCGCACGTTCGAGACGATCGACCCCGCGACCGCACGGCCGATCACCTCCGTCGCCCACGGTGACGCCGGCGACATCGACCGCGCCGTCCGCGCGGCACGCCAGGCATTCGACGACGGTCCGTGGTCGCGGATGAAGCCCAACGAACGCGAACGACTGCTCTGGCGGGTCGGCGACCTCCTGACCGAGCGAGCCGCTGAGTTCGGCCAGCTCGAGGCGCTCGACAACGGCAAGGCGGCGACCATCGCCACCGCTGTGGACATGAACTGGTCGGCCGACATCTTCCGGTACAACGCCGGCCTGGCCACCAAGATCACCGGTTCGACGGTCGACGTGTCGATGCCCTTCGTCCCCGGCGGCGAGTTCCACGCCTACACCCTGCGCGAGCCGGTGGGCGTCTGCGGACTGATCGTGCCGTGGAACTTCCCGCTCCTGATGGCCGCGTTCAAGCTGGCCCCGGCGCTCGCCGCCGGCAACACGGTGATCCTGAAGCCGGCCGAACAGACCCCTCTGACGGCTCTGTTGCTCGGTGAGATCTTCCAGGAAGCCGGTTTCCCGCCGGGTGTGGTCAACATCGTCACCGGATTCGGCGACGCGGGAGCGGCGCTCTCCGCGCACGACGATGTCGACAAGATCGCGTTCACCGGTTCGACCGAGGTCGGAAAAAAGATCGTCGACGCGGCCAGGGGCAACCTGAAGAAGGTGTCGCTGGAGCTCGGCGGAAAGAGCCCGAACATCGTGTTCGCCGACGCCGACTTCGAGAAGGCGGTCGCCGGTTCGGTGGCCGCGTGGATGTTCAACCACGGCCAGTGCTGCGTGGCCGGCACGCGCCTGTTCGTCGAGCGGCCCATCTTCGACGATTTCACCGCCGCCGTCGCCGAGGCCGCATCGCAGGCGAAGATCGGACCCGGACTCGATCCGACGACCGAACTCGGCCCCCTGGTCAGTCAGGAGCAGTTCGACCGCGTCTCCGGCTACCTCGCGGCCGGCCTCGCCGACGGCGCGCGGGCTCTGACGGGCGGAAAACGTTGGGGCGACGAAGGTTTCTTCATCGAGCCGACCGTGTTCGTCGACGTCGAACCGTCCTTCTCGATCGTGACCGAGGAGATCTTCGGACCGGTCGTCGCGGCCCTGCCGTTCGATGCCGATTCCGGAGTAGCCGCTGCCGCAAACGATTCCATCTACGGGCTGGCCGCCGGCATCTGGACCAAGGATCTGTCCAAGGCACACAAGACGGCCCGCGCGATCAAGGCCGGATCGGTGTGGGTCAACCAATACAACGGTTTCGACACCGCGATGCCATTCGGGGGCTACAAACAAAGTGGGTGGGGTCGCGAACTCGGTACGTCCGCGATCGACCTCTACACGCAGACGAAAGCCGTCAACGTCGCACTCTGATCACCACTCCCCACCCGTCGCAAAGGAGCGAACAATCATGAAAACCAAAGCAGCTGTCCTCACCGGCCCCGGCAAACCGTTCGAGATCACCGAGCTCACCCTCGATCCACCCAAGGACGGCGAAGTACTCATCAAGTACACCGCCGCCGGGCTGTGTCATTCCGACCTGCACCTCACCGACGGCGACCTGCCGCCGCGGTTCCCGATCGTCGGCGGTCACGAAGGTGCCGGGATCATCGAGGAGGTGGGTCCGGGGGTCACCAAGGTCAAACCCGGCGACCACGTGGTGTGCAGCTTCATCCCGAACTGCGGCACCTGCAGATACTGCTCGACCGGACGCCAGTCCCTGTGCGACATGGGCGCCACCATCCTCGAGGGATCGATGCCGGACGGCTCGTTCCGATTCCACAACGGTGACACGGATTTCGGCGCCATGTGCATGCTCGGCACGTTCGCCGAACGTGCGACGATCAGCCAGCATTCGGTGGTGAAGGTCGACGACTGGCTCCCCCTGGAGAAGGCCGTCCTGGTCGGATGCGGTGTCCCCACCGGATGGGGGTCGGCGGTGTACACCGGCAACGTACGCGCCGGCGACATCGTGGTCATCTACGGCATCGGCGGCATCGGCATCAACTCGGTGCAGGGTGCCGTGCACGCGGGCGCCAAACACGTCATCGTCGTCGACCCGGTGGCGTTCAAGCGCGACACCGCCATCAAGTTCGGCGCCACCCACGCATTCGCGAGCGCCGCCGAGGCACAGCAGACGATCACCGAGATCAGTTGGGGCCAGGGCGCCGACACCGCGATCGTGACCGTCGGCACCGTGGACGAGGAGGTCGTGTCGGCAGCGATCGGTGCCGTCGGCAAGGGCGGAACGGTGGTGCTGACCGGACTGTCGAGCCCCGAGAAGTTCACCGTGCACTGGCCCGGTATCGATCTCACCCTGAACGAGAAGTCCATCAAGGGCAGCCTGTTCGGGTCGGCCAACCCGCAGTACGACATCGTCCGGCTGCTGCGGCTCTACGACGCCGGCCAGCTCAAGCTCGACGAACTGGTCACCACGACCTACACGCTCGACCAGGTGAACGACGGTTACCAGGATCTGCGCGACGGGAAGAACATCCGCGGCGTGCTCATCCACGACCACTGATCTCCGGTTCGGCACCGCACCGAGAACCCCGGCCCGGGCGCGTGGCTCCCTGCCGCGTCCGGGCCGGCCCACGTCGCGCCACCGCCCACGGCGAAGGTCAGCCGGTGTGTCGTTCTCCCGACTCGTAGGCCGCCATCAGGTCGTCGCGGGCTCGTGCCACGCGTGAACGAATGGTGCCGACCGGACAGCCACAGACGACGGCGGCATCGGCGTATCCGATGCCGAGGATCTGGGTCAGCACGAACGCCGCCCGCCGATCCTCGGCCAGCCCCTCGACGAGCATCTCCAACTCGACGTGGTCGTCGTGGCGCATGCTGCGCCGTGGAGAGGCGGCGATCGTGTCCGGCGGTGTCAGCGAGAGCTGCGGGCGCGACGCCGCTCTCCGGAAATGGTCGGCGACGGTTCGCCGGGCTATCGCGAGCAGCCAGGTCCGGCCCGACGATCCGGCGCGGAAGCGCGGCAGTGCGCCGATCGCCCTCAGATAGGTGTCCTGGGTGAGGTCGTCGGCACTGCGGCGATCCGCCAAATACCCCACGAATCGCCACACATCCTCGCGCGTAGCCTTGACGAAGGCCTCCAGAGCGAGTCGATCACCGTGGGACGCAGCCACGGCGAGACGGGTCACCTCGTCGTCGCCCGGCCTCGTGGTCACCCGGCAACCGTATCCGACGTACTACAGCCCGTCGTCGGGTGCCGGGAACTCCGCGGCCATCCTGTGCGACTACTCATCTGGAGGCATGTGCCGGTGGATGTGCACCGGCATGGGTGAACATTGGAGGCAGCGTGACACAGGTCACCCCGTTGGCGGTAGGTGCCGAGGAGACCCGCCGGGTGGAACTCGAGGTGTCCGGCATGAGCTGCGGCGCATGCGCGGCTCGGGTGGAGCGAAAGCTCAACAAGGTCGACGGCGTCCGGGCCTCGGTGAACTATGCGACCAGGATCGCGACGATCGACGCCCCCGGATCGTTCGACGACGACGAACTGTGCACCGTCGTCGACGCCGCGGGATATTCGGCGCAGCGCCGTGTGTCCGGGCCGATCGATCCCGACGACGACCCAGATCTACGCGCCGCGCATGCGCTCTTCCGTCGGATGGTCATCGCGCTCGTCCTGTTCGTCCCGCTCGCCGACCTGTCGATCATGTTCGCGACGGTCCCGGCCACCCGCATCAGCGGCTGGCAGTGGATCCTGACCGCCCTGGCCGCGCCGATCGTCACCTACTGCGCGTGGCCGTTCTATCGGGTCGCGGTCCGCAATCTGCGCGTGGGCGCGCTGTCGATGGAGACGCTCATCAGCATCGGCATCATCTCGGCCACCGGGTGGTCGCTGTATTCGATGTTCGCCGCCGGCGCGGAGATCCGCGACGTCGGCGTCTGGGAGGCCATCCTCGGCAGCGACTCGATCTATCTCGAGGTCGCCGCCGGAGTCACGGTCTTCGTGCTCGCGGGCCGCTACTTCGAGGCACGTGCACGATCACGCGCCGGCGGGGCGTTGCGCGCGCTCGCCGCGCTGGGGGCCAGGGACGTCGCGATCGTGCTCGCCGACGGCACCGAGATGCGTATCCCCGTCGGTGAACTCAAGGAAGGCCAACAGTTCGTCGTCCGTCCCGGCGAGACCGTCGCCGCCGACGGACTGGTGATCTCGGGTGCATCCGCGATCGACATGAGCGCCATGACCGGGGAGTCACGCCCCGTCGACGTCGACGAAGGTGACGCCGTGATCAGCGGGACGACCGCGCTCAACGGGCGGCTGATCGTGGAGGCCGCGCGCGTCGGCGACGACACGCAGTTCGCGGCGATGCTGCGCCTGGTGGAGCAGGCGCAGAGCGCCAAGGCCGACATCCAGCGCCTCGCCGACCGGATCGCCGGCGTCTTCGTGCCGATCGTGATCGTGATCGCCCTCGCGACGATGATCACGTGGCTGGTCGTCGACGGCGACGTCGACAATGCGGTCGGCGCCGGCCTGGCCGTTCTGATCATCGCCTGCCCATGCGCATTGGGGCTCGCGACGCCGACCGCGCTGATGGTCGCATCGGGCCGGGGCGCCCAGCTCGGCATCTTCCTCAAAGGCCATCAGGCACTCGATGCCTCCCGCGAGGTGGACACCGTGGTGTTCGACAAGACCGGCACCCTCACCAACGGCGCACTCGACATCGTCTCGGTGTCGGTGGCGACCGGTCACGAACGCGACGATGTGCTCCGTGCGGCCGCGACCCTCGAGTCCGCCTCCGAACACGCGGTCGCCAAGGCGATCGCGGCCGCATCCGACGCCGATGGCGGCGACGTCACGGACTTCGTGGCCGAACCCGGCAAGGGTGTACACGGGGTTGTCGGCGGACGGCAGGTGCAGGTGGGTTCGCCACGGTGGGTGGCCAAGGGCGCCGCGGTGCCGGCCGGGCTCGCACGCGCCCGCCGTGACGCCGAAGGCGCCGGCCAGACCGTAGTCTACGTGGCCATCGACGGCGCCGTGTGCGGCGCCATCGCGGTGGCCGACACGGTGAAGTCGAGTGCCGCCGAGACGGTCACCGAACTCCGCCGCCTCGGGATGCGGACGTTGCTGGTGACCGGCGACAACACCGAGGCGGCCCGCAAGGTCGCCGCCGAGGTGGGCATCGATGAGGTCGTCGCCGAGGTGCTGCCCGACGAGAAGGTCGCCCGCATCGAACGCCTCCGACAGGAAGGCCGCGTCGTCGCGATGGTCGGCGACGGCATCAACGACGCTCCCGCGCTGGTCACCGCCGACCTGGGTCTGGCCATCGGCCGCGGCACCGATGTGGCGATCGCGGCAGCCGACATCATCCTGGTGCGCCACGACCTGCGCAGCGTCGTCGAGGCACTCGGCCTGGCCCGCGCCACCCGGCAGACCATCCGCACCAACATGATCTGGGCGTTCGGCTACAACGTCGCGGCGATCCCGATCGCGGCAGCCGGTCTGCTCAACCCGCTCATCGCGGGCGCGGCGATGGCGTTCTCGTCCTTCTTCGTCGTGTCCAACAGCCTGCGGCTGCGGCGCTTCGCCGCGGGACGGGAGTGGACGGGCAACGAACCCGCCGATCAGCCCCGATCCCGGGAGAGTTCGGTCAGCATCCGGTTGTAGGCGGTGAGCTCGTCGTCGTCGTAGGTGTCGGCATGGCGATCCTTGCGGCGGGCGGTGCGACGGTCCTGGGTGGCCCACTGGTGCACGAGCGCGATGACCACCAGCAGGGCCGGCACCTCGCTCGATCCCCACGCGATCGCACCGCCGAGGAACTGGTCGTCGAGCAGATCCGGGATCCAGGGCACCCCGAGCGACGTGTAGAAGGTGCCGCCGATCACCGAGTCCATCGTCATGGTCGCGATACCGAAGAACGCGTGGAACGGCATGATCGCGAAGAGCAGCCCGAGACGCCCGAGGAACGGCAGTCGCTTGGGCCCTGGGTCGATGCCGATGATGATCCAGTAGAAGAGATACCCGGTGATCAGGAAGTGCACGCTCATCAGGTCGTGACCCCAGTGGTAGTACGCCAGGGTGTCGAACACCGACGTGAAATACACGCCGTAGAGCGACAGCACGAAGATGAGCAGCGCCGCGACCGGGTTGGTCAGTACGCGGGTGAACTCGGAGTGCACGAGCCGGACGATCCACTCGCGCGGTCCCGGCAGTCCGCCCCCGGCGGTGGGCAGGGCCCGTAGCGCGAGGGTGACGGGTGCGCCCAGGACCAGCAGTACGGGGATGAACATGTTGAGCGCCATGTGTTCGGCCATGTGCACGCTGAACATCGCGCTGCCGTAGGTGCGCACACCCGACGACGTCGCCACCAGCAGCGACACACAGCCCAGGACCCACGACAGGGTTCTCGCCCACTGCCATTCGATGCCGCGGCGCCGCAGTCGCCGGACGCCGACCAGGTACACGACGGCCAACGCGATCGCACCGACCCCGAGGAACAGGTCGAAACGCCACAGGAACGCCAACCGCGCGATGGACGGCGGGTCGGGCAGTTCGTAACCGAGGAAGACGTCCCATGCGGTGAACTCGTGCGCCAGGAACGCCGGCGCGGTCCGGGTCGCCATCCCGGCGAGGGCGGTCTGCAACGTCACCGCGGCCACCACACCCACCTGCAGCAGGGCCGTCGCCGTCGTCGGCAATTGCGTCGCACGCCGCATATCGATCAGCAACCGGACGTCGGCGGCCACACCGACGCCGACGGCCATCGCGGCGATCAGGGCCCACCGGCCGTAGGCGGTGCTCACCACGTCGTTCATCGGTAGGAGGAAGGCGAGCAGGATCGCCCCGTACACGACCACCACGAGGTCGAGGACGACGAGTGTCCACGCGACGCGCCGGCCGGCCTGCACCCGGTCGACGAGAGGGGTGTCGCGGTGCAGTGTCAGCGCGGTCGCGACCCGGAGACCGGTCAGCACCGCGACGGCTGCACCGAACACGATCACCGCGGTCGTCGTGAAATCGTGGTCGGGGCCCTGACCCGCATTGCCGGCGACCGGCAGCGCCACCGCGGCGATCAGGCCCGGAACCAGCAGGAGGGTGTGCGCGGTCCACGAGAGGCTGATCCGGGCCACGACAGCGATCAGCAGGGCACAGCAGGCGCTGACCAGCCAGGCCACCGCCTGCTCGGAGGTCTCGATCAGCGACAGTGCACCCGACGTGCTGATCAGCGTGCCGGTCGACACCCCGGACTGATCGGCCGCGGTGATGACGACCATCACGAGGGCACCGACCATCCAGGCAGGCGCGACGGTCGCGATGAGCCGATGTGCGCGGAAGGTCTCGATGCCGATCATGCCGTCGGCGTCGGGGCGGGAACAGATCGTCACGTAGACGAGCGACCCGACCGTGATCGCCGCCAGAGTCGAGACGCCGAAGAATCCGGCCGGCGTCGCCACCGCGGTGAACCAGCCGGGAAAACTGTCGCCCGTCTCGCGGAACCGCGACGTCCCGGACACGATCGCGTAACCGACGAGCGCGAGCACCCCCAGCGCGATGGCCGCCGACACCACCATCGCCGGGGCCGCTGTCGTCGTGGTGACGGTGCGCGGGCGGTGCGGGGCTGTGCGGGTCATGAGGTCCTGGGTGATCGTCCGGCCGGGATGCCGCCGGGAGAGCGTGGGTCGCGGTCAACTCTACGACCGGGCGTCGTCACCACGAAAAAGCGTTCCACGTCACATCGATCTCCTCAGGACTCCCGGGAACCGGGCCGCACCCCGACACGACTACTCGTATGACGTCCTGCTGACAGCCCGGCATGAACACCAGCCCAATGCCCGTCGGCCGCTGACTGCCGCACAGAACGGAGTTCTTCGAATGACCGCGAGTTCGCCACCCGAGACACCCGATCATTTGGGGTCCGGCGATGAGAATGCGTCGCGAGCGACGGCAGTCCCGAAGGGCGCGTGGAATCGCTGGCGGCCGTTGTTGCTGCGGTGGCACTTCTACGCCGGCCTGCTCGTCGGACCGTTCCTGCTGATCGCGGCTGTGACCGGCTTGCTGTACAGCCTCGTGCCGCAGATCGACCGGGCCGTCTACAGCCACGAACTGACCGTCGACGACGTCGGTGAGCAGCGCCTCCCGCTCAGTCAGCAGGTGGCCGCGGCCCGGGCGGTACATCCGGAGGGCACGGTCAGTTCGATTCGGCCGCCCGAGGCGCCCGCGGACACCACCCGCGTCGTTCTCGCGGTGGACGACGTCCCGGAGAGCTACGGCCGGACCGTGTTCGTCGACCCGTACACCGGTGAGGTGCGGGGCGCCCTGACGACGTTCGGGCAATGGATGCCGCTGCGGGCGTGGTTCGACGAGTTCCACCGGACGCTGCATCTCGGCGCATTCGGACGCAACTACAGCGAGTTGGCTGCGAGCTGGTTGTGGTTCGTGGCGGTCGCCGGACTCGTGCTGTGGATCGGTCATCGGCGCCGTACCCGGAAGACTCGCCGGTTACTCATCCCGGACACCGACGCGCCCAGACGTCAGCGCCTGCTCAGCTGGCACGGCGCGATCGGTATCTGGGTCATCATCGGGCTCCTCGCGCTGTCCGCGTCGGGCCTGAGTTGGTCCCGGTGGACCGGGGCGAACATCGCAGATCTGCGGACCGCGATGTCGTGGACCACGCCGACCGCGTCCACGTCCTTGAGCGGCGAGGCATCCGACGACGGTGGTCACGGCGGACACGGCCACGGCGCCGCGAGCGCTGCCGCCGCCGACATCGACGTGAGCGCCGTCGACGGTGTGTACGCCGCGGCCGGCGCTGCCGGCCTGCGCGATCCGCTGGTGATCACACCGGCCACCGACGCGGACACCGCGTGGTCGGTGCGGGAGAACAAGCGCAACTTCCCCGAGAGCTACGACGCGGTCACCGTCGATCCCACCACGGACGAGATCGTCGACCGCGTGGACTACGCCGACTGGCCGTTCATGGCCAAGGCGACCTCCACGTTCATCGGCCTGCACATGGGTATCTACTTCGGGCTCGCCAACCAGATCGCGCTCGCCGCCCTGGCGATCGGGCTGATCACGATGATCGTGCTGGGCTACCTGATGTGGTGGCGGCGCCGCCCGACCCGTTCACAACGGGCGCTGGCGACACCCCCGCGACGCGGCGCGCTCGGCGAGCTGAAACCGGCAGAGGCGGTCGCGGTCGTCGCCGTCGTGGCGGTGATCGGTTGGTACATGCCGCTGTTCGGTCTGCCGTTGGCTCTGTTCATCGCGGTCGACACGGTGATCGGGGCATTTCGGAGCCGGGATACGGACACGCGTGGCACGGACCGGAATGACACGGACAAGCGTGGAATGGCCAAGGAGGTGCGTGCGTGATCGCAGATCTCGCGTTGCGCTGGGTCGTCACCGTTCTGTTCGCTCTCTCGATCGCGGAGTTCGGGTACTCCCTGACCACACATCGGCTCGGCCGACCGGGGGTGGTCAGTCACGTCCTGCACATCGCGATGGCCGCGGCAATGATCGTGATGGCGTGGCCATTCGGAGCCGACTGGCCGACCGTGGCGCCGATGGTCTTCTTCCTCCTCGCCGCCGTATGGTTCGTGGTCGCGGCCGCGGCGTTCGCGAACGAGGCACCGGAACGGATCGCGCACGGCTATCACGCGGTGATGATGGCGGCGATGGCATGGATGTATGCCGTGATGCACGGCGATCTCCTGCCCGGTTCGGGGTCCGGAGAGTCGGGCCACGAGATGCACACGATGGCGCTCGCGATGTCCGGGACGCCGCTCGCCCACGACCATTCGGAGCACACCGGCGACACGCCTTCACACGTCCACGCCGCGCAGCCCGACTATGTGGTGGCGATCAACTGGCTGCTGGCCATCGGTTTTCTGGTGGCCGCGGTGTTCTGGCTCTATCTGTACTTCAGTCGGCGCGCCATCGCGGGAGCGCCGCAGGAGCGCGCGTCGGCGATGCTCACCAATACCGGCGAGCTCGCGCAGGTGTTCATGGCCGCGGGCATGGCGATCATGTTCTTCGCGATGGTCTGATGCGGGTCATGCCGCCGGTCGGCCCCGAGAGGAGCGGGCCGACCAGTGGTCGAGGTCCAGGTCATCGGGTGCGCTGCCCGGACGGGGCGGGACACTGCCCCAGGCGGCGAAGACGAGTCCGGCGAGGACCGGTAGGTGCGACAGGACTCGTGCGAGGGTCACCGCGCCCTCGGCGACGTCGTGGATCACGTAGCCGATCAGGACGACCGTGAAAACGCTCAGCACCACCAGGAGCCCCGGCAGCGCGCGCTGCCACCACGCCGCGACGACCATGCACACGCCGAGCGCCAACGCCCAGGCGGTCGTCTCGTTGACCAGGTGCGCCGATGTCGGGTGCTCGCCGTGCATCCCGAAGTCCGTGCCCGTCATCTGCAACATGGCGATGATGATCTGGGCGATGCCGGTACCGGTCAGACCGATCCGGATGATGTTGCGGCGTAGATGTCGTCGCACCCCCACGAATCCGGGCGAGGACGTCGCGGTGCCGGCGAGAATGGTGTCGGTGAGGTCGGGAGCGCCCTGTTCACCGACTCCGGCGAGGGCTTCGGACTGACGTCCGGCAAGCGCATACCAGGCCCGGCACGAGGCGCACTCGTCGAGGTGTGCGTCGACCCGCGCCGACGGCACACCCTCGTATTCGCCGTCGATCCGCGCGGACAAAGCCTCGCGGGCAACCTCACACCGCACCCCACCATGATGGCCCATCCTGGCCGGACGCCCAATCCGGGCACGTCAGCGTTCAGCCTGCCATGCACCGAGTCGGCGCATGAGAGTGCGCTTCTTGTCGACGTGTCCGCGCATACGGGACAGGATCTCGGTGAGCGCCTCGATGGCGTCGACGATGTGGGGGCCCTTGTTCAGCATCACGCATTCGGCTCGCTCACCTGCAGCCGCGTCGGTGACCTCGGCGCGTGTCGGAAGGCCCCGGTCGGCCAACGAATCGAGCACCTGCGTCGCCCAGACCACCGGCACATGAGCGGCCTCGCACAACCACAGGATCTCCTCCTGCACTTCGGCGAGCCGTTCGAAGCCGGTCTCGACGGCGAGGTCACCGCGCGCGATCATCACGCCGACGCGTCGTGTGCGCATCAGTTGCAGCAGCATCTCGGGCAATGCCTCGAACCCCGTGACCGTCTCGATCTTGAGCACGATGCCGATGTCGGTCGCATCACGTTCCTCGAGGAGACGTTGCAGTGCGGCTACGTCGTCCGGGCCCTGCACGAACGACAGGTTCACCACGTCGGCGAGTTCGACGACGGTATCGAGGGCGGTCACGTCCTCATCGGTGATCGCGGTCATGGCAAGCGCGGTGTCGGGCAGATTGATGCCCTTCTGCCCTTTCAGTTTCGTGCCGTTGGACTTGGCGCGGGTGATCTCGATCGTCATCTCGCCGTCGGGGACCGTTGACACCGTCCCCTCGATCTTGCCGTCGTCGAAGAACACCCGATCGCCGACCGCGACGGAGTCGAAGATGTCGGGCAGGCTGCACCCGATCCGATGCTCACCGTCGCCGGTCGGCGCGGTCGGAGTCATGTCCGCAGTCAGGGTCAGGATGTCGCCGCGGAAGACCCGGAGCGTCTGCTCGACCGGGGGCAGGTCACCGACTACTGCGTCGGCACTGTCCGTACGCAGCACGATTCCCGGTGTCAGATAGACAGTGCGGTCACAGGTCACCAGAACACCGTGCGGTGTGGCCTGATCGACGGTGAGGGTGCGGGTACGTTCTCGGGCGTCGGTGAGGGTGATTACGTCACCCTTCGTCAGGGCGCCGGGCCAGTCGTGGTCATCGACCGGCACCACCTCCGCCGGCGAGCCGGCCGCACCTTCCGATCGGTCGGGCCCGTCGCCGAACCAGAACCTCGCGGGCGACGTGACGCGACCGAGCGCGTCCCGCCGCGGCTTGATCTTCACCACCTTCGGCCCCGGCTCGATCGGGCCGGTCCGCAGTTTCGGGCCCGCCAGATCCATGGCGATCCGGATGTCACGGTCCGCATCCCGGATGTGACCGGCCATCGCCCGCCAGGCGTCGGGACCGTCATGTGCACAATTGATCCGGGCCAGATTCATTCCGGCTGACGCACAATCGTGGACGAGCTCGGCGTCGGTCGCGGCGGCGCTCGGCATCGTCACCATCACGCGCGCGCTGCGGCCCTTCGGCTGGTCACCCAGCAACGCCACGGCGTTGCCCTCGAGCATGTCCTTACCCTCGTCTGGGTCGACGTGCGTCTGGTCGGTCCGCTCCCCGTCCTCGTGCTCATCGGCGGCTCGGGATTCGGTTTCGGCGAGCGCGTCATCGATGATGCGGATGACCGCCGTGAGGTTGGCCAGCACCCCGGATTCCATCCGGCCCAGCGACGACAGGCCCTCGGCGGCCAGTCGCGGCTGCAGATCCCGAAGGTCGTGCGCACGCACCGCTCGATAGTGCAGCGCGTTGACGGCTCCTGCCCGATGTTCGGGCTGTACTTCCGACAGCTGGTCGGCGGCCGACGATTCGGCGGCGAGCGCTTCGTCCCGCAAGGCCTCGACCTCGTCGCGAAGTCGGGTCAGACGACTCCTCCGCTCGGCACCGATACCCACGATCTCGCCTCCATCGCAACGTGAACGACACGCCTTTCTCCGTGGAGGGTATCCAGCGCTCACTCCTACAAAACGTGCACCAGTGCCATCACCCACGGCACCGACAACACCACGACGACAGCGAGATTGAGCTGCCAGTGATCGCGCAGGATCGCGACAAACTCGCGGACCTGTGCGTTGGGGAAGAAGTAGGTGGCGGTGTGTGCGCCGGTGCTGAATCCGTCGATACCCACCGACCGCATGAGCGTTGCGGCGCGGAATGCGTGGTAGTCGCTGGTGACGACGGCGGCCACTCCGGTGATGTGGTTCTCGTCGAGTAGCCGTTTCGTGAACGCCAGGTTCTCGGCGGTGTCCGTGGACGCGTCCTCCAACCGGAGCCGGTCGGCGTCCACGCCCTGCTCGGCGAGATGGTTCGACATCGCCTCGGCCTCGGACAGCCTCTCGTCTCCTCCTCTGCCGCCCGAGCACACCAGGATCGGGTCGAGACCGGCGCCGAGCGCGGTGTCGAGGAGTTCCCGTCCACGATCGAGCCGGCCCGCCAACAGCGGGCTCACCCGGTCGCCACCGATGAGCCCGGCTCCCAACACGATCACCGCACCCACCGGCTCCTTGCGCGCGCGCCGGCGCCCGTGGATCGCATACGCCAGCGACCATCCCAGGAACGCGACGAACACGGATCCGAGATAGCCTGCAGGCAGCCCGATGGCCAGCACGAAGAGAAGGAACGTGTTGGAGGCCGCCGCGTCGAACCACCCGATCACCACGCCGATGAACACAGCCACGACGTACCCGATCAGAAGCGTCCCGAGCGCCGACGACAGCAGCGTCGCGGGTCGGACACCTTCCTTGCGGGCCAGGTCGGCACCGTTGACGATCAGGTAGGTGCCGAGGGCGCCGATGGCGAGCAGGCCACAGATCCCGACGGCGATCAACGTCCACGCCGCGGTGAGTTCGCTGCCCGTCGCCGCCACCCCGAGAAAGACCACCAGCATGACGGCCAGGACACCGGCGGCGGCGAAGTAGAGACCGGGGCGCAATCGGCGTGGATCACGCCACGCGGTGATCAGCCCGCTCAACACGAGCAGAGCCCACACCGCCGCGAAAATGTACATGTGCCAATCCTGTCACCACCCCCATTAGGGCCCCTTCGTGACGCATCGCTCGTTCCTCGCGAAGCTCCTCAGGGACCGGGTGTGGGGAACCTCGCGAAGCTCCTCAGGGACCAGGTGGAAGACTCTGTGAACCAGGTGGGGGAACCAGCACCGCAGACACCATCGCCGTCCACGTGGCGACCACCTGCGCGCGCCGCTTCGAGTCGTCGGACAACGTGTCGGCGAGGCCGAGGCCGCGGGCGAGGTCGAGGGTGACCTGCGCGATCCGGCGCGAGTCCGGATAGCGGCCGTCGGGATCCAGCGCGGCGACCGTCATCTGGTGTGCGGCACGGGCGAACTTGTCCTCCATCGGCAGGATGAGCTCGCGCAGTGCGGGATCCGATGCGGCCGCCGCCCACACCTGCAGGGCGGCTTTGAACTGGGGGCCGGTGTAGATCGCGACCGCACGGTCCACCGCGGCCGCGACCCGCTCGGTCTCGTCGTCGGGCAAGGCCGCGAGTGTCGTCGATGCGGTCGAGGTCATGTCGTCGAAGACCTGCTCGAGCACCGCGGTGATGAGGGCTTCCCGCGTCGGAAAATGATGCTGCGCCGCGCCTCGGGACACCCCGGCACGCATCGCCACCGCCGCGACCGTTGCCGCCGACCACCCGTCGTGCGCGAGTGCGTCGATCGTGGAGCGCAGCAACCGTTCCCGCGTGAGCCGCGAGCGTTCCTGCTGCGGTTCACGGGAAACGGGTTGCCGGGGATCGGTCATGTCGCGTCCACGGTGAGATCCCAGGGCGGTCGTTGCTTCGACAGGAACGCGATCATACCCGCCCGGGCCTCGTCGGACCCGAACAGTGCCGCCGACTCGGCGGCCCGCATATCGGCCGACGTGTCGAAGTCCGAGAGGATCGAGGCGGTGGCCAACGCCTTCGACGCCGCCAGCCCTTGTGGCGACGACCGTCTGATCCCGGTCAGCACGGCGTCCAGTCCGGTGGCGAGGTCATCGGATGACGCGAATGCCTCGGTAGCCAGCCCGATGCGAACCGCCGTGCCGGGGTCGAACGTCTCGCCGGACAGGAAGTACCGTCCGGTGGCCCGTGCGGTCAGTTTCGGCAGCAGGACCAGCGAGATCACCGATGGCGCGAGCCCGAGGCGCGCCTCGGTGAGGGCGAAGGTGCACGACGGTCCGGCGAGCACGATGTCGGCGGCCCCGATGAGTCCGAAACCGCCTGCCCGCACGTGTCCGTCGATGCGGGCGATCACCGGCTTGGGCATCGTCAGGATCGTGCGCATGAGGTCGATCATCGATCGGGTACCGTGCGCGGACGCGTCCTCGACCGACATCCCGGACTTCAGCGCCTCGCTCAGATCGGCTCCCGCACAGAATGTTCCACCCGTGTGGGTGAGCACCACCGCACGAACCGACGGATCGTCGGAGGCGGAGGCCAATGCGGCGAGCAACTGGTCGACGAGCGTCACCCCGAGCGCGTTGCGATTGGCGGGTGAGTCGAGAACCACCGTGGCGATCCCGCCGGCGACGGACGTGTGGACGACCTCGGTCGTGTCGGACATGTCACCTCACCTCAGTAGGATTTGGGCAGCCCGAGACTGGTCTGGGCGACGAAGTTCAGGATCATCTCCCGGCTGACCGGGGCGATGCGTGCGATACGCGCCAGCGCCAGCATCGGCGCGAGGCCGTACTCGGTGGTCAATCCGTTGCCACCCATGGAGTGCACGGCGTGGTCGACGATCTTCACGCACGCCTCCGCGGCCGCGTACTTGGCCATGTTGGCGGGCTCTGCCGCACCCCAGTCGTCGCCGGCGTCGTACAGGGTGGCGGCCTTCTGCATCATCAGCTTGGCCATCTCGATCTGGACCTTGCCCTCCGCCAGCGGATGGGCGATGGCCTGGTGGGCACCGATCGGCGTCTTCCACACCGTGCGGTCGTTGACGTAGGAGACGGCCTTGCCGAGCGCGAAACGACCCATCCCGACCGCCGATGCCGCCGCCATGATCCGTTCGGGGTTGAGTCCGGCGAAGAGCTGGCTGAGCGCGGCGTCCTCCGACCCGACGAGCGCGTCGGCCGGAAGCCGCACGTCGTCGAGGAAGAGCTGGAACTGCTTCTCCGGGTTCTGCAGTTCCATGTCGATCATCGTGTATTCGAAGTTGGGCGCATCGGTCGGCACGATGAACAAGGCGGGCTTGAGTTTTCCGGTTTTCGCGTCCTCGGTACGGGCGACGATGAGAACCGCCTCGGCCTGGTCGACCCCCGAGATGTAGACCTTGCGTCCGGTCAGCAGCCACTCGTCGCCGTCGCGCCGGGCGGTGGTGGTGATCTGGTGGGAATTGGACCCGGCATCGGGTTCGGTGATCCCGAACGCCATGGTGATGGTGCCGTCGGCGAGGCCGGGAATCCACCGGTCCTTCTGTTCGTCGGTGCCGAAGCGCGCGATGATGTTGCCGCAGATGGCCGGCGACACGACGAGCATCAGCAGACCCGCACCGACGGCGGCGATCTCCTCCATCACGATCGACAGCTCGTACATACCGGCCCCGCCACCGCCGTACTCCTCCGGCAGGTTGACTCCGATGAATCCGAGTTTGCCTGCCTCCAGCCACATCTCGTCGGTCTTGCGGCCTTCCCGAGCGCACTCCCGGAAGTAGTCCTGCCCGTACTTCGCGGCGAACGCCGCCACCGACGCGCGCAGGGCCGCGCGTTCCGGCGTCTCGATGAAGGGGTTGGGCGCGGTGTCGTCGATCGTGTCGGTCATCGAAATGTCTCCTCTTACTGGGCGGTGGCGGAATCGTTGGTGGTGTCGGTGTTCTCGGCGTCGTCGGCGGTGATCACCGCGAGGACGTCGCCGACGGACAGTTGCTGGCCGGCCTGCACGGAGAGGGTGGCAACCACGCCGTCGGCGGGTGCCGAGATGGTGTGCTCCATCTTCATCGCCTCGAGCCATAGGAGTGGCTGGCCGGCGGTGACCCGTTCACCCTCGGCGACCGCGATCCGGATCACCGAACCCGGCATCGGTGCCAGCAACGACCCGGGACGGGCGATCGCCGACGGGTCGACGAACCGCGGGACCCGACGCAAGGCCACCGAGGCACCCGGACCGTCGACGACGACGAGGTCGGCGTACCGCGACACCCGCAACGTGCGGCGCACACCGGCGACGTCGACGGCGACCCGGTCTGCAGTCGCCGCGACGACCGTGCACTCGGGGAGATCCGGCAGTTCCACGCCGTCGCGGCCGTAGCGGTACCGGACCTCGATCTCGGTGTCGGTGCGCGTGTCGAGGTAGCGGCGAACGCGGTGCGCGGACGCCAGATTGCGCCAGCCCGAGGGCAACCCGCGTTGCACCTGCGCATCCCGACGCGCCTGCTCGGCATCGGCCAGGGCAGCAGCGCTCACGGCGACCCGGACGTCGTCGTCGGTCGCCAGGGGCGTCGACAACACGTCCAATCCGATTGCGTCGATGAATCCGGTGTCGGTGTCGCCGGCCAGGAACTGCGGGTTACGCAATGTGTTGACGAGCATGTCCCGATTGGTGACCGGGCCGTGGATGGTGGCGTCGGCCAGCGCCCGCGCCAACATCGCCGCCGCCCGCCGCCGGTCCGGTGCCCAGCTGATGACCTTGGCGAGCATCGGGTCGTAGAAGGTCGAGATCTCGCTGCCGCTCTCGATGCCGGAGTCGACCCGGATTCCGGGGCGGGCAAGCAGGCCGAACGCGGTGTCGGAGTCCACGGCGATGCCGTGCACGGTGCCCGACTGCGGCTGCCAGTCGGCGGCCGGATCCTCGGCGTAGAGGCGCACTTCGATCGAGTGCCCGGTCGCCGCCGGGGCCTCGGGGGCGAGCCGCTCGCCCATCGCTACCCGTAGCTGCCACTCCACGAGATCGGCACCGGTGGTCAGTTCGGTCACCGGATGCTCGACCTGCAGGCGGGTGTTGGTCTCCAGGAAGAAGAACCGTCCGGTCTCGTCGGCGAGGAACTCGACCGTCCCGGCTCCGGTGTACCCGATCGCCGAGACCGCGGACCGTGCGGCGGCGAACAGTTGTGCGCGCAGATCGCCGCCGATGCGTTCCACCAGTGGCGCCGGTGCTTCTTCTACGACCTTCTGGTGCCGCCGCTGGATGGAACACTCACGTTCGCCGACCGCCCACACCTCACCGTGGGTGTCGGCCATGACCTGGACCTCGATGTGATGGCCCCGCTCGACGTACGGCTCACAGAACACGGTCGGATCACCGAACGCCGATTCTGCCTCACGGGCTGCAGCCGCCACCGCGTCGGACAGTTCGTCGAGCGTACGGACGATCCGCATCCCACGGCCACCGCCACCGGCCGACGCCTTGATCAGTAGCGGCAGGTCGTCGGCGGTCACCGCTGCCGGATCAAGATCACCGAGCACCGGTACCCCGGCGTCGGCCATCAGCTTCTTGGCGTTGACCTTGGAGCCCATGGCGGAGATCGCCGACGCGGGCGGCCCGATCCAGGTGAGTCCGGCGTCGATCACCGCCTGCGCGAATTCGGCGTTCTCGGAAAGGAAGCCGTATCCGGGGTGGATGGCGTCGGCGCCGGCGGCGTGTGCGGCGGCGATGACGAGATCACCACGCAGATAGGTCTCCGCAGATGTGGCGCCCGGCAGGCGGACCGCCTCGTCGGCCATGCGCACATGCGGTGCCGCGGCGTCGGGGTCGGAGAACACCGCGACGGTCCGCATGCCCATCGCCCGCGCGGTGGTGAACACACGGCAGGCGATCTCGCCGCGGTTGGCGACGAGCACGGAGTTGATTTCGCGGGTGGGGTTGATCTCTCGGGTGGGGGTGTCGGTCATCATGAGCCTCACATCCGGAAGACGCCGAAGTTGGACGTGCCCTGCACCGGGGCACTGTGGATCGCGGAAAGGCAGAGCCCGAGAACGGTTCTGGTGTCCCGAGGATCGATGACACCGTCGTCGTAGAGCATCCCGGACAGGAACGCCGGTACCGACTCGGCCTCGATCTGCCCTTCGATCATCTGCTTCATGGCGGCGTCGGCGGCCTCGTCGACCGTGCCGCCGCGGGCCTCGGTGGCCGCCCGCGACACGATGGAGATGACGCCGGCGAGTTGGGCGGCACCCATCACCGCCGATTTGGCGCTGGGCCAGGCGAACAGGAACCGCGGGTCGTAGGCGCGTCCGCACATGCCGTAGTGACCGGCGCCGTAGCTGGCACCCATCAGCACGGAGATGTGCGGAACGGTCGAGTTGGAGACCGCGTTGATCATCATCGAGCCGTGTTTGATGATGCCGTTCTGCTCGTACTCCTTGCCCACCATGTAGCCGGTTGTGTTGTGCAGGAACAGCAGTGGGGTGTTGCTGCGGTTGGCGTGCTGGATGAACTGGGTCGCCTTCTGCGCTTCCTGGCTGAACAGCACTCCCTGCGCGTTGGCGAGGATGCCGATCGGATAGCCGTGCAGGCGTGCCCAACCGGTGCACAGCGAGCTGCCGTACTCGGGTTTGAACTCGTCGAAATCACTGTCGTCGACGATGCGGGCGATCACGTCGCGCGGGTTGAACGGGATCTTCAGATCCGACGGCACGATGCCGAGCAGTTCTTCGGGGTCGTGGCGGGGTTCGCGAACCTCGGTCACCGGTGCGGGGCCCTGCTTGTGCCAGTTCAGCCGCGACACGATGCGCCGCCCGATACGGATGGCGTCCTGTTCGTCGGCCGCGTAGTGGTCGGCGAGACCGGACTGGCGAGCGTGCATCTGGGCGCCGCCGAGGGATTCGTCGTCGCTGTCCTCGCCGGTGGCCATCTTGACCAGCGGCGGACCGCCGAGGAAGACCTTGGAGGCGTTCTCGATCATCACGACGTGATCGCTCATGCCGGGGACGTAGGCGCCACCGGCGGTGGAGTTGCCGAAGACCAGCGCGATCGTCGGGATGCCCGCCGCGGACAGTCGGGTGAGGTCGCGGAACATCCGCCCACCGGGGATGAACACCTCTTTCTGGGTCGGTAGGTCGGCGCCGCCGGATTCCACCAGCGAGATGACGGGCAGTCGGTTGGCCAGTGCGATGTCGTTGCAGCGCAGAATCTTGCGCAGCGTCCACGGATTGGAGGTGCCGCCGCGCACGGTCGGGTCGTTGGCGACGATCATGCATTCGACACCCTCGACGACCCCGATGCCGGTGACGACCGATGCGCCGACCTGGAAGTCGGAGCCGTAGCCCGCGAGTGGACAGAGTTCGAGGAACGCCGAGTCCTCGTCGATCAGCAGCTCGATGCGTTCGCGCGGGATCATCTTGCCGCGCTTACGATGCCGTGCGACATACTTCTCACCGCCGCCGGCGAGCGCCTTGTCGAACTCGTTCTGCAACTCCCCGAGCTTCTCGGTCATCGCCGCGCTCGCGGAGGCGAATTCCTCCCGGTCCGGGTCGAGTGTGGAGCGTAGTACGGTCACTGCTGGTACCCCAATCGTTTTGCGGCGAGGCCGGTGAGGATCTCGGTGGTGCCACCACCGATACCGAGGATGCGCATGTCGCGGTACTGGCGTTCGACTTCGGTGCCGGTCATGTAGCCGAGTCCGCCGAACAGTTGAACCGCTTTGTTAGCGACCCACTCCCCCGTCTCGACTGCGGTGTTCTTGGCGAAGCACACCTCGGCGATGAGGTCGTCGTCGGAGCTCACCTTGCGCTCGACGACGGCGCGGGTGTAAGTGCGGGCGATGTCGATGCGGCGCGCCATCTCGGTCACCGTGTCCTGGACGGACTGGCGAGCGATCAGCGGCTTCCCGAAGGTCTCTCGGTCGCGCGCCCAGGCGAGCGTCAGATCGAGGCAGCGCTGGGCACTCGCGTATGCCTGGACCGCCAGCCCTGCCCGCTCCGAGACGAAACCGGCTGCAATCTGTGCGAATCCGGAGTTCTCCGCACCCACCAGGTTGGTGATCGGTACCCGGACGTCGGTGAAGGAGAGTTCCGCGGTGTCCGAGCTGCGCCAGCCCATCTTGTCGAGCTTGCGGGTGACGGCGAATCCGGGCGTGTCCGTCTCGATGACGAGCAGCGACACCCCCGAGGCCCCCGGCCCGCCGGTGCGGACCGCCGTGGTGATGAAGTCGGCGCGCACCGCGGAGGTGATGTAGGTCTTGGCGCCGTTGACGATGTAGTGGTCGCCGTCGCGTACCGCCGTGGTGCGGAGGTGGCCGACGTCGCTGCCGCCGTCGGGCTCGGTGATGGCGAGGCTGCCGATCTTCTCACCGGCCAGTGTCGGGCGCACCCATCGGTCGATCTGCTCGGGGTCTCCGGCGGCGATGAGATGCGGGAGGGCGATGCCGTGGGTGAACAGCGATGCGAACACGCCGGCCGCGGCCCCGGCCTGGTGGAACTCCTCGCCGAGGATCGACGCGTCGACCAGGTCACCGCCGGACCCGCCGACCTCCTCGGGTATCCCGAGGCCGAAGAGCCCGAGTTTGGCCGCCTCGCGGTGTAACTCGCGTGGCAGCAGACCGTCGCGTTCCCACTCGTCCTGATGGGGTAGCACGTGCCGCTCGACGAACCCTGCGACCGTGGCACGCAGTTGCCGCCGCTCAGGCGTCTCCCACACCGGGCTGGTGATCGTCACTGATCCTCCTGACTCTGCTGGGTGAATGCCACCGGGATCGGCACGGGGCGCGACCGCAGCCACTCCCCCATCCCCTTGGCCTGCGGGTCGAAACGTACGTTCTCCGCGACGCCTCGGCCGAGCACCCCCTCGATGACGAAGTTCACGGCGTTCAGGTTGGGCAGGCGGTAGCGACGGACGGTGAGCTCGGCGACCTCGGGGAGGAGCTCCTTGAGGAGGTCGACGTCGAGAGTGTGATCGAGCCACGCGAAATGTGCCGGATCTCGCACCCAGACACCGATGTTCGCGTTTCCTCCCTTGTCACCGCTGCGTGCTCCGGCGAGCGTTCCCAGCGGCAGCGACGCGGTCGGACCCCAGTCGGGCGGCAGCTGCGCGGACGGTTCTTCGGCGTCGACGGACGGGTCGCCACGCAGCGGGCTCGGTGCGATGCGTTCGACGACTCCCGACGGCAACGCGACCCGGTGGTCGACGACCTCGGCCGCGACGTAGCCGGGTTCGAACACGCCGTAGGGTGCGCCGTTGCCGGGTGGCGCGGTCATGGTGAAGCCCGGGTAGCTGGCCAGCGCGAGCTCGACCGCCGCCGCCGAGAACGGTCGGCCGACCTTCTTGGCGTCCGGATCGCGCACCACGCAGCGAAGCAATGCGCTCGCCTGCTCTTCGGTGGTCGCGTCGGTGCGGTCGAGACGAGAGAGGTCCCAGTCCATCTCGGCCGGCTGGGTCGGCAGCGCCGCGGTGAACTGCTCGCGGAACAGTTCGGCCTTCGCCTCGATGTCGAGTCCGGTGAGGATGAGGGTGATCTCGTTGCGAACGCCCGCAAGGTGGTTCAGTGACACCTTGGTCGTGGCGGGCGGAGCCTCGCCGCACACTCCGCTCACCCGCACCCGATCGTCGGCCTCCTGCGTGAGGGTGATGGTGTCGAGTCGGGTCGTCACGTCGGGTCCCAGATAGCGCGGTCCGCCGACCTCGTACAACAACTGGGCGGTGACCGTGCCGACCGTGACCGCACCGCCGGTGCCGGGATGCTTGGTGATCACCGACGATCCGTCGGACCCGACCTCGGCGATGGGGAAGCCGAGATGACCCATCCGCGGCAACTCGGTGAAGAACGAGTAGTTGCCGCCGGTGGCCTGCGCGCCGCATTCGATGATGTGGCCGGCCACCACCGCACCCGCGAGAGCGTCCAGATCTTCGTATCCCCAGCCGAATTCACTGGCCGCAGGTCCGACCGTGAGGGAGGCGTCGGTGACGCGGCCGGTCACGACGACGTCGGCGCCGGCGTCGAGCGCCGCCTTGATCCCGAACCCGCCCAGGTACGCGTTGGCCGTGAGTGGATTGCCGAGTCCGAGGTCGGCGGCCCGGTCCGTGAGGTCGTCTCCGTCGACGAACGCGATGGCGGCGTCGACACCGAGACTGTCCGCGAGCTCGCGTAGCGCGATGGCGAGGCCGTGTGGGTTCAGTCCTCCCGCGTTGGCGACGATCCGGACACCCTTGTCGATCGCGAGGCCGAGGCAGTCCTCCATCTGGCGCAGGAACGTCTTGGCATATCCGGACTTCGGGTCCTTCATGCGGTCGCGCCCCAGGATCAGCATGGTCAACTCAGCGAGGTAATCACCGGTGAGATAGTCGAGTTCGCCGCCGTCGAGCATCTCGCGGACGGCAGCGAACCGGTCGCCGTAGAAGCCCGAGGCGTTGCCGATGCGGATCATCCGGCCCGTGGTGTCGGCCATGACGTCAGGCCCCCGATCCGGCGCTCGTCGCAGCCCGGCCGGTGCCGGGTGGGCCGGCGAAGGCCTGCGCGATGCGCGCCCAGCGGTGCGCCTCGGCGCCCACGATGTCGAGGTCGAGGTCGTCGAGCGGCCGACGCTGGGTGACCAACTGGCAGAAGTCGCGGGCGGGTCCGCGCACGATGTCGGTCGCGTCGTCGGGACCCCAGGTCCACAGTTCGCCCGACGGCGCGGTGATCTCGTAGCGGAATGGCGCGGTGGGTGGAGTGAGGCCGTTGACCGCGTAGGCGAAGTCGCGGGTGCGGACCCCGATGTGCACAACACCCCGGATCCGGTCCGTCTCCACCCGGGTGACCCCCAGCGTGTCGGCGACGTCGAGCCCGTGCGCCCAGGTCTCCATCAGCCGGGCCGTCGCCATGGACGCCGCAGACATGGGCGGTCCGAACCACGGGATCTTCACACCGTCGGGCACGGTGCGCAGCGCATCTGCGAGCGCAGTCCGGGCCGTGCGCCAGTCGTCGAGGATCTGCGCCGGCGGCGCCGCGGAACGCTTCTCGGCCACCTCGTCCACAAAGCCCTCGGGGTTGTGCGCCCCCTGCTCGATGACCTTCGCGAAGCCCTCGGGATCGGTGGCGGCGATCGAGGCCACCTCGTCGGTCCACGACAGATGGGCGATCTGGTGCGCGATGGTCCAGCCCTCCGCCGGCGTCTGGAGCGCCCACGAGGCGTCGTCCAGCCCGGCGACGAGGGCATCGAGTTCACGGGATTCTTCGGTCAGATCGGCGACGAGCCTGTCCACCAACGACATGCGACCAGCGTCACACAGGCCTTCAGAAAAATCAAGCACGCATGATTGTTTTCCGCCGACAGAACCCAGAATCTCGCCGACAGAACCCGGAAAGTCGCCGACGGAACCCTGCGGTCAGCGGTAGATGACGTCCGCGGTCGCCGTGCTCAGCAGCAGACCGTCCTGGGCGCGCATCGTCGCCTCGAAGGAGGCGATCCGACGACCGACCTTGATCGGCGCAACCTCAACCACCACGTCGGTGCCGCGCACGGCCGGCGACCGGAGGAATCCGATGGCCAGATCCCCGAGTTGGTAGTCCACTCCGGCAGCGGCGTTGGCCTGTCCCGCGAACGAGCACGCCTGGGCCGCCACCGATGCGATCACCCCGCCATGCATGGTGCCGAAGAGGTTCCCCATCCACGGTTCGGTCGTGACCGTGAACCGCACCCCGGCGGCGCGGTCGTGGTCGATCAAGGCGACCCGCCCATTGAGCAAATCGACGATGGGTCCGCCCGCCAGTGCTCCGCTCGCGATCTGCTCGACGATCTCCCGGCCCGACAGATGCGGCTCGATCGCGGGAGGGAGGTCGACGCCGTGCGTGTACGCGGTGCCCGGTGTCGGACCGAGCCCGGGCGCCTTGGACGGGGCCTCGTCGTAGCTGCGACCCACGGCCACGTTCCGCGCGGTCCCGGTGCAGCACACGTGACCGGTGGAGGTGGTGATGTCGACGCGGGTGGAACCGAAGCTGTCGTCGCGCATCATCAGATCGGCGGTGGCCGTGATCCGGTCGTCGATCCCGACGTGGCCCTGCATGGCCATCGAGAGTCGTGCCTGCACGCAGGGAGTGGTACTCGGGCCGGACCGGAAGTACGGCAATCCGCCCAGGTGGTCGAACAACACCGCGAGCGCCGGGAGGTCGATGCGTCCGCGGTGATCGGTGAAGAGTGGTCCGAGTTGCTGCTCCGCGACGACCCGCCCGCGGCCTGCGACCGCGACGTTGCCGATACCGAACGCGCTCACCGGGTCGTTCGGCGGTTCGCGGTGGGTCCAGTTCGGCTCGGCAACCATGGGCACTTCTCTCACAGGTAGGGCGTCTCTCACAGGCAGGGCGGGGCGATGCAGGATGACACCGCACGTCAATCCAAGCACCTGCGTCCGAGTGGTCGGCATCACGCGCCAGTAGACATTTCTCAGAATCTGTACACACGAAATGAGAACAGGTTCTACAGTTGGGCTCGTGGCCGAGACAGTGACACAGCTCCTCCGCGAGCGCGCGAACGACGACAATCCCGCGATCACCTACAACGGTGACGAGTGGACGTGGCGGGAGTACATCAGTGCCTCCTCGGGCGTGGCCGCCGCGATCATCGGCGTGATCGACCGGTCCCGGCCCCCTCACGTCGGAGCTCTGCTCGGCAACACCCCGGGCATGCTGGTCGCGCTCGCGGCCGGCGCGCTCGGCGGCTATGTCACCGTCGGCGTCAACAACACCCGTCGCGGTGAGGGTCTGGCCGCCGACATCCTGCGCGCGGACTGTCAGGTGCTGATCACCGATGCCGAGCACCGGCACCTGCTCGACGGATTGGATCTGCCCGGCGTCCGCGTGTTCGACATGTCGTCGCCGGAGTGGGCCGAACTCCTCGCAGACGCCGGCGACCTGGTGCCGCTGAGCGAACCGACCGCGATGGACACGTTCATGCTGATCTTCACCTCCGGCACGAGCGGTAATCCCAAGCCGGTGCAGTTTGCGCACATGATGATCCCGTTCGCCGGCCCGGTCCTGGCGGACAAGTACAACGTCGGCCCCGGCGACGTCTGCTACCTGTCGATGCCGCTGTTCCACTCTGCCGCGCTGATGGGCGGGTACTGCGTGGCCCTGTGCGGTGGCGCCGCGATGGCACCGGCCAAGTTCTCGGCGTCGACATTCCTCGACGACATCCGGCGATACCAGGCCACCTACATGAACTATGTCGGCAAGCCCCTCGCCTACATTCTCGCCACCGAGGAGAAGCCCGACGACGCGGACAATCCGCTCCGTGTCGCCTTCGGCAACGAGGCCACCGACCGCGACATCAACGATTTCTCCAGGCGCTTCGGCTGCACCGTCTGGGATGGCTTCGGGTCCACCGAACTCGCGATCATCATCACCCGTGAGCCGGGAACGCCGGAAGGCTCGATCGGCAAGGGCTTTCCCAATGTGGCCGTGTACAACTCCGATACAGTGACCGAATGCCCTAGGGCGGAGTTCGACGAGAACGGCGCATTGACGAACGCCGACGAGGCGATCGGTGAACTGGTCAACGTCGACGGTGCCGGCATGTTCATGGGCTACTACAACGATGCCGACGCGACCAGCGAACGGATGCGCCACGGCAAGTACTGGTCCGGCGATCTCGCCTACAAGGACGCCGACGACTGGATCTATCTCGCCGGCCGGACCGGCGACTGGATGCGGGTCGACGGCGAGAACATGGCCGCCGGGCCGATCGAACGGATACTGCTGCGGATACCCGAGATCAATCGCACGGCCGTCTATGCCGTACCGGACGAACATGTCGGCGACGCGGTGATGGCCGCGGTCGTTCTCCAGGATGACGCCACTCTCACACCTGAATTGTTCGCCGAACAGCTTGCCGCGCAGTCGGATCTGTCCCCCAAGGCCTGGCCACGGTTCGTCCGGATCGCCGACGACCTGCCGACCACGGCGACCAACAAGATCCTGAAGCGTGAACTGAAGAAGGAAGGTGCCGTCGCGGGTGACGGGACGCTGTGGACCAGGGACGCGAGGTCGACGCAGTACCGTGTCGCGGCCGACGCAGCGGCGGTCTGACCGGCCGTGACGGCGTCCACGGCGGATGGGACCGGTAGCTCCGCTCTGCCGACCGATCCGGACCATCTGACTCCGGACATGTTGTCGGACCTGCTCGGTCTCACCGGACGTCGAATCCTGTCCGTTCGTCATGAGCCGGTCGGGTCAGGGCAGATGGCCGGCTCGTTTCGCCTCACTCCGACGTACGACGATGGTGACGGTCTGCCACCCACGATGGTCGCCAAGATCGCGATCGGCGATGCGTCTCAACGCCAGTTCGCGTCCGGGGTGTTCCGCAATGAGGTGATGTTCTACCGCGACCTCGCTCCGACGCTCGATGTTCCGGTGCCGGCGTGTCACGCCGCCGAGATATCCACGGACGGCACCGAGTTCGTCCTCCTATTGCAGGACATGACGCCCGCGGCGCAGGGCGATCAGATCGCCGGGTGCACACCGCAGCAGGCTCGTGCCGTCGCCGTCGCCGCAGCGGGCCTGCACGCTCCGCGATGGTGTGACAAGAGCCTGTTCGACATGCGCGGACTCGCGCTACCCGGTCACGACGATCGGCTGCTGATGGACTCGGTCCTCGAGCCGATGGCCGAGGCGTTCCGGTCCCGATTCGACCTCGGCCGACGAGAGGCGGCGGCCATCGACTGGCTGGTCGCCGAGGCCGGTCCCTGGTTGGAGCGGAAGCCACGGACGTTCGCCGTGATTCACAGCGATCTCCGTATCGACAACGTCCTCTTCGGCCCCGCCGACACGGTCACTGTCGTCGACTGGCAGACGATCACTGTCGGGAATCCACTGCGCGACATCGCTTTCCTGCTATCCACGAGCCTGTCGGTCGCTGATCGGCGTGAGCATGAGCGCGATATCGTCGGCGCCTACCACGCGGCACTCGTGGAGAAGGGTGTGACCGGCTACTCACCTGAGGAGTGCTGGGCCGACTATGTCGACTCGCTGATCCAGGCGCCGATGATCATCGTGTTCGGCTGTGGTGCGGCGATCCCGACGGAGCGCGGCGATCGGATGTTCCGCGTCATGCTGGAGCGCAGTGCAGCAGCGATCGACGACCTCGTTCCCGGTGCGCTGGGGTGAAGCTGGTCATCGGCGCCACCGGCTTTCTCGGCTCCCGCCTGGTGCGTCAACTCGTGGAGTCGGGGGAATCGGTGCGTGTACTCGTCCGCCCGACCAGCGACACGAAGTCCATCAATGATCTCGATGTCGAACGGGCCGTCGGTGAGCTGTTCGACGCGGAGTCGGTTGCGGCCGCGATGGATGGCTGCGATGTGGTGTTCTACTGCGCTGTGGACACGCGGGCATGGCTGACCGACTCCACCCCGCTGTTTCGGACCAACGTCGATGCGCTGCGCGCGGTGCTGGACGTGGCCGTGTCGGTTGATCTGCGCGCCTTCGTTTTCACCAGCTCGGCCGCGACGATCGGGCTCGTGTCGGGGCGGCTCGCCGATGAGGGCGACGCGTTCAACTGGTCCGACCGGGCGCCCGATTATGTGCGTTCACGTGTCGCCGGGGAGGAACTGGTTCTCGACTACGCTCGCTCCCGGGGATTGCCCGCGATGGCGATGTGCGTGGCGAACACCTACGGTCCGGGCGACTGGCAACCGACGCCCCACGGTTCGTTCGTCGCCGGGGCCGCGCTGGGCAAGTTGCCGTTCACGGTCCGCGGGTGCCGATCCGAGTCCGTCGGTGTCGACGATGCCGCCCGGGCGCTGGTTCTGGCGGCTGAGCACGGTCGTCCCGGTGAGCGCTATATCGTCGCCGAAAGGTCCGTCGATCTGGGCGAAATCGTCGCGATCGCCGCCGACGCTGCGGGTCGCCGGCCACCGCGGCTCGTCCTCCACCGACGACTGCTGTATGCCATCGGAGCGGTGGGCTCGATGCTGACACGACTGACCGGGCGACCTCGTCAGTTGACGGTCGCCTCGGTCCGGCTGATGCACATCATGTCACCCATGGACCACACCAAAGCGGTACGCGAATTGGGTTGGAGCCCTTCGCCGGTGAGCGAGTCAGTCGTCGACGGTGCGCGCTTCTGGGTGGACCGAGTCGCGCGACGGCGTGCACAGCGGACGAATAGCGTGGGTGACCGCTGACGGTCGGTGTCTGTGGTCGGCGGTCCGCGGGTACGTGTGGCGGACACGACGAACCGAGCGCGTGTCCGATCGGTCCCAGGCAGTACGGGGCAGCGCGTTTCCCACAGGCCGACATTGGAGACCCGCGATGCCGACGATCCCGCGCCGTCGACCTTGAGAACCTGGTCCGCGCATACGTTCTCGGAATCACCATGGAGGTCCGTTGAGTCGTCGGCCGTCACCACGTTGGCGTCGGCGTCCGTGTCGCCTGCAGATGTCGGTTGGTCGGTGACGACCGGGACGAGACTCTCCTCGCCAGCCTGGTCATCTGCCTTCTCGTCCTCTGCCGTCTCGTCCTCTGCTGTCCGGTCCAGTTCGTCTGACACGTTCACGGCACCCTCGGACACGGTGGCTCGGTCGGCGTCGGTCGGGACGTCGGTGGTGAGGTCGGGTCTCCGGATCTCGGCGCCGCGGGTGTCGGACTTTCCGGCCCGGCAACCGTCCACACCACACCCGCAGCGCAATTCGACACCGGGCACCCCGATCAACTCCGCCAACGCGATCACCCGCTGCTGCCCGACCCGACGACCATCGGCCCGACACACCCGCTCGGCGATCAACCCGGCGATCCGCGTCTGCAGAAACACCCCAAACTCGGCCGGGATACACGCCTCAAGATTCATGTGCCCAAACGATTCCTTGCTGAGCACCACATTCGCGTAGACATCCGAGATGTCCTCACGGTTCTCGGCAGCACCATCCGGATCGAGACCGATCACCGCAGAATCCAGATCCTCACGCAACGCCGTATCCGTCGTCGCCCGATGACCCAACTCCAGAGCAATGTCCTCGAAGGTCACCGACACCCCACCGGCAGCGTCACCGGTGCCCGCACCGGCATCAGGATCGGCATCGTCGGCAGGAGTGTCATCGACATCATCGGCGGTAGTGGCGTCGGCATCGGAGCCGGCGTCCCCGCCCGATTCACCAGCATCCGCCGTCGGGTCTACCCCATCAGGGACGTCCTTGTCGGCGGGGTCCTTGTCGGCGGCATCCTTGTCGTGCGTGGGATCGTCGTGGCAGTCGTTGTGCCCGATCGCATCCTCGGCGGCCTCCGCGAACCGCTCCTGCAGATCACCCTTCGGCGCCGCCGCAGCCGCCCGCACCAACAACGACATCCGATGCGTGCTGAAATCACCGTCCAGATACGCCTCACGGATCTTCGGGAACTCCGCCAGCATCTCCCCCAGGCGCGACCACTTCCCCGCCATCGTGCGCGACACACCCAACCGCAACGAGATCTCCGAAATCGCAGCACGCTCGGCATGCTGACGCGCCCGCACCCGACCACCCGGCCCCTGCCCCAACAGGCGTTCGTTGTATGTCGAGAGCCCCAACCGATAGGCCCCCAGCACCACCCGCGCCTCGGCCTGCCGACTCAACCGCAACGCATCGCGTAAACCAGGAACCAGGTCATCGACATCCCCCGACGCCAGCAACCGCTCATCGGCTGGCCGATCGGAGAACGAGAACACTGAATGCCTTTCGAGAGATTTGGCTGCGGAGAATGTGGTGGAGAAGTACTGATGTCAGAGTATCGGGCGGGTACGACAAGAATCGTTCATCGAAGACGTCAGTGTGGATGCCCGCATTGATTCGTTGAGAACAGGGTATCGGTCGGCACCGACAAGATTGGCGCACAACGGTTCAAGAGGTCTCGATACACTTCTCGCCTAGCGGCTCGAAGCTACTCGACCAACGGTGAAGGCGCGGCTCGACGCTTCCGACCGGGCAGGCCCTTCGTGACGCATCGCTCGTTCCTCGCGAGGCTCCTCAGGGACCGATTTCACGTCACCACCCGTTCCTCGCGAGGCTCCTCAGGGACCGAGGGCCCGCATCGGAGTGTTCAGCTCAGGAGGTCGGCCAACTCCGCGAGAGTGTAAGGCGCCGAGTCCTTGTGGTCACGGTAGGCGACGAAGGATGCCTGTTGCGGCTCGTAGCGTCCGATGAAACCGCCTGCCGCAGTGAACACCTGACCGGTGATCGAGCGGGCGGCGTCACTGGCGAGGAAGACATACAGAGCGGCCACGTACTCCGGCGGCGCGGGATCGAGCGCTGCGTCGCGGGTCAGTTCGTCGAGGATGCCACGACGGTGCAGGCCCTCGATGTGCGCCACGTAGTCGTCGCCCGTCGACAATCGCGATTTCGCTCCGGGCATCACCACGTTCACCCTGACGCCCCGGTCGGCGAGATCCGCGCCCGCGGCGAGCGCCAAGGCGTTCACGCCGCCCTTGGCCGCCGGATATCCACTGCCCCCGAACATCCCGAGTGAGGCAGCCGAACCGGTCAAAACGATCGACCCCGACTCCTGCTCCGCGAAGATCCGACCGGCCGCCCGGACGAGGTGAAACGCACTCATGAGATGAGCGTCCAACTGGGCCCGGAAGTCCTCGGTGCTGATCGACAGGATCGTCGAACCCGGCGGCTCGGCGATACCCGCACAGTTCACGGCGATGTCGAGGGCCCCGAACTCGGACAACGCCGCATCGACCATCTTCTGGGCCACCCCGTCGTCGCCGGCCGACCCGACCACACCGACCGCGTACCCGCCGCCGCCACGGATCTCGGTGACGGTCTCGTCGACAGCCACGGAATCTCGCCCGTTGACCACCACCGAGACCCCGCGCCCGGACAGCGCATAGGCGACCGACAGTCCGATCCCCCGGGTCGCGCCGGCGATGGCGGCGACGCGACCCGACAGACTCAGCTCCGCAACCCCGCCTCCGGGTTGCGCCTGCGCATCGGCCGCATCAGACACCGCTGCTCACCGGGGTGATCGGGATGGATCGACCGCGGTCGGTGAACTCAAAACTCGCACCGGAGCTGAACCGTGCGATGGCCACCTCACCTGTTTCCTTGTGCGGCTCATCACCTCTGGACAGCACGAACTCGATGGCTCCGTCGGCCTCCCCGGCCGATGCCACCGTCCAGTACGTGTCGACGGCGGTCGCGATCGCCTGCAGCGGTCCGGACTCCCCGGCCTTCAGCAGCGTCACCCAGCCGCCGTCTGCCATGGCGCCCGAGTCGCTCGGCACCTGCACCACCACGTCGTCGCCGCGCACCTCAGCGCCGACTCCGGTGTACTGCCGCGGCCCCAGCACCGGATGCAGGTTGATCACCGTCGCCAACGCCTCCGCGTCGGAGCCCAATCGCAGTGCAGCTCGCAAACGGTCGGCCGACAACCCCGCGATGCCGGTCAACTGCTTGCGGTAGATCTCCTGCACCTGGTCTTCATCGGTGGCGTGCCGCCGCACCGACCAGAGGAATCCCAGCGACAGCAACTGGTGCTGCAAAGCGATCTCCTCGGCCATCCGCGCCAACGCGGTGTGCGACCACTCCCGGAACTGGAGGTCAGCCAGGAGCGGGCCGCGGTAGTCGACCAGCCCTTCGGTAGCCGACCCGTCGATGGGCGTGAGCTCGGTCCGTCCGGCGCGCGTTTCGAACATCTCCTGCGCATCGGCGGGGAGGGGCAGTTCATCCCGGTCGTCCTCGATCGTCACCGTCCACTCACAGTGTGGTGTACGACCTTCCGGCCGTCGGGGCGGCCGGTGGATCGGACGAATGCGCGCCCGCCGGTTCGTGGCGATGGCCGTCGCGTCGAAGGTCGGGTCCTCGATGTCGTGGCACATCGTCGTCACGTAGTCGTCGCCCATCGGTTCGACATCCATGAGTGCGCCGCAATGCTGCAGGAAGAACGACCCGTGATACTTGTCGGTGACCTCGTAACGAAAGTCCATGAACTGCGGCGGGGCACCGATGTCGAGCTGTAGGCACTTGAACATGTCCTCGACACCGTCACCGTCGATACCCAGGGCCGTGCGCATGCGGTGGGTGTAGACGGGGCTGGCCGCCATCCACTCCTCGATGGCGACCTGTCCCATCACCTCTCGTCCGAAGGCACTGATGAGATGGGCCATCCCACTGCGGTCGATCAACTGGCCGGACAGCAGCAGTTCCGGAACGAGAATGGCGAGCTGTTCTTGACTCAGGCCTTGATAGGCCGGGGCTGGAAGAGTCATGGTTCAGCTCACCAGAACGCGACCGGAGCCTTGCCGAACGGATACCACCCCGGCTGATCCCCGGTGGCCTTCTCGATCCGCTTGAGCATCCCGTCGCTCATCGCGTTGCTCTTGAGCATCTCGATGAACAGGGCGGAGACGTTGCCGTAGTCGAAGAAGTCACGCTGCCAGGAGAACTGGAAGTTGCCGCCGTATTTGAACCAGCTGCCCTGGATGCCTTCGAGGGCGTAGTGCGACCCGTCCTCGCGCGTGCCCTCGTAGACCTGCTTCCAGAAACCGATCATGTCGCCGGTCTGATCGTCGATCACCCACGCCTGATAGGGGTACTCCCAGCCTTCGAGCCCTTCCATCTCCTGGCCGAGCGCGATGTCACGGATCTCGTCGCGCCCGACGGCCATGAAATCCTTGTCCGGCCCGTAGTTCCACCCGTAGGTCGCGTCCTCGGTGTAGAACTCCGCGAGGGGCTTCCAGTCACCCGCCTTCTCCGCAGCGACGTTGGCGTCGAGCCATCGCTGCTTCATCTCCTCCAGTTCGGCACGATCAAAAGCCATGTCATCCACTCCACTTCACTCGTCTTCGAGATGATTCAGTCTTCAACAATTCTCAGAGCCTGGGTCGGGCAGTACATGACCGCGGCCTCGACCTCTGCTCGAGCGCTCTCATCGGGCTCTTTGTCCAAGATCTCGACGTGGTCGGAGTGCGCCCGGAAGACGTCGGGCGCCTCCATCTCGCACATGCCATGCCCCTGGCACAGATCCAGATCCACTTCGACACGCATCGGTGGTCACCGCCTCCGGTACTTCACGCGGCACGGCTGCTGGAGTTGGACCACCATCTTCGAGTGGTCGTTGCGGTAGGTCTCCGACGGTTGGAGCATCTCGAACTCGTAGTTCTGAAACAACACCGAGAAGATCGCCTTGAGCTGCATGATCGCGAACTGCGCACCGACACAGCGATGCCGGCCCGCGCCGAACGGAATCCACGTCCACCGGTTGGCCAGGTCCTCTTGCCGTGGCTTGTCGTAGCGGTCCGGGTCGAACGTGTCCGGTTCCGGGAAGTCCTCCGGCAGCCGGTTCGAGATCGCGGGCGAGACGGCGATCGACTGGCCGGCCTTCACCTCGAAGTCCTCGACGTGGAAATCGTTCTGCACCACACGCATCAGGACGATGAGCGGCGGATGGAGACGAAGCGCCTCCTTCAACGCGTTCTCCAGTTGCGGCATCTGGCGGGTGTGCGCGAACGTGTACTCCGGCCGCTCACCCTCCGGTGTGTCACCGTAGATCTCGTCGAGTTCGGCGTACACGCGTGCCATGTAGTCGGGATTGCGCAGCAACTCGATCAGCGTCCACGCCGCCGTGCCGGACGTGGTGTGATGTCCGGCGAACATCATCGAGATGAACATGCCGGTGATCGTGTTGGCGTCGAACCCGACCTGGACGAGGACGTCCATCAGGTCGCGATCTTCTTTGTTCTCGGTCGGATTCGCGATCCGCTCGTCCATCACACCCTGGATGAACTCGACCAACTCGGCCCGGGCCTCGTCCCGCTTGCGGAAGCTCTCGATGTCGGCGTTGTAGTCGACGTAGGCGATCGGGTCGGTGCCCTTCTCCAGATCGTGGAACAGGTGCGCGATGTGCCCGTCGAGCCGCTCGCGGAACTTCCGACCGATCAGGCACGCCGACGACGTGTACAGCGTGAGTTCCGCGAAGAACTCGAGCAGATCGATCTCGCCTTCCTCACCCCAGTTCGCGATGATCCGCTCGGCCTCGTTCGGGATGGTCACCGCATGCTGCTTCATGTGCGGGCCCTTGAGCGCCGAATTGTGAATGGCCTTCGAGCGTTCCTCCGGGCTGGTGTCGAAGACCACGCCCTCACCGAACACGGGTGTCATGAACGGATATGCGGCGGCCTGATCGAGATCCTCCTCCGGAGCGCGGAAGAACTCCTCATTCGCGAGCGCACCCGAGACCAACACGACCTCACGGTCGGCGAGTTGGAACTGTCCGACGTCGCCGCATTCCTCGCGCACGCGCCAGAACAGACCGATCGGGTCGGTGGCCAGTTCGTCGAGGTGGCCGTGCTCGCCGTCTCCGCCGGAGACGCGCTTGGGCTTGGTCAGAGCGGTCATGCGTCGGATCCCTTCTTGTTGAGTGCGCCTTCGGCCTCGATCTCCACCACGCGCATGTGCGCGCCACGCGGCATCGCGACGATGGCGGCGACGCCCTGGGCGAGATGCTCCGGCGCGAGGAAGTTCCCGTGCCGCGCCAGGCCGTGTTTGATCCAGTCGTTGAGCATGGCCTCGGTGGATTCCTGATCCAGATTCATGCCCATCCCGGTGATGGTCTGCCCGGGCCGGATGACGCTGGCCCGCACCCCGGTTCCCTCGAGTTCGAGTTGGACGGTCGCCACGAGACCGTCGATGCCTGCCTTCGCGGCCACATAGGCCGACGACCACGGACGCGGATGCAAGACGACATCCGAACCGATGAACACGAAGTCGCCACGACCCCGTTCGATCATGCCGGGAACGACGGCCCGATAGATCCGATGCGCGCCGATGAGGTGAATGTTCACCTGCGAGGCGAACTCTTCCGGCGTCACCTCGTAGGACAGTCCGATCGCGAGGTCACCCGCGCCGGCGACCGTGACCTCGATTGGCCCCAACGCAGCCTCGGCCTTGGCGACACAGTCGACGACCGACTGCTCGTCGGTGACGTCGAGCGGAACGGCGACGGCCTCACCACCGGACGCGGTGATCTTGTCCGCGAGTTCCTGGAGACGGTCGATGCGACGGGCCGCGAGTGCCACCGGATAGCCTGCCGCAGCGAGGTATTCCGCGGTGGCCGCGCCGATACCCGACGATGCGCCGGCCACCAGGACCGGACGTCGGTCGGGATGTGGGATGAACGCCATCAGCGCACCTGCACTTTCACGGGGAGTTCGGCAAAGCCGCGCACATTCACCGAATGCACGCGAACCGCCTTCTCGATGTCGATGTCGACGGACTTGATGGTTCGGACCACCTCGGACAGGCCGATATTCGACTCGAGCCGGGCCAGGTGGGCACCCAGGCAGAAGTGCGTGCCCATCCCGAAGCTCATCAGCGACTGGCTGCAGTCGCGTCCGATCTGGTACGCGTCGGCGTTCTCGAAGACTTCCTCGTCGCGGTTGGCCGATCCGACGAGCAGCAGGACCCGATCGCCCTCCGGGATGGTGATGTCGCCGTAGGTGACATCGGTGGCGACCTTGCGCAGCACGATCTGCGTCGAGTTGTCGTAACGCAGTGTCTCTTCGGTCCAGTCCGGTACGAGCTCCGGATCGGCGATCACCTTGGCGAGCTCGTCGGGGTTGCGCCACGCCCAATACAGGGCATTGGCAAGCAGTTTCGTGGTGGTCTCGTTGCCCGCGACCACCATCAGCACCATGAACCCGACGATCTCGTCCTCTGTGAGGCTGGTCTTCTCACCGGTCTCGTCGTCGTCGATCTCCGCGGTGATCAGGGCCGACACGAGGTCCTCACCGAGATCACCTCTGCGCTCGGCGATCAACGCTGTGTAGTACTTGTGCAGCTCGATGTACGCGTAGACGGCGGCTTCGGGGATGTCGAGCACGCCTTCCTCGCGGTGCAACAGCAGATCCGACTGCTTGCGCAGGAACGAACGGTCGGCCTCCGGCACACCCAGCAGCTCCGACACCACGTCCATCGGCAGCAGGCCCGCGAAGTCCTCGACGTAGTCGAACTCCCCCTTCTCCAGGCACTTGTCCCAGTGCTGTCGAGTCAATTCCGTGATGCGCTCGGTCAGGTCGTTGACGCGGCGCGGGGTGAAGCCCTTCGACACCAGCTTCCGGATACGCATGTGCTTCGGGTCGTCCATCGCCAAGAACGACATGGACTTGTGGGCGTCCGGGCCGTACGACGACGGGTCCATCGACACGCCCCACGCGTTCGACAGGTTCACCGCATCCCGGAACCCGGCTCGGACGTCGGCGTGCTTGGCCAGCGCCCAGAAGTTCATCTCAGCGTTGTAGTAGACCGACGCCTCGTGCCGGAGCCGGGCGTAGGTCGGGTACGGATCCTCGTGGAATTCATAGGCATACGGATCGAACGGGACCAGATGCTCCATACCGGTGCGCGTGACGATGTCGGTCATCACTTCTCCATCAGTAGATGTGCGGCTGCGACAAGACGTTCCGACGTCTGCTCGTAGGACATGTGCCCCATCCCGGCGTGCACGAGACCGCCGGCGTAGATCATCTCCAGCGCGTCGAGCAGCGGCCCGGGGTGCTCGGGGTCGACCTCCAACGCCTCGGCGAGCCGTCGCCGGATGAATCCGCCGATGCGCAGACGTAGATGCTCGACGTCCGGGTCGGTGCCCAGCAGCGCCATCGTGACCGCTCCTCCGAGCTGCCCTTCACCGGCCACCACCATCGAGACCTCGCGCAATACCTGCGAAACCCGTTCGGCCGGCGGGGACGACAGATCCGGCTCCGCGACGCCGGCACTGAGACGACGCCAGAAGACCTCCGCGACAAGGTGACTCTTCGACGAGAAGTAGGTGTAGGCCGTGGCCGGCGCGACACCCGCCAACTTCGCGACCGAACGCACGGTAAGCCCGTCGAAGCCTTCGGTGTTGAGGACCTCGACGGCCGCGTCGGTCAGCCGATTGACGGTTTCCGCCTGCTGCTGCGTGAGCCTCCGGCGGGTCGATTCCTGGAACACGGGACTGGACATGTGAGCGAGGCTACACTAGCTTTGAACTTGAGTCCAGACACCTGTCCAGATGGAGTTCCAGACAATGGCCCTACGCCCCGCATCGTCGTCAGAACTGCTGATCGACGGCAAACTCGTCACCGGCAACAGTGGCACGTTCGATGTCGTGAACCCGGCAACCGAAGAGGTTCTCGGCCAGGCCGCCGACGCCACCGCCGACGACATGGATGCCGCCATCGCGGCCGCCCGGCGGGCCTTCGATGCCACCGACTGGTCGCGCGACCACGCCTTCCGCGCTCGATGCCTCCGCCAGTTGCGCGACGCCCTACTCGCGCACGGGGATGAGTTCCGCGAACTCACCGTCGCCGAGGTCGGTTGTCCCGCCTTCCTGACCAGCGGCCCGCAGTTCGAAGGCCCGGTCACCGACTTGGGCTATTTCGCCGATCTCGCCGAGAACCACGAGTGGACAAAAGATCTCGGCCTGGCCAAACCGATGGGCCTCAAGAACACTCGCGAGGTCCGCTATGAGGGCGTCGGCGTGGTCGGCGCCATCACCCCGTGGAACTTCCCGCACCAGATCAACTTCGCGAAGATCGGCCCGGCCCTGGCCGCCGGGTGCACGGTGGTCCTGAAGCCCGCACCCGACACACCGTGGTGCGCGGCGCTCGTCGGGAAGGTGATCGCCGAGGAAACCGACTTCCCACCCGGCGTGATCAACATCGTCACCTCCAGCGACCACTCACTCGGCGCCCAGTTGTCGACCGACCCACGCGTCGACCTGGTGTCGTTCACGGGTTCCACCGCGACCGGCCGCAAGGTGATGGCGTCGGCGGCGGAGACGCTGAAGAAGGTGTTCCTCGAACTGGGCGGCAAGTCGGCATTCATCGTCCTCGACGACGCCGACCTTGCATCAGCCTGCTCGATGGCGGCGTTCAACGTCGTCACCCACGCCGGGCAGGGTTGCGCGATCACCACCAGGCTCCTCGTTCCTCGCGAAAAGCTCGAGGAGGCAACGGCTCTCACCCGAGATGCCATGTCGGGGTTCGCCGCCGGCGACCCCACCGACCCCGGCACCATCTGCGGACCGCTGATCTCCGCGGCGCAGCGCCAACGCGTCGAGTCCTACATCGAACTCGCCAGGAGCGAGGGCGGGACCATCGAGGTCGGCGGCGGACGCCCCGCCGACAAGAGCGCGGGTTTCTTCGTCGAGCCCACACTGATCTCGGGGCTCGACAACTCCGCGCGCGTGGCGCAGGAGGAGATCTTCGGTCCGGTTCTGGTGATCCTCGCCCATGACGGCGACGACGACGCCATCCGCATCGCCAACGACTCACCATACGGCCTGTCGGGGGCGGTCTGGGGCACGGACCCAGACCGGATCAACAAGGTGGTCAACGGAGTTCGGACCGGCACGATGGGCATCAACGGCGGTATCTGGTACGCCGCCGACGTGCCGTTCGGCGGCTACAAGCAGTCCGGTATCGGACGGGAGATGGGTGTCGCCGGCTTCGAGGAGTATCTGGAGTCCAAAGCCGTGGCGACGCCGGCATGACTACCTGTCACCGACCGCTGGGGCGATCTCGATACGCCTCCAACCGCTGGTCGAGTAGCGACGAGCGAGCGCAGCGAGCCCGACGCGTATCGAGGCCCCGCCAACCGATCTCGATACGCCTCCTCGCAAGCTCGTCGGCTACTCGATCAACGAAGAAGGGACCACCCAACCGCCGGTCGATCAACGAAGAAGGGACCACCCACCGCTGGTCGATTAGCGACGAGCGAGCTTGCGAGCCCGACGCGTATCCGCCGGGCTGAGCTTGTCGAAGTCGAGGCCCCGCCAACCGATCTCGATACGCCTCCTCGCAAGCTCGTCGGCTACTCGATCAACGAAGAAGGCCGCTGGTTGAGTAGCGGTGAGCGAGCTTGCGAGCCCACCGCGTATCGAAACCGAAACCACAACAGAAAGCAGGACAATGACTTCCGAGAACCGTAAGCGTTTCCAGGACAAGACCATCATCGTGACGGGCGCCGCCGGAGGGATCGGTGAGGCGTACGCGCGTGGGCTCGCCGCCGAGGGCGCCAACGTCGTGATCGCCGACCTCAACGACGAGACGGGCAAGCAGGTCGCCGCCGACATCGGCGGCCTGTACGTCAACACCGATGTCTCCGACGAGCAGTCGGCACAGGCACTCGCGACCGCGGCGGTCGACGCCTACGGCACGGTTCACGGTCTGGTGAACAACGCCGCCATCTACGGCGGGATGAAGCTCGATTTCCTCATCACCGTGCCGTGGGACTACTACAAGAAGTTCATGAGCGTGAACCTCGACGGGGCGCTCAACGTCACCCGCGCCGTCTATCCGCACATGACCGATGGTGGCGCCATCGTCAACCAATCCTCCACGGCGGCGTGGCTCTACAGCGGCTTCTACGGACTGGCCAAGGTCGGCGTGAACGGCCTCACCCAACAGCTGGCCACCGAGCTCGGAGGCCAGAACATCCGGGTCAACGCGATCGCTCCGGGACCCATCGACACCGAGGCCACCCGGTCCACCACCCCGAAGGAGATGGTCGCCGACATCGTCAACCGGCTGCCGCTCAAGCGGTTCGGTACACCCGAGGATCTGGTCGGCATGTGTCTGTTCCTGCTCTCCGACGAGGCGGGATGGGTGACCGGTCAGATCTTCAACGTCGACGGCGGGCAGGTCATCCGGTCATGAGCGACGGCTCCACACCGTCGGCCGGGCGCGCACGGCTCGGCTACGTCGGCCTCGGCAACATCGGCGGACCCATGGCAGCACGTCTGGCGAAGTGGGACGGCGGTCTGATCGTCTTCGACTTGTCCGACGATGCGGTGCGAACCCTCGTCGACCAGGGTGCACGCTCGGCCGAGTCGCCGGCCGCGCTCGCCGCCACCACGGATATCATCGGGATCTGCGTGGTCACCGACGAGCAGGTGCGAGCGGTGGTATCGGGTGCGGACGGTCTGCTGTCGACCGCGCGCCCGGGCACGATCATCACGGTTCACTCCACCATCAGCCCGGAGACCGCATCCGAACTCGCCGAGGTGTGTGCGCAGAAGGACGTACGCCTGCTCGACGCACCGATCTCCGGCGGCGCCCCGGGCGCCGAACAGGGACGGCTCGCCATCATGGTCGGCGGGCCGCGCGAGGCCTACCAGCAGCTGAAAGAACCGTTCGCACTGTGCGCCGACATGATCGTGCATGCCGGGGACGCGGTCGGCTCCGGGACCCGGATGAAACTGGCGCGCAACCTCCTGCATTTCATCTCCTTCACCGCCGCCACCGAGGCGTCCCGACTGGCCGAGGCGGCGGGAATCGACATCGCCAAGCTCGGCAAGGTGGTCCGACACACCGATGCCATCACCGGTGGCGCAGGTGCAATCATGTTGCGCGACACCACAGCCGAGATCGATCCCGACGATTTCTGGTACGACATCTTCACACACGTGCGAACCTTGGGAGAGAAGGATCTGGCGCTGGCCCTCGACCTGGGCGAACGCCTCGGCGTGAACCTACCCCTGGGCACCCGGGCATACGCCGACCTGGCACGCGGCCTCGGCGTACCGCACCACGAAGGAGAGGCATGACCGACACCGACACCCAGCACACGCCATCGGATCAACGCCGACGCGGACTCGAGATGATGTCGCAGGTCTACGGATGGGAGATGTCCGACGGACCAGGACTGCATTTCGCCCACACCGCCGACCAACTCTTCGCCGAGGTCTGGACGCGCGAAGGGCTGTCCATCCGCGACCGCCGGCTCCTACTCCTCGGCGCACTCGCGGCCGGCGGACACGTCGACGTCGCCGAGATCCAGGCCGGCGCCGCCCTCGGCAACGGCGAACTGACCCCGGAGCAGTTGGAGGAGATCGCGCTGTTCCTCTGCTACTACGTGGGTTGGCCGGTCGGCACCAAGATGAACATGATGTTCGGAGAGGTCAGCAAGAACTACCGCAAGAATCAGGGAAAATGATGTCCGTGGCGTTCACCGAGCTGACCGGAGGAGCCGGCTGCTCCATCGTCAGTGCCACACCCGGCCCCGATCTCACCGCACATGGCTACCGCGAGAACGAGTACGCCGTGCACGGTATCGCGCGCAGCTTCGCGCCGTCGGGTGCCTCGTTCGCGGTCGTCGACACCGCCGCCTACACGACCCGCGCCCTGGTACGACGACCGATCGACACCGCCGACTTCACCGGCACGGTCGTCGTGGAATGGCTCAATGTGTCGAGCGGGGCCGACGCGGCACCCGAGTACACCTACCTGTCCGACGAACTCGTCCGAGCCGGATACGTCTGGGTCGGGATCTCGGCACAGTTCACCGGGATCGAAGGCGGCCACGGCTCGGTGGGCATGGCGCTCGGCAGTGGACCGCAGTCGCTGGCCGCCAAGGACCCGCAACGCTACGGCGACCTGCACCATCCGGGCGACGCCTACTGCTTCGACATCTTCGGCACCGTCTGCGCGGCACTGCGACAGGCCTCCGACGACAGCCACCCGCTGGGCGGCCTGTCGGTGAAACATCTTTTGGCCGTGGGTGAGTCGCAGTCGGCGATGGCGCTCACGACCTATGCGAATCATGTCGTCGAGGTCCACGACGCGATCGACGGCATCCTCATCCACAGTCGCGCGGCCGGCGAGATGCCCTTCGGGGACCCCGGATGCGGTGTCGACATCGCCACCGTGTTCGACGCCGACCCGGCGACGATCCGTGAGTCCCTGCGCATCCCGGTGCTGATCGTGCAAACCGAGACCGACGTACTGACGAACTTCCGGTTCGTCCGGTCCCGCCAACCCGACACCGACCGTCTGCGGCTCTGGGAGATCGCCGGCACCGCGCACGCCGATCTCCATCAGATCGGCCCGTACGAGGATCTGCTCGGCTGTCCCACGCCGGTCAACCGCGGGCAGCAGCGCTTCGTCCTGCGGGCCGCCCTGAGCCACCTAACGCGGTGGGCCGGCGGAGGTACGCCACCGCCGTCCGCGCCACCGCTGTGCGTCGACGACGCCACCGACACTTTCGAACTCGATGAGATCGGCAATGTCCGCGGCGGGGTCCGCACCCCCTGTGTCGATGTCCCGACGCAAGTGCTGAGCGGGATCGTCTCCGGTGAGCTGCCGAGGATCTGCCTGCTGTTCGGGTCGACCACGCCTGCCGACCCGGACCTTCTCGCCCGCCGCTACCGCGACACCGACGACTATCTGGCGCAGTATCGCGCCGCGACCACCGAGGTCATCGACGCCGGATTCGCGCTCGAAGCCGACCGCGAGGAGATCCTCGCCGATGCCCGCCCCGACCTCGTGCCCGCCCCGACTTCAAACCCCTCGAGCCCACAGTCGACCGTCCGATGAGCCGAGACCGTGCCGAGCGGTGCCGATCACGGCGACCGTTCGAGCAGCGATAGGAGCCCCATGGAGTTCACCCTCGAGGACATTTCCGACGACGAGATCGCGCGCCGCCGGGACCTGTACGAACCGCTCACCGATTCGGTCCGCGAACTCGTCGACGCGGTGATCCGCACCGAGGTCGACGACGACTCGGTACGCGAGGCCCATCGATTGATCGAGGCGGCTGTCAACACCCTGCGCGCCAAGCAGATCGACGGGTCCTACGGGGTCCGCTTCACCGCGGACCTGCAGGGCATGCCGTGGGGAAATGCGGTGATCGGGCTTCGAAACGCCATTGCGCCACCCGTGCAGACGGTGCGCCATGCGGACGACCGCGTCACCGCGGATTTCACGCTCGGCGCGGCGTACGAGGGTCCGTCGGACTGTGTGCACGGCGGGATCTGCGCGATGGTTCTCGACCATGTGCTCGGCGAGGCCGGTAGCGCCGACGACGTCCCGTGCTACACGGGCACCATCTCGCTGCGCTTTCTGCGCCCCACCCCACTCGGATCACTGCACGCCGAGGCCGTCATCGTCGAGCGGGACGGGCGAAAGAAGATCGTGCACGGTTCGCTGTCAGATGAGAAGGGACAGACGGTGACCGCCGAAGGCGTGTTCATCGTGCCCAAGAACTGGGACGGGCCGATGCCCCGCAAGGCGCGACGTCCGGGCGACGCTTAACCGACCGGTCACGCCGGTGTCGGCTGGTCTCCGACACCGTGCAGATACGCGCGTTCGACCCGCCCCATGTCCGCGGCCAGGGTCGCTGCCGCATCCTCCAGGGCGACCGTACCGTGTACCAGCACGACTGCCCGGTCGGCGACCTCGAGCGCCAGCCGTACGTGCTGTTCGACGAGGACGACCGCGGTGCCCGTGGCCGCGACGTCGCGCAGCACCGACATGATCGACTCGACCACCACCGGGGCAAGGCCCATGCTGAGTTCATCGATGAGCAGGACCTTCGGCTTCTGCAGCAGGGCCCGTGCGATGGCGAGCATCTGCTGCTCGCCACCGGAGAGCTGCCCGGCGGCGACCCGCAGACGCGGCCGTAAAGCCGGAAAGTACTGCAGCACTTCCTCCATCGTGTGGTCGCCGGACCTGCGCGTGCGCTGGTGGATCGCCAGTCGCAGGTTCTGCCGCGTACTGAGCCGCCGGAACAGGGCGCGGTCGTCGGGCACCAGGACAACCCCGGCACGGACCGCACGTCGGGGGTTGCCCGACGGCATCTCGTCGCCGCCGACACGGACCGTCCCACCCATTCTCGGGATCAGGCCCGACAGTGTCAGCAGCAACGTCGTCTTGCCGGCGCCGTTCGGCCCGAGGATGGCGACGACCTCACCCTCGTCGACGGCGAAGTCGAGGCCACGGATACACGGACTCGTCCGCACATGCCCGGCGTCGAGGTGGGTGCAGTCCAGCACGGTCATGTCGGTACCTCCTCGTTCGCCGGCGGTGTGGGTGCCCCGTCACGCTCGTCGTGCGCGGGTGACCCGAGGTAGGCGCTGACAACCCGTGGGTCACTACGGATCTCGGCCGGTGTCCCGGATGCGATCACCCGGCCGAGGTCGAGCACGACGACCCGGTCACAGATGTCGAACACCAGATCCATGTCGTGATCGACGAGGAGCATCGTCACACCGGATTCCCGTGCCGCCCTGAGCCGGTCACCCAGCCACCGACTCTCGGCGCTGTCGAGTCCCGCGGCGGGCTCGTCGAGGAGCGCTACGGCGGGGCGTCGGGCGAGGACCCGGGCCACCGACACCAGCTGCCGCTGACCTTGCGACAGGTCCGCCGCGGCCGTATCGGCGAGGCCGTGGATGTCGAGCAGTCGCAGGACCGCGTCGCAGGTCTCCGACGCGTCGCTCCCGTTCATGCCGGCGAGGACGTTCTCCGCCACGGAGAGTTCGTCATAGAGCTCGAGATCCTGGAATGTCCGGCCCAGGCCTGCCCGGCTCCGGCGATGCGGCGGACCGCTCAGTTCCGTGCCGGCCAGCACCACCCGACCGTCCGAGCGAACGAATCCGCCGACGGCGTCGATCAGCGTCGTCTTGCCTGCCCCGTTCGGCCCGATCAGTCCCACGATCTCACCGGAACGCACATCGAAACCGACATCATCGACTGCCCGCACCGTTCCGTACCGAACGGTCATCGCCTCGACCGACAGGATGACCTCGGCCGACCCCGACCGGGCAGGTGTGTCCGGACGCGGCGCGAGGGTGGACTCCAAGTGGTCTGTGCCGATCACGGGTGCGGTCGGTGCCGAAGTTCTCCGCGACATCCACCTGTGGAGGAGGCCGGCGAGACCGTCGGGGTTGGTGACCACGGTGAGCACCAACAGGATTCCGCTGACGAGCATGTAATAGTCACCGAACGCGAGGTAGCGGTCGGAGGCGAAGTAGAGGATGCCACCGGGGGCGAGCACGCCGGCGAGCAACGCTCCGGAGATCGACGTCACACCTGCAACGTAGAAGATCGCGAACAGCCCGATCCCGGCGAACACCGTGAAACTGCCTGCGGTGGCCAGGGTTTGCTGATACGCAAGCAGCGCGCCACCCAGACCCGCGATGAAGGACGCGATGGCGAACGCCGCGAGCTTGACGACGCCGACGTTGATGCCGGTGGCGGCCGCCGATCGTTCGTTCGCCCGCACCGCGAGCATCGACGCGCCCAGGCGGCTGCGGCGCAGCCAGGCCACTCCGACGGCGACGATCACGATGGTCGCCAGGCAGACGATGCCGAAGGCGAGACGGGGATATCCCTGGCCCGCACCGATTCCGAGATCCAGTCCGAACAGCGTCGGCGGTTCGATGGGCGCTCCCTGCATTCCGCCGTTGAAGGTCGGGTTGCGAAACCAGAAGGCTTCGAGGAACACCGCCAGCGCGAGTGTCGCGACCATCAGCGGGAGACCACGCACCCGCAGGGCGGGAAGTCCTACCAACACCCCGACCACCATCGCCGCGCACGCCGCCAGCAGCGGCGAGATCGGGAACGGCACACCCAGATCGGAGCTGAATCTACTGAGACTGTAGGCGCCCACCCCGGCCAGGGTGAGCTGTGCGAGCGACACCTGACCGGCGTAACCGGTGACCACGACCTGCGAGAGCGCGATCACCCCGAAGATCATCGTGGCGATGACCGCGAGCCGAAGACTCCCCGATGTGGTGAGCAGCGCACCGAACCCGACGATCACACCGATCACCACCGACAGCGTCAGGCGTCGCGGCCTCGGCGATCGCCCCATGTACTGGCGGATCACCGCACCGCGTCCCGGCAGCGGCTGCCCGCGGATCAGCAGGAATCCGACGATGAGGACGAGCGGCACCGCCTCGGCGACACCGGCCTGCGGCAGCCAGTCCCAGGTCGACTGCAGGTTCGTGGCCTCCGACTGCAGCATCCCGATGAGCAGTCCTGCGCCGACCGTGACGGCGATGCTGGCGAAGTTCCCCACCAGGGCAGCGGCGAGGGCAGGCACGATGAACATGGTGTACGCGACCGGGTTCAGCGGCACGATCGGCGCGATGACGATACCGCCGATACCCGCGGTGGCCGACGACAACGCCCAGTTGCTGATGGCGATCCGATCCGGCGACAACCCGGTGACGAGCGCACCCTTCTCGGACTCGGCGGCAGCCTCGGTGGCGACCCCGAAACGGGTGTAGCGCAGCACGAGTCCGGCGCACACGGCTATACCGACGATGACGACGGCCAGCCACAGACGGTCGGCCGGCACCGCGCTGCTGCCGATCTCGACCGGCTTCGGCGCGAAGATCGGGCCGACGGTCGGCGTGTCCGCTCCGACCCGCAAGGCGATGAGTGCCTGGATCACCAGCATCAGGCCGATGGAGGCCACCGCCTTCGCCAACACTGGAGCGGTCCGCATCTGACGAAAGACGGCCAGATACAGGATCACGCCGAGCACCGCCGAGATGACGACCGAGATGATCAGCGCGGGTGCCACGGCCAGATCTCCGCCGAGATCGATGGTCGACGGGAACCCGGGGATCGGGATGAGCAGCTCGCCGTGCCGTAGGAACGCGAAAGTGTATGCGGCATAAAGGGCGACGGCGCCGGTGGCGAAGTTCACCACACCGGAGCTCTTGAAGGTCATCACCAGGGCGAGGCCGAGTGCGGCGTAGACCGCACCGTTGCCGAGGCCCAACGCGAGGAAGGCGAAATGCTGTGTCATGAGACGTCCTCGGTCGGGGGCCGCACGTGGCGACCCCCGACCATTCGGTCGGTGCGGTCAGTTCGCGCCGTTGTTGACCGCTGTCGTGTTCTCCAGCGTCGCGTCATCGGTGACGTCGCTGACGAGGATCGCCCGACTGCACAACGCCCTCAGCTGAGGCACCGCGCTGCCGTCACAGGTGAACGTGATGCCCTCTGCCGCCGGCAGCGGCACATCCTTCGCCGACGACATCGCGGTGGCGATCGCCTCCGGCGTGACCGGCCCGGTCAGCGACTCCCCCACCTCGCCGAGTGACATGACCACCTGGTAGCCGAGGTAGCCGAGCCCGGCCGGGTCGGTGTCCGGGGCGTACTCGGCCATCACGCTGCGGTACAGGTCAGACGACTCGGTGTCGGCGCCCACGACGACCGTGGTGAACGCCTTGGCTCCGGCGACGGCCTCGTTCCCGACGTTGTCGAGGACGGGTTTGTCGAGGCAGCTGGCGATCAGATACTTCTGCACGTCGGGCGCGACGGTCTGCAGGGCCTTCAGCGACGAGATGCACTGCCCGGTGTCGCCGAGAATCGTGACGGCGTCCGGGTTGTCGGCGAGGCCGGCGGTGATCTGTGGTGTGGGATCAGCGGTCCCGGTCGGCACCGTCACGACCTTCAGTTCGATTCCGGCCTGCTGGAACATCGGTGTGCCCAGCGCCTGCACGGACGCGGCTGCGTCACCACTGTCACCGACGAGCACGGTGAACTTCTTGTATCCGGCCTGCGCAGCGGTGGCCGCCTGCCCCGAAAGGACTGCGACGATGCCGCCGGAGAGCATGTAGGCGTTCTCCGAGACCATCTCGACCTGCGACACGGGCGCCTGCGAGATGTAGGGGATGCCCGCGCCGGTGATGATCGGCAGCATCACCGCGCCCTGCGCCCCCAACGGCGAGATGACCGCTGCGACTTGGTCCTCCACCATCTGGTTGGCGCAGGCGGTTGCCGAGGCGGGGTCCTCCTGCTGCTCGCAGACGACGAGATCCACCTGGTGCCCACCGATTCCGCCGCCATTGTTGTTCAGGTACTGCGCGGCAGCCTCACCACCCTCGCGCACCATGGGCAGCGACACCGCCCCACCCTCGGGGGTGATGTAGCCGATCTTGATCGGATCACCCGTGGCCGGGTTCGACGGAAGGGCAGAGGTGTCACCGGCCGGGGCCGAGGAGTCTGACGAGCTGTCGTCGGCACACGCTGTCACGCCGCCGAGGACGAGCAATCCCGCCGCCCCGGCCATGACCGTCGAACGAAGGCTGCGCTTGAAGAATGGAGATGCTGCTTTCATGTGGCCCCCTTCAGAGCTGACGCGGCCGAGATCCTTGCCCTGGCCTGCGAAGAGGACTTCCAGTAAGCGCAACAGTAACGATCACGGTAACTCCTCCGGGCAGAACACTAGCGTGATACAGATCACGGGAGAAGGGTTTTCCGTCAAATCGGTCATGCCGCCGCGCGGACCGACTTTCTCGCGAAACCCCGGCGCCGAACGACCACGTAGGGTTGGTCGAGCGTCCGAAACGCCGGGCGCCGCGCCGGCGGAGGGAAGGGAGACGATGGCCAGCCCCAAGACTCGCCGAACCTCGACGAACCGACGCCCCCGCGGGTCGATCTCCGCCGACGAGATCATCACCGGCGCTTTCGAAGTCGCCAATCAAGTGTCGTTGGCCGAATTCAGCATGCCGCTGCTCGCCAAGCACCTCGACGTCGGGGTCACGAGCATCTACTGGTACTTCCGCAAGAAGGAGGACCTCCTCGACGCGATGTCGGAGAAGGCCGGCGCGGAGTACCAGGAGGCGACCCCGTTCGAAGGTGCCGACGACTGGCAGGACGCACTCCGCAGACACTTCCGCCGGATGCACCGGACCTTCCGGGCGCAGCCGGTCATGGTCGAACTGACGCTTCTGCGCGTTCGCAATGCCCGGTCGAGCCCCGCGTCACTCGAGGTGATGGCCGAGAAGCTGGAGACCATCATCGCCTCGTTGGTGTCCGCGGGGTTCACCCGCGACGGTGCTCTGGAGGTGTACCTCTCGCTCCTGGCGCACGTGTGTGGCAGCGCGATGCTCGAACACTTCGGCGTCTTCACCGGCAGCGAAGCCGATCCCGATGGCACCGTACGTCCGAACGACCCACTGATCGAGGCCCTGTCCACCCGCGGTCATCACATCGACAACGTCAACGAGCGAACATTCGAGTTCATCTTCGAGGCCATCCTCCTCCGCGCGGAAGCGATGCTCTCCGACCACCGCGACGGGTGATCGGAAACGCGCGGAGGTAGCGTTGACGACGTGAACAGCGCCGTTCCGAACAGCACGTCCCCACCGTTCAGCGCCGACGAAGCCGCCCGGGTCAGGGCGATCTGGACATCACTCGGCCTGCCCGGACTCATCGACGTCCACACCCACTTCATGCCGAAACCGGTGATGGACAAGGTCTGGGCGTACTTCGACTCCGCGGGGCCGATGCTCGGCCGCGAATGGCCGATCACGTACCGCGCCGACGAAGACGTCCGGGTCGCGGCTCTGCAGGAGTTCGGTATCCGCGCCTACTCGTCGCTCGTGTATCCCCACAAGCCGGACATGGCCGAGTGGCTCAACGGGTGGGCCACCGACTTCGCCGCCCACCACCCCGATTGTCTGCACACGGCGACGTTCTACCCGGAGGAGTCGGCGCCGACCTACGTGTCACAGGCCATCGCACGCGGCGTCGGGGTGTTCAAGTGTCACATCCAGGTCGGCGACTTCACGCCGACGGACTCGCTCCTCGACGGCGTGTGGTCGCAGATCGCCGACAGTCAGATCCCGGTGATCATCCATTGCGGGTCGGGCCCGGCTCCCGGCAATTACACCGGCCCCGGGCCGATAGCGGCACTGCTCCATCGTTTTCCGTCGTTGCCGCTGATCATCGCGCACATGGGAACCCCGGAGTACGTGGAGTTCCTCGACATCGCCGACCGATATCGCAACGTCCGATTCGACACGACGATGTCGTTCACCGACTTCGCCGAGGAATCGGCACCGTTCCCGCGAGATGCGTTGCCCCGCTTACTCGATCTCAGCGATCGGATCCTGTTCGGCAGCGACTTCCCGAACATCCCGTATCCGTACACGCATGCCCTCGAGGCACTGATCCGGCTCGACCTGGGCGACGACTGGCTGCGCGACGTGATCTACCGAAACGCCGCCGACCTGTTCGGCATCAGCTCCGCTCAGAGCACCTGAGACAGGAAGTTGCGCAGGCGTTCCGACGACGCATCGGTGAAGATCTGCTCGGGTGCACCGGTTTCCACGACCGCCCCGTGGTCCATGAACAGCACATGGTCGGACACGTTGCGGGCGTAGCCCATCTCATGGGTCACGACGACCATCGTCATGCCCTTCTCGGACAGCTCGGTGATCAGCGCGAGCACACCCTTCACCAGTTCGGGGTCGAGCGCCGACGTCGCCTCGTCGAAGAACATCACCTGAGGTTCCATCGCCAATGCGCGGGCGATGGCGACGCGCTGCTGTTGCCCGCCGGACAGGTTGCCCGGCCGCGCGTCGGCCTTGTTCCGCAGGCCGACGATGTCGAGTTGCCGTAACGCCACCTCATGCGCCTCGTCCTTGCTCAGACTGCGGAGCTTCTGTGGTCCGAGCGCGATGTTCTGGGCGACAGTCTTGTGCGGGAACAGATTGAAGTGCTGGAACACCATGCCGATGCGGCGCCGCAGCTCGTCGGGATTGTCCGCCAGGACCGAACGCCCGTCCAGCAGGATGTCGCCCTGATCGGGTTCGTGCAGCCGGTTGAGCACCCGCAGCAGTGTCGACTTCCCCGATCCCGACGGACCGATCACCGTGGTGGTCGTCCCGGCGTCGACCTGGATGTCCACGCCGCGCAGGACATGATTCTTGCCAAAGGACAGATGCAATCCAGTGCCGGTCAGTGACACGGCATCTCGGGACACGGCGTCACGGCTGTTGGTGGGATCGGACACTGCTCATCCCTTCTCGACGGCGGTCGGCGGCAGGGGGTCGTCCTCGGTTTCGGCAGGTCTACCGGTCCGCAGCCGGGCATCGATGTAATTGACCAGATGCGTCAGCGGGATGGTCAGCGCGAGGTAGACGATGCCGGCAGCGACCAGCGGCGACAGGTTGCCGGTCTGCGCGTTGAGATCACGTCCCACCGCGAACAGTTCGCGTTGGCTCGCCAGCAATCCCAGGAAGTACACCAGCGAGCTGTCCTTGATGAGGGAGATGAACTGGTTCATCAGAGCCGGCAACACGCGTCGCACGCCCTGCGGCACGACGACGAGCCGCATCGACTGGCGGTAACTGAATCCGATGGCACGCGCGGCTTCCATCTGCCCGTCGTCGACGCTCTGGATGCCGGCGCGGAAGATCTCCCCGATGTACGCCGCGGCCAGCAGCGCCAGGGCGATCGCGCCCAGCCAGTAGGGGTTGTTGCCGGTGATGCCGCGGACCACGGGGCCGACACCGAGACCCACGATGAGGATGACCACCACGGCGGGCAGGCCTCGGAAGATGTCGGTGTAGACACGCGCCGGCCATCTCAGCCATCGGGACCGCGAAATGCCGGCGACCGCCAGCAGCATGCCGAGAATCGTGCCCAACACACCGGACACGGCCGACAGGATCAAGGTGTTGACCAGGCCGGTCTTGATGAGATCGGGGAACGATTCCTTGTACAGCTCCCAGTCGAAGAAGGTGGCGCCGAGCTGCTCGAGAGTGCTCCGCGGGGCCGTGTCGGTGTCCTCGGAGTCGTCGGCGGCCGCGTTCTCCCGGGCGATCGCGGCGAAATCGGGCAGCTCGGGTTCGGGGGCGGCCTTGCTCCCCGGTTTCCATCCGTCGGGCAGTTCGCGCGGAACCCAGTCGGCGTAGAGGTCGGCGTAGGTGCCGTCGGCGATCACGGCGTCCAGTCCGGAGTTGAGCGCCTCGGTCAGGCGCGGCTTGTTCTTGCCGATCGCCCAGGCGATGAAGTTGTTGACGCTGAAGGTGTTCTCGACGATCGAGGCGTTGTCGCCGGGCTGCACCGACCCTTCGGCCTGCTGCGACGGCGCCACCCAGGCGTCGATCTGGCCGGCCTTCAGGTTGGCGTACGCGGTGGCGTAGTCGGGGAACTTGACGGGGTCGAGTCCCAGCGTGTTGACGACGTAGTCGTCCTGCACCGTGCCCTGGACGACGCCGATGCGCACCGACTCGTTCAGGTCGTCGAATCCCCCGATCGAGCCACCGTCGGGGGCGACCAGCGAGAAGTATCCGAAGTCGTAACCGTTGGTGAAATCGACGGTGCGCCGCCGTTCGTCGGTCGTAGTGATCGATGACGACCCCACGTCGAACCGGTTGTTGGCCACCTGCGACAGCAACCCGGCGAACTCGGTGCCGGCGAATTGGATCTGCAGGCCCAGTTTGGCCGCGACCGCCTTGAGGAGCTCGTTGTCGAAGCCGGTGAACACCCCTTCGCTGTTCACGCAGATGCTGGGGCCGGCATCCGAGAGCGTCCCGACCGACAGCCGCCCGGGCGTCAGCAGTTCCAGTCCGCTCACGTCGATCTGGTCGATCGGTGTCGTGGTCTCCGTGGTGAAGCGGTCGTCGCCGCCCTGATCGGCCGCGGCGAGATTCACCGGGGCGGCCGACGCGGACCCCACGCCCGGCGGCGCACAGTTGTCGGTGGGCGCCGCAGCCGCGCGCGGGGGTGCGAGCACAGCGACGGCGGCCATCACACCGATGACCAGCACGACGGCTGCGGCTGTGATGCGCAGCAGGCGGGGTGCGGATGTCATCTCTGCACAGTAGCGAGGACCACCGCTGCCATCCGCCGGACGACGTCCACTGGGTGAAAGCCGACCCGGCCCTTGGTCGATGTCGGACTATGCCGAGTCGCGCGCGGCAATCCGCGCCCGGACCTCGGGACGCCGCAGTGGCGGCACCGTCTTGGGCGGCTGCCGCCGTTCGGGGAGCGCGTCGAGCAGTTCGTGGGTGGCGTCGGTGACCTTCTGCACAGCCGCTTCGAACGCCTCGACGTTGGCGGCCGACGGATGCCGGACGCCGCTGACCTTACGGACGTACTGTCGCGCCGCGGCCTCGATCTCCTCGTCGGTCGCGGCGGGTTCCAAGCCGCGGAGTTCGGTGATGTTGCGGCACATGGTGGACTCCTCGGGCAGGTTGTGGTCGGGTCGGCCTCGATACGCGCCGGGCTCGCAGGCTCGCTCGCCACCCGGTGGTCGAGTAGCCGACGAGCCTGCGAGGAGGCCCACCCGGTGGTCGAGTAGCCGACGAGCCTGCGAGGAGGCGTATCGAGACCCGTCGTCAGTCGGCGATCTTGACGACTGCCTTCCCCAGGATCCGCCCCTCGGCGAGATCCGTCAACGCCTTCGGCAGTTCGTCGAGCGTGTAGGTGACGTTGACCTGCGGACTCATCCCGGCGGCGATCATCTCCCCCAGCTCGTCGTGCAACAGAGCCGGCAGATCCGGGTGGGTGCGCACGTACTCGCCCCAGGCCGCGCCCACCACCGAGATGTTGCGGAAGAGCACCCGGTTGAGCTTCACGGTGGGGATACCGCCCGCGGCGAACCCGATGACCACGTACCGGCCGTCGGGCGCCACCTGGCGCAGGGCCTCGTCGAAAACCTCACCACCCGACGGGTCGATCATCACGTCGACACCGGCCGGCTCGATCTCCTTGAGCTTCGCACCCCAGCCCTCTTCGAGCTGGACCACCTCGTCGGCGCCCGCGCTGCGCAGCAGCTCCTCGGCACCCTTGCGATGCACGATCGCGATCACCTTGGCGCCCATGGCCTTCGCCACCATGATCGATGCGGTTCCCACGCCACCTGCCGCGCCGAGGACGCCGACGACCTCACCAGGCGCCGTCTGCGCACGTACCTTGAGCGCGAACAACGCCGTCTGGTAGTTGATGCCCATCGCCGAACCCTGTTCGAACGACAGGCCGTCGGGCAGCGGCAGGAGCTGCTCGGGAGCCGCGACGACCTGCTCGGCGAAGCCACCGACGACCGAGGCCACGAGCACCTTGTCGCCGGCCTTGACCGACGATCCCGCCGGCGCCTCACGCACCACACCGGCCACCTCGGTACCCGGGGTGAACGGAGTCGGTACGCGGAGCTGGTACTTGCCCTGACTCATGAGGAGGTCGGGGAAACACACCCCGCACGACTTGATGTCGACGAGGACCTGTCCGTCGGCGGGCTTCGGGTCGTCGACAGTGGTCAGCTCGAGTCCTTCGGGACCGGTCTCTGCGGTCAGCACCTGTGCTTGCATACGGCTCACCCTACTGTGCGGCGATGGGTGAACGGATAGGATCTGCCTCATGACCGCATCGTCGACGCAGATGTCGAACACACCATCGCCGGAGCGACGGAAGGTCGCCGAGGACGCGCCCGGGTTCATGCCGCTCGACGAGGCGCAGACCCTGTTCGAGATCGCGGGTGAGTATCTGTCACAACGTGATTCGACAAAAGTCGGCGTCGAGATCGGCACGTATTGCGGCAAGTCGACGGTGTTCCTCGGTGCCGCCGCCGAGGCGTGTGAGGCGACCATCGTCACCGTCGACCACCACCGCGGTTCCGAAGAACATCAGCCCGGTTGGGAGTACCACGACGAGTCGCTGGTCGACCCGCACACCGGCACGCTGGACACGTCGGCGCGCTTCCGCCGCACCATGTTCGACGCGGGACTCGAGGACACCGTCGTGGGCATGCTGGCGCCGTCGGCGACCGCTGCGAAGGTGTGGGGACAACCCGCCGACTTCGTCTTCATCGACGGTGGCCACAGCATGCAGGCCGCGCAGACCGACCTCGACGGCTGGGCGCCGTGGGTGCGGATCGGTGGTGCGCTGCTGATCCACGACGTGTTCCCGAACCCCGAGGACGGCGGCCGTCCCCCGTACGAGATCTACTGCCAGGCCCTCGCGACCGGCCAGTTCACCGAGGTGCGCGTCGAGGGCTCGCTGCGGGTCCTGCGCCGGGACTCCGGCACCCCCGGCGAGCCGTTCCCCGGCTCCTGATCGGTTCCTCCTCCCCCACTTCCCGATTGGTCCCCCATCTGCAGGTAGCGGACGAGGCAACACGTGGGGGAGGAACTCACGTGATGAGGCCAGAGGCCTGCAGTGCGGCGATCACCTTCGCGTGGAGCACCTTCGGACGAAGGGTGTCACCCCATGTCCAGCGGACCACATGGGGGCCGGCCGCGCGGATCGCGTCTTCCCGTAGCTTCTCCTCGTAGATGACCTCCTCCGGCAGACGATCGTCGCCGAACGGATTCGACCGGTGGTACTTGAAACGACCGTCGAACTCACCGACCACCCGGAGGACACCGTTGGCGTCTCGCCAGCCGAAATCACCCCGCACCTCTGTGCGCCTGCCGCCGATGTCGACGTCGATACTCACCTGTGACTCCGGCGCCGGGATCTTCGTGCTTTCGGCCATCACGAACCGACTGACTGTCTCACCGATACTCTCCGAAGAGCCGTCCGTACGGGCCAGGGCCGCGCGCAGCATCGCGACGCCGTGGTGTCGCCTGAGGCGTGCGAGCTGTGCTTGCAAGTCGCCCATCGTAGTACCGCGTCGAAGCGCCGAATCCAGAACACAGACCGCTTGTAACAGCGTGCTTGTCCGCGCGACGTCGCAGGCCGAGCGGGCCACGGATGTGACCGGGATGCCGTCGACGATGCAGACATCGGAGTCGGCAAGTGCAGCCTGATGAATGATCCCGCGGCCACCCCGCCTTCCGGTTGTGGCCGAGGTGAAGTGGACCTTGGACAGATCCGGATACAGCATCGGAATACGGTGCATGGCGGCCGCCGAGACATGACTCACGGTCCGCTCCGGGCCACCGCTGCTCGATGCCCCGATCACCACCACCCGATACCTCTCGAGTGATGCGGAGTGGCGTTGCGCCCGTTCATCGGTACCGGCCGGCAGGTAGACACCGCGCCAGACACGCGCGATCGCGCCGTTCTCGACGCCGCGGCGCAAGGCGGCGTCCGAAGTGCCCCGGCCAAGTGCTGCTGCTCGAAACAGGAGATGCTCGGAGCCGATACCCAGATCGTCCATGAGTGGTCATCATGCCGGTATCGCGACACCTTCTGCGGATTCCATCCACAAGCGCCGTTCGTCCGCCACATGCCGCTTCGTCCCCCAGATGCAGCTGGGGGACGAAGTGAGATCCAGGGGAAGAACCGTCAAGGCACCATGGCGCGCAGCTTGCCGAGCACATCGGGGTAACGCTGCAAATGTGCGCCACCGTTGACGTCGAAGGCAGCCCCGGTGATCCAGGACGCCTTGTCGGAGGCCAGGAAGGTCACCATGTCGGCGATCTCGTCCGGGCGCCCGGCCCGTCCCAGGGGTGTGTTCTCGATGTACTCCTCGGTCAGCCCCGGCACGATCGACAATCCCGCGGTCAAGGGGGTGTCGACCAGGCCCGGCGACACGGCATTCACTCGGACTCCGCGTGACGCCAGCTCGAGCGCGGCCACCTCCACCAGCATCGTCACCCCGGCCTTCGATGCGCAGTAGGCGCCCATCCCCGCACCGGGCTGTCGACCGTTGAGCGACGAGATCACGACGATGCTGCCGCCGTCGGCGATGCGCTGTCCGGCGTGTTTGAGCACGAGGAACGCCCCGGTGAGACAGACGTCGATGGTGGTCTGCCACTGTTCGAGAGGCAGTTCGGTGATGGCACCCGGGATCGTCAGGCCGGCGCAGCTCACCACCGTCTGCAGGTCCTCGATGCCGTCGAAGCCGGCGGCGACGGACGCCTCGTCGGTGACGTCCATGGCCACCGCGAGGGCGCCCATCTCGTCGGCGGCCGACCGCGCGGCCTCGGCGTTCACATCCGCGACGACGACCTGATCCCCCTCGGCGACAAACGCTTTCGCCACGGCAAGCCCGATCCCCGAAGCGCCACCGACCACCAGCGCGGTGCCGCTCATCGCGCCGCGGCCCCGGCCGCCGACACCTCGGCCGTGAGGTGCCTGGTGAGGAACGAGATCTGATGTGCGACAGCGGTCTCGAACCAGTCCTTGCCCTCGAACACGTCGAAGTGGTCGCACGGATAGTGCCGAACCTCGGCGCGCGCCTTGAACCCCGCCTTGGCCGCGGCGTGCGGTGGTGCGCCCTGATCGAAGTCGGCGATCTGCATCAGGACCGGAGCATCGACGTTCTCGGCCGCCTTGTCGGCGCGGAAGCTGCCGAGTTCGAGGCCGACGGAGGCGTCGACCTCGTTGCGCCATGATGGTCCGGCGATCGCGAGGTAGTCCTCGTAGAAGCCCGGCGAGGTGAGCGCCGCCTTCTCCCCCGGCCTGCCGACGACCGGCATCATCATCGGCGAACGCCCCGCCTTCGCCCCCAGTGCGCTGCCGATCCCCACGACGGTGGAACGCAGCATCGACGCGGCACCCACCTGCGGGTAGTGGTGCACGCCCGCCGACAACCCGTTCACGAGCGGGACCATGCTGATCACCGCGGCGACGTCGGATCGGCCACCGGCGACGATCAGTGCGTGGCCGCCGGATTGGGAGATCCCCCACAGGATCACGCGTCCGGGGTCGATGCCCGGTTGGCGTTTCGCTGCGACGATCGCGCTGCGGTAGTCCTCGGCCTGTGCACGCATCGAGATACGTTGACGCGGCTCGCCTCCCGACAACCCGAAGCCGCGATAGTCGAACACGAACACCGCCAGGCCGGCATCCGCCAACCGCCGAGCATAGGGGTCGAGCCCGGAGTCCTTGGTACCGGCGAATCCGTGCGCCATGACGACCACCGGCCGCCCGGCCGAACCATCGAATGGCGATCGCTCGGTACCCGGATAGAACCAGGCGTCGCAGGTGGTCCCGAGGGAATCGAATGTCACGTTCTGCCGGGTGGTCACTGTCCGGCTCCCGCCGTCGCGGCAGCCGGTTCGACGGACTGCTCACCCACCCGTGACCAGGCCGGACCCCCTTGTGCGGCCGCTCGTCTCATCCCCGACGGGATCTCCTTGGTCCTCATATCGTGTTCGTAGAGATAGTGATCGAGCTGCTGGGTGTGGCGGGGTCGATCGAGCATGTGCCCGGTGTAGAACTGCATGTCCTCGGTGATGACGCGGTGCATGTCGTCGACGGCGGGCAGGCGGTAGCGGCCGACCGCGTAGGCGCCGATCAACCGCGCCTGGCACTCGACGAACGGGAACAACGTCGGAGTCGCCTGCGCGAACCCGGCGAAGACCAGGTCGTCGATACCGGGATAGAACATCCGCTTGTACAGGTCGATGCGATTGTCCGGAGCGCTGATGAAGTCCTCGTCGAAGAACGGGAAGGTGATGTTGTAACCGGTTGCGTAGATGATGATGTCGAAGTCGTCGGCGGTTCCGTCCTCGAAGTGCACCGTCTCGCCGTCGAGTCTGGCGATGTTGGGTTTGGCGATCACGTCGCCCGACCCCAGGCGCAACGGCAGTTCGACCGACTGTGTCGGATGTGCTTCGAAGAACTTGTGATTCGGCGTCGGCAGCCCGTAGTCCTCCGGACGTCCGGCCGTCACCGGCTGCATGACCTGCATGAACTTCCGCTGCCACGACCACGGGATGTACGGGGACGTGTGGTAGTACTTGTCGGCCGGCGTTCCCGCGAAGTATTTCGGCACGATCCACGCACCCGATCTGGTCGACAGGGTCAGCGTGTTGTCGAGCGCCTTCGACGACAGCTCGACGGCGATGTCGGCGGCGCTGTTTCCCAAGCCCACCACCAGGATTCGCTTTCCGGTGAACTCGTGCGGCGTCTTCGGGTCGACGTAGTGGTGGGCATGCATCTCGAGCCCGTCGAATTGACCGGGGAAATCGGGAAGTCGAGGATCCCAGTGGTGCCCGTTGGCCACGATCAGCAGATCGAACAGTCGCCGCTCGCCCCGCTGGGTCTCGAGTTCCCAGCCGCCGTCCTCGAGACGACGGGCGTGGGTGACACCGTTCTCGAACTCGATGTTCTCGAGGAGACCGAAGGCTTCGGCATATGAGTCCAGGTATGCCTTGATCTGGGTGTGGTGGGGAAAGTCCGGATAACTCTCGGGCATCGGAAAATCCCGGAACGACAACTGATGTTTGGACGTGTCGATGTGCAGCGAACGATAGGCGCTGCTGTGCCCGTTCGGATTCCCGAACGCCCAGTTCCCACCGATGCGGTCCGAGGACTCGAAACAGGTGTAGGGCACGCCGTAGTCGGCGAGCATCTTGCCCGCGGTGAGGCCGCTGATGCCGGCCCCGATGACCGCGGTCCGCGGTAGGTATGGACTCATGTCATATTCCTCACCGAACGCCCGGCCGCACCGGATCAGTAGACAGATTGCATATTCTGTCTACCGCATTTCCATCGCCGGGTAAACAGAATCCGAGATTTGTCTACGGGTTTTGCTAGGGTTCGAACGTGAAGGAGGCACCGCCACAGAGTCGGCCCACGAGCACCGTCAGCGCACGGCTGCTCGACGCAACCGAGAAATTACTGGCCGACAAGGGAATCCGGGCGACCACGATGCAAGAGGTGGCCGAGACCGCGGGCGTCTCACGGGCCTGGCTCTATCGGCACTTTCCGGACAAGTCGACCTTGATCGGCGCCGCCCTGGTGCGGCTGAACGAATCGTTCTGGTCGGACGCCGTCGGCGAACTCGACGAGATCGACGACTTCGAGCGGCAGGTGGCGGCAGGGGTACGGATCGGACGTGGCGCCTACGACGACCCTGGCACGCTACTCCTTCGCCTGCGGACCGAGGAGCCCGACGACTTCGCCGCGTGCGCCGGCGCCGGTGTCGCGGGCCTGGTTCCCGACCTCGCGCAGTTTTGGCGGCCCTATATCGAGGCCGCCGCGGCACGTGGCGAGATCCACCCCGGGCACAACCTCGCCGAGGTGTCGGAATGGGTTGCGCGCGTGCTGATCAGCCTCGGAACCGTACCGTCGGAGACCATCGACCCTGACGACCCGGACGCCGTCATCAGGCACGTCCGTCGGTACCTGATGCCGGCGTTGCGGGCAGATCCGGGGGACGTGGCGGATGGTCTCGATACACCGCTCGGCTAGTGTCCTGCGCCATAAATTCGTTAAATAACTGTAACGGAGGGATGTTGCGCGGCAAACGGGCTGCTCGGGCGTGGGATCCTGGGGTATGGCAGGTGGGCGACCGAAGATCGAGTTGGTGTTGA